>URUD01000042.1 GCA_900550935.1 uncultured Roseburia sp.
TGTGGAAATCCTCCAGTCTCCATATCCCATTGGTTTGAAGATCGGAGCAATCACACTTGCCACCATTGCCAGAATACTGTCTTTGGAATCTGTTACAATGCTCAGATGTGTATTGAATGTCTGCAGGAACCAGATCACCAGTGTCGCCATGAAAATAACGGTAAACGCTCTCTGGATAAAATCTTTTGCCTTATCCCACATCAACTGGAATACACTCTTTGCGGAAGGAAAACGGTAATTCGGAAGTTCCATGACAAACGGCATTGGCTTTCCGGCAAATAAAACCTTTTTGAAAATTAATGCCATCAAAATTCCAATTACGATTCCGCCAAAGTAGAGGCAGGACATAACAAGTACGCCTCTATGTGGGAAAAATGCTGCTGTAAATACGGTATAGATTGGTATTTTTGCCGAACAGCTTATAAATGGAATAAGCATGATCGTGAGATTCCTGTCTCTTTCTGAAGAAAGAGTTCTGCTTGCCATTACTGCTGGTACAGAACAGCCAAATCCGAGCAGCATCGGTACGAAACTTCTTCCAGAAAGACCAATTTTACGGAGAAATGTATCCATAACAAAGGCAATTCTCGCCATATATCCTGTATCTTCTAATATAGATAAGAAGAAAAACAACACAACAATAACCGGCAGGAAGCTTAACACACTTCCCACGCCTGCAAATACGCCATCAATGATCAGACTTTTAACCACTGGATTGATGCCATAGGCTGTAAGTCCCCTGTCACACGCTGCTGTCACAAAATCGATGCCCTCTGCCAGAAGGTCGCTTAATGCAGCTCCGACCACATGAAATGTCAGAAAGAAGATCAGTATCATGATGCCCAAAAACATGGGGATTGCAAGATATTTATTGGTCAGCACACCGTCTATCTTTACGCTTCTGATGTGTTCCTTACTCTCCTGACATTTTTTTACAGTCTTATCGCAGACTTTCTCGATAAACTGGTAACGCATATCTGCTAATGCGGCATTACGGTCCAGTCCTCTGTCCTTTTCCATCTCCTCGATACTGTGTTCCATCATTTCAAGTTCATTGTCTGATAACGCAAGCCGCTCTATGATATCGGAGTCATTTTCAACAATCTTGGTTGCTGCAAATCGCGGTGACATTCCGATTTTCGCCGCATGATCCTCCACCTGATGGGAAACAGCATGAATGCAGCGATGTACCGGTCCCTGTTCACAAAAATCCGTTATTTTCGGGTATTCCTTTCTTTTTGCCGTCTGAATGGCAACCTCGATCAGATCCTCGATTCCCTCATCTTTTGCTGCGCTGATAGGAATGACCGGAATGCCAAGACGTTCCGACATTCCCCTGACATCAATTGCGCCACCGTTTCCACGTACTTCATCCATCATATTTAAAGCCAGTACCATAGGAATATGCATCTCCAATAGCTGTAACGTCAGATAGAGATTACGCTCTATATTGGTTGCATCCACGATATTGATGATCCCATCCGGCTTTTCATTTAAGATAAAGTCTCTTGTCACGATTTCCTCGTTGGTATATGGCCGGATAGAATAGATACCAGGCAGATCCACCACCGAACAGTCTTTTGCAGACCGGATTTCGCCTATCTTCTGGTCAACCGTTACTCCTGGGAAATTACCAACATGCTGATTTGCACCGGTTAACTGGTTAAATAGTGTTGTTTTGCCACAGTTCTGATTCCCTGCCAGTGCAAATATCATAATGTCTCCTCCACTTTTGGTTTTTCTTCTGTCTCTTCCTGCAATACAATTTTTCTTGCATCTTCCATCCGGATTGTCAGTTCATATCCACGGAGTCTTAATTCAATGGGATCTCCCATTGGTGCGATCTTTATTACGGTGACAAGTGTCCCCGGTATCAGTCCCATATCAAGCAGCCGGCATCTGAGTGCACCCTCTCCGCCAACTTCTTTGATCTGTGCTGTTTTTCCCACTGGCAATGCTTCTAATGTCATGTTTTATCCCTCGTTTTATTGATAGTTATTCTCAACTAATTTTTAATAGTAATACCTATCCATACGAAAGTCAAGCATTTCCTATTTTACCTTTACCTTTTTATCCAGTCCCTTTGACTGCAACAGCTTCTTGTATGCTTTCAATTTGTTTTTCGGCACTTTGACCATGGTTTTCTTACTGATCCCCTTAAATGAACTGCCTGCAAGTCCCTTTTTCGTAAGCTTCGTCGACCTGATCGTAAGTGTCTTTAGATTTTTGCAGCCGCTGAACGCATTTTTGCCGATCTTCGTGACATTTTTGCCGACTGTGAGATTCGTTACCTTTTTATTGTTGCGGAATGCCCTGTCTGCGACCGAGGTTACTTTGTAAGTCACTCCGACGTATTTCACCGTTGCAGGGATCTTTATCGTTCCCTTCACGCTGCTCTTTGGTCTGACATACTCTACGGCTGGATTTTTCCTGCTCGAATTTGTTACCTTGTACTGGCTGCCGGAAGAATCCTTAAATTTAGTGCCTTTCTTTTTTGGAGTCGGTGTTGTCTGCTCCGTATTTTCCGTGGAACCTGTATTCTGCGGTTCCATGGAGCCTGTATCCGGCTGTTCCGTGCTTTCTGTGGAGTCCGCCGGTGTCACTTCCTTTCCCGGGATCACAACACTTGTCCTGTCTGTGATCTCATTTTTTCCTGCCTCATCGGAAAAATATTTCTGACAGACACTGCAGACATAATATTCGATATTTCCGGTTTCTTTTTCGGTGGCTTCTCTGGCAGGAACTTTTTTCATCGTATGACCCAATGCGTCGATCACCGGGATACTGCTGATCTCATTCTCCCCCTCTTTATCGCGAAACATCTTTCCGCAGACACTGCAGGTCCAGTATTCATCTTCGCCTGCCGTTACACAGTCTGCTTTTCGATCCGTCTTGACCAGGGTATGCGTATATTTATTTTCCTGTTCATTGGAATAAAGATAAGCGACTACATTTCCACTTTCGTCACAGCTGTCATATTCCCTGTTCTGATAAACTTTCTTACCGCCTAATACCGGATAGAGGTCTGTTCCGATGGTCTGTCCCCAGATCGTTTCTGTCCGGTCAGCCTGTAAGAGATAAGCAACTTCGCCATTTGCAAACTGTTCCTTTGTTTTTCCAGCTGTTCCATCCTTATGATCAATTTCGGTATCAGACAGGTAGTAACAGTTTGTTACTGTAGCACCATAATTATCTCCACATATATCACCAACATGATAATCGCCACTAACACCACCTGTATTATAACAGTTTATGATTGTTCCATCATTATCTCCGCATACACCTCCATTATAATTAACACCACTTACATTGCCTGTATTATAGCAGTCTATGATTGTTCCGGTATTATATCCGCACACACCTCCGAAGTCATTCGTATAATCATCTGTTAATTTATTGATCATACCTGCATTATAACAGTTTGTTATTGTTCCATCATTATATCCGCATACACCTCCAACACCACCATTTACACTAAAATAAGAATCCAACACTCTTACATTGGAAACCTTACCCCCACTTCCTACATGACCAAATAATCCTACACAACCTGCCATTCCCATTTGATTCAAATACAATCCACTGATCGTATGGTTTTGTCCATCAAAGATGCCCGAGTAAGAATAATACTCATCATCACCAGCCCACATTCCAATCGGTGTCCAATCTGTAAATGTTCCATCATTCAATGTTCCGTCAGACTTCAGAACATTTTCATTTACAACAATGTCCGCTGTAAGGACAGCGTTTATGTTACCGGATGTATAATTCTCATTATTTATCTTATCCGCAAACCAGTATAGCTGATCTGCATTGCTGATTTCGTAAACCTTATCATATACACCGTCCTTATCCATATCATACTTGTCTGTTGTAAGCACTGCCGGCTGATATGCTTTGCTGCATACACAGATACCACTCTCATCCGGACTATGTGCTTCTGTTACTTCTGCGACGTAAGCAATCGGACAGTTTCTACATACTAATCCTTTCGTATGTTCACTGTCATTTTTCCATGTATATTTAATACCGCCATCGGTATTATGCTTATGCTCTGAATCACGTACCAAAACACCAGCCCCATCTTTGACACTGAGCATCTCCATATTAGCAATTCTTGCATTCTCATCATAAAAATTGATGCTGTCTGTGCTTTCCAGTGTCAGATCTTTCTTTAATGATGCTATGCCATATACATTTGTTTTCGAAACTGTAGCACCTGATTCTTTCCATTTCAGTGTGATAATAGAGTTATAAGTTTTATTATTATATAAAATGCTATCATCATAATCATCTTTTCCGCCTTCCATCACAATCTGACTACCTGATATACATACAATTTCCGAATAGGCAAATGACACAAAAGAATCAGATATTGCCTCAATATAACTGTTTGTTATAGTCACACCATCAACATCAATTGCGCGGTCCTCACTACTTCCGATAACTTCACTGTTTTCTATGACTAAACTGCCTTCAAAAAGAATCCTGGAAAATTTTATCTTTGCATCTGTAATATTCAGGTTCGCTATTCCCGGATATATACCCGCACGTCCACTTCCATCCCTAATCTCACCGGCAACTGTCAGACTTCCCTTATTATCGCAGCCCATTATTTTCAGTGTATTTTCTTTTTCTGCATCTATGTAAAAATAAAAGTTTTCGCTTATTGTATTTTCACCATATAGCAAAACTGTAAGATCACCATTATTACTCTGAATATTCTTAATGGATGCATTATTCATTATAAGCTGATTTGTTGTGCTGTCATAATACCAGTTTTCACCTTGATATATTGCAGCTTCGTTATTGTCAATTCCATCATCCTGTAACTTGCCCTCTGTGATAATTGCTTTATCGTCACCACTGCTCTCTGTTACAGTCAGCGTTTGAGGCATACTTTCTGCTACAGCAGCTGCTGTAGTTTCCTCTGCCGCCTTTACCACGTTTTCCCCCGATACATCGATCCCCGAAATCATCATCAATGCCGCAAGAACCATGGCTATTTTTTTCTTCACTTTCCTTCCTTTTGTTCCTCTCATAAACCTCTCCTTTCCGCAGCCCTACATCCACTCAATCTGAGCAGCCCGCTTCACTGCCTGCTGTCTGTTCTTCACTCCCAGTTTGCGGAATATCCCGGAAGTGTGATATTTTACAGTTCCCACTTTCTTGTTCAGTTTTTCTCCTATCTGTTCATAGGAAAATCCATCTGCCATCAGCTTTAATACCTTTTTTTCTGTCGGTGTCAATACCACCGCATACTCCTCCGGTGACTTCATATAATCCGGAAGCCGCTTTGCCACATCCATGGCAAGCTCTAAGATCTGATCCGTAAAATCGTCTGTTCCCTTTTTCTCCCGATACACACGGAGCATTTTTTCCATATACGCACCTTCATCTGCTAACAGCCTGATATAATGATAGCGTTTGGCAAGCAGGAGTGCCTGCTCAAGCTCCTCACACATATCGTCCATGCTGTCCGCTTTGTAGCAGGCGATCGCGATCATCATGTGACATTCACAGATGTCCATATAACGGTTGCATTTTTCTAATATATGAAGCATCCGTTTTGCAAGCACCAGTGCCAGCATATGTTTTCCGGCGAACAGATAACACCGGATCTTTACAAGGTACGCATATACATCCATCATGTAGATCGGCTTTGTCTCATCCGGGGCACTGCCCGCCATCCATTCCTGCACGACATCCATGTTTCCGTCATAGCATGCCGCCCATGCCGTCAGTGCCTTTAAACTGTTCATCAGTTCTTCCCAGCCCCATTTTTCGATCTGTGTCTTTATCTGTGCCACCAGCGGCTCCGCTGCTTTTATCTGTCCGTTTAAAAGCAGGATCTTCATCTGCAATGCCATCGCCACAAACAGACACTGGATATCCCGTTTGTTTTCCATGAATGGGATCGTTCCTGTGATCAGCACAAGCGAATGAAACGGATCATTTTCCTGGTAATACCATTCTGCAAGGGCAATGTCGATAACTCCTTTGCTCTTATTCCCGTACAGGGTCTGTATGGTTTTCTGAAGTGCCGTCCTGTTCTCTGCTATTTTTCTTCCATATCTGGTAAAATCCCTGAAACCATTTAAAATGCTCGGCCGGCTTGCAGATAAGGTCAGATTCTTTACCGGTAAATTTAGATCCGTCAATGCCGCAGCGACATGAAAGAACTCATTATCACTGACAAACGGCATGACCATTTCTGTCGCCATACGGATATAATCTCTTCCGGTACAATGGCTGATATCTATATGTGCCGGTGTTTCTCCAAGCTGCGAAAGAAACTGCTTTGCCAGATCCAGCTCATCCTCCATTGTTGCAAGTAACGCCCGGATGGAAAGAAGTATGTAACTTTCCATCCCGTCCCCATGGTAAGCCTCCTCTGGCAGCTTATAGATATACTCCCTGCATGCCCATAATGCCGGCATGCTGACCGGGTGCTGCAGTTCTTCTATCACCGTCTCATATAGCCTGTCCGCTTCATCCGCCTTCTTTATGATCCGAAGCAGTTCTCTTGTTTTCCGTGGAAATTTCTCATCCTTTTTTATTCCATCGCCCATCAAATCTCTCCCTTTTTCAATATTTTACGTTTGCTCCTAAGCAGCGTCAACTACACAGAAGTTAGGTTTTATTTTCGTATCTTTTTCTTCAAAATCCTAACTTTTTATTTCTATTTTACCATTTTCTGCCGTTTTGTTTGTTTAAAAGTTAGGTTTTTCTATATTTTCTATGTATAACAAAAAAAGAGGCATCTCTGCCTCTTTTTACGATACTTTCCTTATGTAAATGCTCTGACCGCACGCTCTACCTTCTCCGGATCCATGAACAGTTTTAAGATCTCTCCTGCGATATAGACACAGGTCCTGTGAAAATAGATCAGAAAAAAGATAAATGCAATGCCAAACAGAATACCGGTCCACAACCTGCGGATATTCCTGCTCTCATATGAGGTAAGCAGTTGTATAAACCCATCGAGCAACATCGGGATCATAAGCAATACCACATACCAAAACCGCGGTACACCAAGCACCACCGCGATCGGTATCCCTGCGATCATCCCGACCAGTTCTCCGGTACATCTCGCACAGATTGGGAACTGTCTGCCACGAAAGAAAAACGAGCGATCCGCTCTCGCGTGGCAGCCAAACATGATCCTTAAAAATCTGCCTGTTTTGTCACCGATCCTACATACCCAATGCTGCATAAGCACCAAGTCCTAATACCATTGCAAGGATGTAGCACAGTACAGAAACAACAACTCCTACGATTGCACCAATTCCAGCTGCTTTTGCAGTTTTTGGCTTATTGTCTTTCCATACTAAGAATAAGATCAGACCTACTAATGGGATACAGCATCCAAGCAGTCCCCATAAAAATCCACCTTTGTCTTCCGGGTTTGTTACATTTGTATTATTATCCATTCTTAACCTCACTCCTATTTTATAAATAGTTTATAAAATTTTTATATTTTTTAACGCGTTAATTTATTATAACTATATCGAATTTCCTAATTCTTGTCAACAAAAATATTTTGAATGTCCAAATATTTTTCATTTTGCGACTGTGCACAAACCCACACTTCCCGACATAATCTATAGAAAAACCATTGTGTTGAAAGGATTTTCTATCTATGCGAAATTATCATATGACACCATCTACAGACTGTGGCGGCTGCAGAATGACTCGCTCTTCCACTGCACCTGCCGTCAGAGAATGCAGACCTATGCCGGACCGATCCAATCATTGTGTACCAGAAGCGGTTTCTCTGACCGGCGACTTTTCTCTTGCCATGGCATATATTCCCTGGCAATGTTTTTCCAACACCTATGAACCGGACCATGCCCTCGAAGTGGGCACCATTTTCCCGGAACTTGATATGCCATTTCTGGCAGCGGGGAGGTGTGCAAGAGTATGAACCTTTCCCAGATGACAAACGCCCAACTGCTGCACTGGATCAATATGGTCAGCTTTGCCGTTGTTGACATTACGGAATATCTGGACACTCATCCAGATGACAAAGACGCCATTGATTACTTTAACCATTATATGGATCTACGGCGGAATGCCTTGCGCGTTTATGCCGAACGCTTTGGTCCTCTGACCATTGATTCCGCCAATCCAACCTGTAACTGGGACTGGGCAGATGTGCCCCTGCCTTGGGAAGGAGGTGCCTGCTAGATGTGGAATTATGAAAGACGTTTACAGTATCCGGTCAATATCACAAAACCGAATGCCAAGATCGCGCAGATCATCATCAGCCAGTATGGTGGTCCTGATGGAGAAGCTGCCGCATCCTTCCGATACCTGTCGCAGCGTTTCAGTATGCCTTACCGGAAAGTTGCGGGGCTGTTGACGGATATCGGGACGGAAGAACTCGCCCACCTTGAAATGGTCGGTGCCATTGTCCGCCAGCTCACCAAAGGCTTAAGTGCAGAAGAATTAGAAGCCCAGGGCTTTGCGCCTTACTATGTCGACCATACTGCAGGAATCTGGCCACAGGCTGCCGGAGGAATCCCGTTCAACGCCTGCGAGTTCCAGTCCAAAGGCGATGCGATCACAGACTTATTTGAAGATCTGGCTGCAGAACAGAAAGCGCGTACGACCTATGACAATATCCTCCGTCTGGTCAAAGACCCGGAAGTCTGCGACCCGATCCGTTTCCTAAGGCAACGTGAGGTTGTGCATTTCCAGCGTTTCGGTGAGGGACTGCGCATGGTACAGGATGAACTTGACAGCAAAAACTTCTATATGTGCAACCCTGAATTTGACCCGGGATGTGGAAAGTAACCACTTTTCCATTATCAAAAAACCTCACCCTGAAAAACTTCAGGGTGAGGTTTTTTAGCTTTGACTGATCACAAGCACATCATCCCCACGCACAACGGTCTGTCCGTTTGGGATCACAACTTTTTCATTTCTCTTCAATAATAAGACCAGTTTCCCCTCGCCAAATTTTAATCTGGCAAGCGGTTTCCCCACCATATCCGAATCCGGTTCCACATGATATTCCGAAATGAAGATACCAAGCTCTTCTCCCGGCGAAAGGGCACTGAGCACGATCTTATCTCCGACTAAAATCTTCGTATTTCCATTTGGAATGATCCGCTCTTCTCCTCTTAAGATCAATACCATCAGAAGATCCGGCAGGGAAACGATATCACGGACAAACTGGTTTTCCCATGGATGCCCCGGTTTGATGGAGATCTTGACAAACTCCACCGGCATCTCATCCGAATAGTCACTGAACGTTTTCATAACGTTTGCGTTTTCATCCATCATATCCAGCTTTTTGGCTGCAAATCCAAGGATCGAGCCCTGAAAACTGATCGAGAATAATACGATGCAGATGACAATGTGAAAAATATCATTTTTCATATAAGCCGGGCTCACGGTCGCCATGATCGCAAATACAATAGATGCTGCTCCCCTTAATCCTGCTGCCGAGATGAATATCTGCTGCCCGATCGGACATTTGAGTGGGGAAAGCATGGCAAACACCGCCGCCGGACGCGCAACAAACGTTAAAAACAGGGCGATCGCGATCGCCGGAAGCAATACCTGCGGCATCTGGGATGGAAATGCAAGCAGTCCGAGCAGGAAAAAGATCAGCATCTGCGCCAGCCCGGTCACACCATCGAAAAAATGTACCAGTGATTTTTTGTTGTGCAGGGACATGTTTCCTAACAGAATACCTGCTATGTAAGTGGAGAGATATCCATTTCCACCGAGTGCAGATGCTGCCGCATAAGCAAGCAACGCCATACAAAAGACAAAAATCGTATCAAATCCATCGTTGGAAAATGTAATTTTCGTCAGTGCAAATCCGGCAGCCTTCGCCACAACGATGCCGACCAGGATACCGAATACGACCTGCGTGATGATCAGTAAGACAAGTGACCCACCGGACACATCCCCGCTCATCACGCTTAAGATGATCACCGTAAGCATGTAAGAACACGGATCATTACTACCACTCTCGATTTCAAGCAGGGAAGCCGTATTGTATTTTAAATCCAGTTTTTTGGAACGCAGGATGGAGAACACGCTCGCCGCATCGGTAGAACTCACGACTGCTCCCATCAGCATTCCCTCCCAGAAGGTAAAATGCAATACAAAATAACAGAATAATCCGGTCAGCAGTGCCGTTACCAATACTCCGACACTCGAGAGCAATACTGCTTTTCCTGCAACCGGTCTTGCCTGCTTCCAGTTTGTTCCAAAGCCACCGTAAAACATGATAAAGATCAATGCCACCGAGCAGACCTCTTCTGCCACGGAGAAATCGTCAAACGGGATTTTTAGGATCCCGTCTGTTCCGAACACCATTCCCAAAACGATAAACGCTAACAGGGCGGGCATTCCGATCTTACCGGAAATACGGGTCAAAAACAAACATAACAAAATCACTGCTGTCACTAAAAGAATTGTAGTAATCAAAAATGTCCTCCTTCTTGTCTCATTTACATAGTTTCCGTCAGACGATCCACCGCCTGAATAATTTCCTGCACTTGGGCTTTCTTATCTCCCACTTTATCCATCAGCTGTTCTGCTTCTTTTTTCTGTTCCTGTATCGTGTTCAGATTGTATTCCATCCGGTCTCTTAACTTCTGGCGTCTTGTCACAAGATTATGTGTAATCTCGACCATCTCTTTGTGATCTACCAGTGCGATCGCCTGCGTTGTCCAGATCTGTGCATCCGATAACTGGTAATTCTTTAATAAGCGGACCAGTCTTCCGTTGAAATAATCCAGATCCTCGCTGGTCTTTTGATATTTTTCACGTTCTTTTACCGCTTCCATGTAATCTTCCCACATCTGGTTCAACTCGGCAGAACGCTTTACATGATATTTTTCACAGGCATAATCGATCGCATTTGTGATGTTGACATACTTGAATTTTACCTTGTTGAGCAATGTGATCGCACGATTGATGCTGCGCTCCGACACATGGATCTCGGTGTTGTTCCTGCTGATCTTTAATGATGTGACACAGATGCTGACCACTGCCACAAACAGCGTGATCGCATATCCATAATACATATTGACTTTTAAGACTTCCTGCAGGGCAAACAGTACGATAAACGCTGCCACTGTAAGTCCCATCAGAACATACAAAAGGCGTCTTAATGTATGCTGCTGGCTGGTCAGATATTCCTTATGTAACTGAAATCTGGATTTTTCACGCTCCAGATATTTCATATCCTTGCACAGCATATCCTGATATGCTTCATTGGAGGCCAGCCGTCTGATCGCATCCGGTATCTCCTTTTCCTCCCTTGCAAGCTGGGAAAACTGCGCATCGGTCAGTTTCTTTGCCGAATTTAAAAATCCGTTTCTCGCCGAATCAAGCTGTACGATATTGGTTGCCGTTTCATCGATCTGCTTGCGCACCTCTTCCGGCAGTTCTTCGATCGTGTGGATATCATTCAGATACGCTGTTACCATGCGATACTCTGCTTTCTCATCCTCAATTTCTTTTGTGATGTCGATCATCTGCTCTAAGCGTTCTACCACATACTGTTCTACTTTTGTTCCGTTTTTATAATCTTTTTCGGTCAGCACGGTTGCATCCAGCTCTTCAAATTTTGCTTCAAACGTGTCCTGATCCTTCTTCTTTTTTTTCCACTTTTCCCAAAAACGCATTTTCATCATCCCTTACAGTTTTTTCGATATTCTACTTTCCATTGCTCTAACAACCCCTGTGCCTTTTTGCAAAATTCTTCCGGTGTTTTTGCGGCTTCATCGATCTCTTCCTCAAACTCCCGTATCTCCCCCATCTGGCTGTAGGCAGTCAGCTGACTTGCGATCCCTGCCGTCTCTTCCTCACTTAAGAAAGCAGCTGCCGCCTTCCGCTTAAAGCCACGCTCATCTTTCATACAGCGATAGGTCATCAGACACGCCTCCAACGAACGTTTGTCCTGATTTTTTTCGTAGGCATTATAGTAACATGCTGCCGCCTTTTCAAAAAAGAACAGTCTGCTGTAGGCGGTTCCAAGATTGTGCCAGACATTTCCAATAAGAACTGTATCCTCTTCTTCCATCCGGAGTACCTTTCTGTACTCCTCAATGGCACAGATATATTTCTTATTTTCCATGTAACGGTCTGCACGGATCTTGCCACACTCAAAATCGGTCTTGTGCTCCATTTCCTGTAAGACCTGTCTGATATGGGAAAGCGTCTGTACGTCACAGTAATCGCTTGCCCGTAACAGGCAGAGCACAAATTCTGACAACGTTCCCTGAGTCTCCCGGATCTCCCGAAGCTGATCTGCGGTCTCTTTTAATTTTAATTCCACCTCAACCCATTCACACAGCTCTTCGTCCATGAAATCCGGTCCGATCAGATAAAGGTTGTGTTCTACATAGTAGCTCAGTTCTTCAAGAGAGTATACGTTTAATGAAATTGTTTCAATATAATAAGGCATAGCCGCGATCTGCTGCCTGCACAAAATCAGCTCACCCAAGTAATCTCCCTGCCTTTCCTTTCTCATTTGGACTAAAATTCCATGATATACTCCCAGCTTTTATCCGAACTTAAAAACAGCTCGCCAAAGCCCATATCTTTCATTTTGATCTGCACCTTGGTATCTGACAGCGGTTTTGCCGTGATCCGGATGCGTGTCGTCTTTTTCGGTCTTTTCGGCAGATCGGAAAGTTCTACCTTTTCCACCTTTGCCTCTCTGCTTCTGGGTGCCTGTAGCCAGAATGCGATCTCCGGCAGTTCATCTAAGATCACTTCACATTCCCCGACCGTCTCGTACCAGTTGTCGCCGGCACTGATCAATGTATAAAACTCTGTTTTTCCTTGGTTTAGAACCTTTAAGCTGACATTGACTTTCATCTCATTGTCACCCATGTAGACAAAATCCCATGTTCTCTGCCCGTCCCGTATCGCTGCGGCATAACAGGCTCCCTTGGAATATAGGTTTTTACCCATAAAAGCCCTTCTGCCCTTGCAGATATAGGAAAGGGAGCTCTTCATCCAGCCGCCTTCAAAGCCGTCCCCGACCAGATAGACCGATGAGATCACATGCCCTTCAAACTGGGTCTGTGCGATCTTAAGAAATGTCTCATCCCGGTTATTTTCATCTATGGTCCTTATGTCCTCTGACATGCTGACGACCTGCGGTACGGTACGTGGATTACGCTCTGCCCTGTGACATCGGATCTCTTTTCCCCGGTAATCAAACAGGCAGATATCATGCAGCCACAACTCCTCTTTCTGATTATAAATGAAATAATAAAAGCTCTCCTGTCTGTCGAGCAGCATGATCTGTTCTCCGCTCATACCAAGTGCCTCTGCCATCCCAAGAAACAGCTCCGTCTTTTCCCTTGAAAGCCGCTCCAGGGTAATGACCAGTTTATCCGGCTGCATGGGATTGCCCAGTCCTGCTGCCATATAGATCAGCTTGCGAAGATAAAGTGTCAGTAACTGTTTTGCCGGATAGGCCTCGTTTTCCACATAGACGGTCTCATCAGCAAGTGCCCGCTCCAACAGATGTGTTACTTCGCTTTCACTCTGCTGCAATGCAAGTTTCCGCGCCTCTTCTCCCACGAACCACTGTCCGATGCCCTTCTTTTTGGCCACCGCTACCGGGATCTGGAAAATCTCACTTCCTGCAACCGGGCTTACCGTCTCCGGCTCCTTATTATTCAGTTGGAAAAAGCTCACGATTGCATTCTCGTCATCCAGATCGATGCCAAGATAATAGTTATGTTCCATCACAGCAGACCAAATGCCTCCTCTGTTACGCGTTTCATTCCGTAGTAATTTTTCAGTTCTCTTTTTAAATTATCATGCTCTTCCAGTGTCTCCTGGAACAGCATTTCATTTAACCGTTCATACCGGCTTCCCTTCGCATTTTCGGTGATACTCTGATTGCTTAGGCAGTCGCTCTCTGTCACCTTGGTCTCTCCCTCTGATTCCTCCGCCATGTAATACTGCACCGTATCGCCAAAGAAGAGGATAAATTCCTTGCTGTAGATACCATCGTACTGTTCTTTCATCTCTTCATCCTGATAGGTCGTGCCGTCAAAACTGTAATGGATGACCACCCGGCTCTTTGGTCTGGCGTGATACTCCACGAAAAACTTATCATACAGATGATATTTTAAGATCAGTTTCTTTTCAAATTTACGATAGAAGGAAAAATAACAGTTTTTCGCAGTGTAGTATTCCAACAGTTCGTCTGCAAGATCGGTTTCTTCCCTGCTCCTCTGTTCCTTTTCTGCAAGGTATTTTAAAAGTCCGAGCAGACAGGCATCGTTTAAACTCTCACCTTCGCGGTAATACTTTCTGATCTGCGCAAACACCTGCTCCGGCACAACGGCATCTTTGGTAAAATACGCATGCGCAAAGTAGGACAGATATGCGATGCAGACCAGTTTTCTTCCGCCACCCATGCTGTAGCTGTCATAAATTTCCTGAATGTCCGGAACATAGTCCGTTGTATAAAGCATCTGGGTTAAAATCCGCTCTTCCAGATCAAACGTATCGATCTCAAACGCACCTGCCGCTTTCCACAGCTCCGCCATCTGCTTTGTCGGTCCGTTGTAATACTTGCACAGGTAGATCAGCATGACATCATTGTATTTTCCATTTAAAAATGCCGTCGCTGCAAACCCAAGCAGGAAATCGTCTTCCTCATAGCCCGCGGTTTCGACCGCATAGCTGCACAGAGCCACTTTTGCGGCATTTCCCAGATAATCATATCCGTACTGCTGCACCAGGGCATATGCCTTTTCATACAGATGTTCCTCGACCAACGCCTCGATCAGGAAACGTCTGCCCTCCGCTGTTGCGATCCCATAGTCAAGTTCTAACAGATATTTTCCGGTCAGCGTGCTGTAATCCCGTTTCAGATAATACCGGATCATCTTTGGCTGAAGTGCCGCCTTATACGATGCAGAAACCTGCTTTGATGCAAGAAGCGGAAGAAAGCATCTGGTATCTTCCTCTGTAAACGCATCATAGGAAGTCTTATCCTGCATCTGATACAGCATATAGGGCAGTTCTCCCGGTGCCGTATGAATGCAAGATCTGATATAGCGTTCCGGCTCTAACAACGCCTCATCCGTGACCGGAACACTTTCACAAAACAGATTTCCATAACTGTCTTCAAATAACAGACAATAGGTTCCGGTACAGATTTGCAGATAGGCAGCATTGCCCGTTACCGGAGCCATGAGAGGCTGCTGCAATGCCTTCTGACAGACATATGCCTTTACGATGCCATTTTTAAAGGTGCTGATCTTATGGGTAAACAGCAGCTTTGCAAAATGCCCGGAGATCTCCTCATTAAAAATGCCATCTCCCAGTACTTCCGTGTAAATGATCGCCAGATTGTCATTGATATGCTCTGCCTCGATCTGCTCCATGGCAAACTGTTCCATATTTCTTCTGTATTTCTGATAAACTTCCGGCCGCTTCTCCTTTGCAGCAATGATATTGACATATAATACTGCCTTTTTCTGATACGGCAGGCTGTTATCATAGAGAAAATACAACTGCACAACCTTTGGAATATCCGTGATCTCCCGCTCATCCAGTGACATCAGATATGCTTCATACAGTCCCGTGATCCGCAGATTGGCTGCGATCGCCTGCTCGTACCATTTATGATAGGACGGTGTAAAACACTGGCTTTTGATCAGATACCCGCAGATTGCAGATAAGATCTCTTCCTCCGGGCTTACCTCATAGCACTGCTCTAAGATATGGTACAGAAGTTTTGAAAATTCTTTTTTTGCAGAAAGCATGCTTATGACCTGTACACCAAGTTCCTTCGTCATGACCTTCTGTTTTGCCGCCCAGTGCAGCACCGACAGTTCGAACTCTCCCAGTTCTGCAAGCAGGTATGGTTCCTGCCAGAACAGATAATATGCCTCTAAATAAAAATACGGGCTCTTGTTCTGTTTCATCCACTCCCGGATGGCAGAAAGCCGTTTTGCACTGTCCGCACAGTATTCTTCCCGCAAAAACAGTAAGATCCAGAACAACAGAGAAGAATCCGGATGTTTGCGGAAGATCTGCTCGATCTCTTCCGTCAGCCGGTCCACATAGGCAGGTTCCCGCTCCCGCAGGGTATTTAAGTACAGATAATAGCCCCACTCCGGTGCGTTTTTATCCAGCCACTCCCGTTTGAAATCCTCTAAGATCCAGTCGGCTTCCTGTTTCTGCCGGTTCATGATCAGCGTCTGTGCCTTCATCAGCGGATACATCGCCTCATCCGGTCTTAAAACAGACAGATGGTCTAACAGTTTTCCGGATTCTCTTGCCCAGACACCGGTCACGATCCGTTTCAGACGATAATCAAGGTATAATTTTAACAGTTCGACTCGGCTTTTTTTCTCATCGAGTCTTGCCGTATCTGCCTCAGCCTCTTCCTGCTGCCGCATTGCACAGATGCGAAATTCCAGTGCCTGTGTCGGTGTTTCAAACCGTAATCTGGCATAATTCTTGCCGGCATGCAGTGCCGCCTCTTCTATGTAATATGCCACCTGGCAGACACTTCCGATAAAGTCTTCTTCACTTAAATGTGTCTTTTCCGGATGTAAAAAGTCTGCATCGGATGTCACGCGGATATCCACATATCCGGCATGACCTTTGTGCAGTTCCACCATCTCCCTGCGGTCAGAGGTAACTCCGTAAAACGCCGCCTCTTCCACCGGCAGGGTAAGCGTTACTCTCGGTTTTTTATGACAGGAGACCAGAAACTCTTCGATCTTTTGTCTGCTCTGTACGCCGGATGAAAATCCCTGATAGAGAAGTGCTTCCTTTGTCTCATCTTTTTTCAGGATGTTTTTGAAATGTCCTGAATAAAACAGGCGGTATGCTTCCTGTGGCCGTTCCTCTGCAAGCCTTACAAAATCGTTTAAGGAACTGATCTTTCCGATGGATGTCTCCGCATAGAGCCTGGTTACCGACACAACAAAAGAAAGGTTATATTCTCCCTGGTTGATGACAATGCAAAATTCACCTTTTTGAATATCCCCTTCGACTAATCCATTGCTATGAAATTGATACCGTATCCTTACTTCTTCGCCTTCAAACTGAGGTGTCAGACATTCCATTCTGGGATTGGAAGAATAAACAACACCACGCATCGGTTCGTGGTTTGCGCTGGTGATGACAAAATCACCTTCCACATCCCGCTCCTCTACTACCTCAATTTCGATCTTATCTGTCTGAAGTGTCAATGACGGCTTACTGTATTCAAATTTTCCCCTTGCTAGCTGCTGTATCCGTCTGCGCAAAATGACCCCCGCTTTTTTATCTTTATTATTGCTTTTTTCCAAGCATCGACTATAATATCATAATAGATTATAAACTAATTTTAAGGAGTGCGCAATGATAAAACACAAAGACCATTTTCATGGAAGCGATTTAGAAAAAATAGAAGAGATCTACGGCATAAAAAAAGAGGAGATTGTCAGCTTTTCTGCCAACGTCAATCCTCTTGGAGTATCTCCAAAACTCCGGACCGCTCTCTCCGAGCAGATCGATGTGATCACCACTTACCCGGACCGGGAATATACCTCACTCCGCAAATGTATCGCATCCTACTGTGAGACCGAATACGAAAATGTCATCGTTGGAAATGGTTCTACCGAGCTGATCTCGCTGTTCATCCAGATCGAACACCCGAAAAAAGCGCTTGTCATTGGGCCAACCTATTCCGAATACGAACGTGAGATCGCACTGGGTGGCGGGACAACCCTCTACTATCCACTGCGGGAAAGCGACAATTTCAGATTAAACGTTGAGGATTTCCTCACACACTTAAACGAGAGCATCGACCTTCTCGTCATCTGCAACCCGAACAACCCGACCTCTTCCTGCATCCGCAGAGATGAGATGCGCCATATCTTAGATGCCTGCAAACAGTATGATATCTACGTTATGGTCGATGAGACTTACGTTGAGTTCGCAGATAATAAAAATGAGATCTCTGCCGTTCCTCTGACAAATTATTACAACAACATCGTCATCCTGCGAGGAACATCCAAGTTCTTTGCCGCACCGGGTCTGCGCCTTGGCTATGCCATCACCGGAAACCGTGATCTGATCAAAGCGATCAACACAAGGAAAAATCCATGGACCATCAACTCCCTTGCCGTGGTTGCCGGAGAAACAATGTTCACCGATACCGCATACATTGAGGAAACGAAATCCCTGATCTCTTCCGAGTGCGCAAGGATCTATGACATTCTAAAAAAACATCCTGCCTATAAAGTATATGAGCCAAGCGGCAACTTCATGCTGGTGCGTATCTTAAGTGAGACCGTGACTTCGCAGGACTTATTTGACCGTGCCATCCGGGAAAAAATGATGATCCGTGACTGTTCTACGTTCCCATTCCTGGACAACAAATACATCCGGTTCTGCATTATGAAACCGGAAGACAATGACCGGTTGCTCCACTGCCTGTTACAGGAACAGTGATCGCTCAACCACACAGGATCTCCATACATCCCGCTGTCCGGTGCAGCCTGAAATTAGCAAGGAACTCCCAGTTTTCCTTGCTGATTTTTTGTTCTAATAGATAGCTGAGTCCGTTGTGATATTCTTTTTCTTCCACCGTAAAGGTGTAAAACTCTCTCTCATCTGCCGGATTCTGTGCCAGCATCTCCCAAATCTTCGTCTTTAATGTCTCAAATGTCCGATACTGTCCATCATTAAAATAATCCCGGTAAAAATAAAGAAAGCCCTCCGGCGGTTTTGCCTCCATCACACGCAGTCCGTATTCCGCTGCCGGGTAATTATTCTGGCTCTGCGCCCATACCCACGCCCCATGGAAGGTCAGTCCTCCGTCCATCTGGAACTGGTTTTCTTCTTTTAACACTGCAAAATCCGGCACATCCGTGTCATACTTCTCTGCCAGCTCCGTGCAAATTTTCTCAAACAGTTCTTCCATTTCCAGTGCCTTATAATAATATTTTGCATGGTAATAGCTGCTCCCTGCCCAGGAGATTCCACTCTGCATGGCAAAATGTTTTCCCTCTTCATTATTGCAACGGACCGCATTCTGGACATTGGCATGCAAAAAATACTCGTATGTCTCCGTCAGCGTATCATAGATAAAAAAAGGAGAATCTTCCTTTCCCTTTATCTTTTCCCTGCAATAACGATAAAAAGCCCGTTCCACATAAAATTTTTGCACTGCTCCGTCATAATATTTGCGCAGGATCTCATTGCTCTCCAAAAAAAGCTGGTTCGTCGCAACCACGCCGATCTGACGCATAAACGAAACCAGCTCACCATAATTTTCAGAATGTTCTAAAAAACGCTCCGGTCGTGCCGCGATCTCCAAAAAATCACCTGATGCCCAAAACAGTACCCGCTCGCATTCCAAAAAGCTCTCTTCCTTCCGTTTGGGAAGTTCCCAGTGAAACTTTCGTTTTCCCGTTCCCTTCTCCAGCTGGAATGAAACACTTTGTGGCTGGGCTGACAGAGCAGGACGTCTTTTTACCGGTCGTCTCTTCTCCGGCTTTCTCTCATCTTCCTCTTCAAAATCAAATTCTTCCTCGCTCATTTTTTCTAAAACAAGCTCTAAAAACACCGTTCCCCAGAAGCTTCTGCGGTACCGCTCGCGCTCACGGAATTTATCTTTTCTGGTTGATACTCTGTGTACCCGTTTTACCTCATCTACATACATCTGCCTGCCACGCATCCCTTTCTGCCGCAGTCATCCGCTATGCCTTACTGTTATAATAGCCCCTTGTGCTCTGATTTGCAGAAGTTCCATAGCGTGTGTAATTTGCACTCAGAGAATAGCTTTCCTTCTCTAACGTCTGCACCTTTTCTTTTGCATGTTTATATACCAGGTCACTTACCGTCTTCACTTTCTCGCCCAGACAGCCCTTGGTATAAAACAGTGATTTCTCATCGGCAAGTTCTGCCTCTTTTAACTTCTTATCATCCAGTGAAAGCGTGCCGTTCTTTCCAATGGTGATCCCCACCTTTTCCAGTTCTTTTTTGCCTGCAGTGGCGATATCCTGTAATTTTTTCCTGTAAGTAGTATCGGTATTATCCGAAGAACTGTTTAGCCTGCCCATCATAATATTGTAATCATTGACAAAATTTTTAATCTCTTCGGTTGCCTGCTCCTTTGCCTTTGCAGCATCTTCCTGCTCAAAAATAGAGTTTTCCCCGGTTTTTAACAGTTTTTCCGCACTGCTCTTTACCTGTCCTGCCGCGGTCTGCATCCTGGAATAGAAAAGCTGGTCACTGCTGTTCTGTGCCAGTTTTTCAATGACACTGCTGTTATTCTTTCCGGTCAGCTGGTTCAGATAGGACTGTGCCCTTGTCGCACCCGAAGTCTTAGACGCACTGCCTTTTGCCGTCGTCGTTGTTTTCATTCTACTGCTTAACGTCTTCTGTTTTGCAATCCGTGCTGTTCTTGCCTTATAGATTGATGTGTAAATCTTGTTTGGAATTTTCATACTCATATCTCCCATCTTTTTTGCTTGTTTTTAACAGGCTCGCAAATAGTCCGCATACGCAGATGCAAATTCATTATACTTTTGCTTCGCCATTAAAATGCTCTCCCCGTTTTTTAACAGAATACTTCCTGATCCATAACTTTTCACTGCAGCAAAATTGACAAAATAGCCTCTGTGGCAGCGAAAGAAATGACTTCCCAGCACCTCCTCTAACTCATTCATTTTGGCATAATAGGTGATCTCACGGTTTTTCATATGAAGCACCACCTTCCTGCCCAGATTTTCAATATACCATATCTTATCCTTTGGAATATGATAATAGTTGCGCTCCACACGCACGATCAAAGGCTCTTTGTCTTTTCTGTCCTTTGTCTTCGTAATGGCGCGATGCAGCACCTCTTTGGTCTTTTCTTCTTCTAAGGGCTTTAACAGGTAATAAAACGCCTCGACATCAAATACGTCGAACACATCATCTTTGCTCTCACTCATAAAGATGACTCTGGTTCCCCACGCTTTGCCCATATGCTCTGCAATCTTTAAACTTTCTTCTTTCTGCCCGTCCATTGCCAGAAAAAGGATATCAAAATGCTTTTCTGTTTCCAGTAATTCTTCCGCTTTCGTAAAAAAAGCAATCCTGCTGCAGGAGGCACATTCCTCTTTCACCCACGTCTGCAGACGATCGCGTACTGTGTCCTGTGCCTCACAAACTGCTATCTCAAACACTCAATTTCCTCCCCATTCGCAGAAAAATAGCGTCAGTTTTCCCGTATCTCTACTCCTTGAAATCTGACGCCATCCTTAGCTTTTTTATTCCTTTTACCTTGTATATCGGCAATTTTTGTGGATATTTCATTTTTTGTAACGAAATGACATTTTTGTGTCACAAATCTTACAATTCGTGCTTGACATTTCTTTTGTATCATTGTATTATTCAATTAATACAAAATGAATTGAGGTGATGATATGCCATGGAATCTTAATTCCGACCGACCGATTTTCCTGCAGATTGTAGAGCGCATACAGACCGACATTATATCAGGGAAATACAAACCGGGAGACAAACTCCCTTCTGTTCGTGATCTTGCCAGCGAAGCTTCTGTCAATCCAAACACGATGCAAAAGGCTTTTTCCGAACTCGAACGAACCGGACTTGTTTACACCCAGCGGACGGCTGGACGTTTTATTACGGAGGACACTGAATTGATTGATGAATTAAAAAAGGATTTTGCAAAAGAAAAAATTACAGAATTTATCGATTTAATGCAAAAACTCGGTTTTTCAAAGGAAGAGATCCTTGCTTTGATCCAGAACACCATTTGAAAGGGGAACAGTTATGAACACGTTAATTGAAGCGAAAGACCTGACCAAAAACTATGGCAAGAAAACTGCTGTCGACCACATCAGCTTTTCCATAGAAGGCGGTCATATCATTGGACTTTTAGGACCGAACGGAAGTGGAAAAACGACCTTGATCAAGATGTTAAATGGTCTGTTAACTCCCACCTCTGGAACACTTTATTATAAAGGAAATCCGATCGGTGTAGAGAGCAAAAAACACATTTCCTATCTGCCTGACCACACCTACCTGAACATGAACCAGCGGGTTTCCGATGTCATTTCCTATTTTAAAGATTTCTTTGATGACTTTGACGAGAACCGGGCTTATGATATGCTGGAAAAACTGCAGATCAATCCTTCCGATCGTCTTAAAACGATGTCAAAGGGTACCAAAGAGAAGGTACAGCTCATTTTAGTCATGAGCCGCCGCGCTGATCTCTATATCCTGGATGAGCCGATCGCTGGTGTTGATCCTGCTGCCAGAGACTATATCTTAGATATCATTCTCTCAAACTATGACCCGGATGCTTCTATTTTAATCTCGACCCATCTGATCGCAGATATCGAAAACATTTTAGATGAAGTCATCTTTATCAAAAACGGACAGGTCTGTCTTTCTTCTTCCGTGGATGATATCCGGGAAAAAGAGGGAAAATCCATTGACGCACTGTTTCGGGAGGTATTCAAATGTTAGGAAAATTGATCAAACACGAATTTAAAGACACCGCAAAACTGATGCTGTTACTCTATGCACTGTTTGCAGTTGTCACACTGATCGGCACCATCGTGCTCAATGCTAACACGCGTGCAGTACAAGTTTCAGATTTTTCTGAGATCTTACTGGTTGTTCTGATGATTTTTTACATGCTTTCGATTTTTGCTTTATTTATTGTAACCTATGTATATATCGCCATGCATTTTTATAAAACCATGTTTTCCAGTCAGGGTTATCTTACCCACACCCTGCCGGTAAAGACATCGACTGTGTTCCATGTAAAGCTCGGTGTTTCACTGGTCTGGCTGCTCTGCTCAATGGCACTTTTGGTTCTGTCCATCTTCCTATTTGTCTGGGCTGGCACACAGGGCGCGATCTTACATGTTGACTATTCCGCTTTTACCGAAGTCGCCGCAGAATTTGAGGCAGCGATGGGAATGTCAATGGGTGCTTTCTTCTTTGGACTGCTTCCGTTTTACATGTTACTGTCCTGCCTTGTCTTTATTTTAATGGTATGCACAAGCAGCTGTATCGGACAGCTTTTTTCCAAAAGCAAAGCGGCCGCCTCTGTGATTGCGGGTGTTATTCTGTATTTTGTAGAACAGATCACCTCTTCTATCTTTACACTGGCAGGCAACTTCCATTTTCTGTTTATCGATACTGAAAATAGCACCGCAACCATGCCGCCGGAATTTTTAAGTAATACCCTGATCATTTCTCTGATCTGGTCACTCTGCTTCTGCATCGTCTACTATATCGTATGCCGGGTTATCTTACAAAAACATCTGAATCTGGAATAACAATAGAATGCACACTCCGCGAACATTCTATTGTCATGAATCGCATCTTCGATGCTTTTCGCTGCTTTGCAGCTCCTTTTGCTCATAAAATGGCGCTCCCTTCGTGGTTTCTTGTGGGCAGATTCTCATGCGAGCATGGAATCTGCCCGCACAAAACGCACGGCTGAACTGTTTGTGCATATTCACGATTGCGCGGGCAGCTATTTCATGCTATGCTTACAGCAGATCGTTTCTGATGACCCGTTCTGTTCGGTATTTTTTATCGTTCATGTCTGACGACATTTCTGTCGCCTGCATTTCTGCAGGCAAAATCAGTTGACATTTTGGAAAAAATATACTAGTATTATCTTAAGAAACGAACATAAGTTCGAACAAGAGTTTTCATTGTAAAAGGAGAAGAGTATGGCAAAGGAAGACAGAAAAGAAGAGAAATTAAAGGCGCTGGATGCAGCGCTTGGACAGATAGAGAAGCAGTATGGCAAGGGTGCAGTGATGAAGCTGGGAGATACCAGTGCGCACATGCAGGTGGAGACCGTTCCGACAGGTTCT
>URUD01000043.1 GCA_900550935.1 uncultured Roseburia sp.
GTTTTCTTTTCTATTTCAGCCTCTATTCTTTTACCCCGCCTAACGTAACACCTGCAATTATATATTTAGATAAGAACAGATATATAACGATAATTGGAATAATTGCAACTGCAATCATCATATAAATTTTTCCCATATCAAAATTCATATAGTCTGCACCTCGCAGAGTCGCAATTAAAATTGGAACGGTCATCTTATTCTTAGACTGTATGATCAGCGCCGGAACAAAATAATTATTCCACGAACCAACAAAAGTAAAGATCGCCTGTACTGCGATTGCCGGTTTCATGATTGGGATCACAATGCGGTTAAAGGTCTTAAATTCCCCGGAACCATCAATTCTCGCCGCCTCCACTAAAGATAATGGAAGGGATGACTGCAGATAACTATACATAAAATAGAATACCGCTGGTGATGCAATAGATGGAACGATCAGTGGCAGCCAGCTGTCATACATTCCCATTTTCGTGATCAGCCTTAAAAATCCCATTGCAGTAACCTGTGTCGGCATAACAAGGATTGCCATGATAAAAGTAAATGCCACCTTTCTCAGTTTAAACTGATATGCATATAATCCATATGCCGTTAAAGACGAAAAATAAGTACAGATTGCAGCACTGCTGGCTGAAATAATGAGACTGTTCAAAATTCCACGGAACATTGGGAAACTGCCATCATTTGCGACATTTTTCAGATTGTCAAGGAAATGACCTCCAGGGAGTGCAGAAAATCCTTTCTGCAGATCTGCATGGGAACGTGTCGCATTTATAATCAGAATATAGAAGAAGAACAGACATAAAAAGGCTAAAACCACAAGTACAATATGCGCAAAAATACTGCGAATCCGTTTTTCTGACTTCGTTTTCATTCTTTTCTACCTCCTTCTTCTCTCTTTTTTCGCTGCGGCTTTTGATCCATCCGGATCATTATCATTTGTCATACGATACACAATAAAACATAAAATAGCACTGATAATGAACAGATACACAGATAAAGCTCCTGCCATACCATAGTTCTTGCTCTTTAAATGGTTATTTAAGAACATAATAAGCGTCATCGAAGTACGATCCGGATTTCCCTGTCCGTTGGTCAAAATCTGCGGTACATCAAACATCTGCAGTCCGCCGATGATGGAAGTGATCAGGGTATATGCCAGGATCGGACGTATCATCGGAAGTGTAATATAGAAAAACCGCTGAATATGGTTACATCCATCCAGATCACACGCTTCAAAGATTTCCATGCTGATGCCATTGATTGCTGCGATCAGCATGATTGTAGTATTCCCAAACCACATCAAAAAGTTCATGAAGCCAATCAATGATCGGGTTCCAAACACAGTTCCCATAAAATCAATTGGTGCTTTTATCAGTCCCGTCGAAAGTAAAATAGAATTGACCGGGCCACTTGTTGAAAACAACGTAAAAAACAGCAGAGCAAATGCGGATGCCATGATCAGGTTTGGCAGATATATTACAACTTTAAAGAATTGTTTATGTCTGATCTTCAAACGTGTATCCGTAAACCAGCTTGCCAGTACAAGTGCAACAACGATCTGTGGTATAAAACCAATGATCCACAAGATCAGAGTATTTATTCCATAAGTAAGCATATCTGATTTTAACAGGCTCACATAATTTTCTATTCCAATAAAATTCGGTCCGACTTCTTTGATCCCGGAACGATAATATTCAAAAAAACTAAATCTGACTGTATCCGCCAGCGGGATCAAAGAGAAAATAAAATATGTAATGAAAAATGGAAGAATAAATACATATCCCCACTTTGCATAGCTGACGGTCTTTTTCTTTTTTCTCATAATCGTTTGTCCTTTCTAAAAAGGTGGCTTTGCGGAGCATATCATGCTCCGCAGCCTTTTTCCCTTATTCTGGCCATACAACCTCTGTAATGTCCGGATAACGTTCTTTGATTGCTGTTTCAAAGTTTTCTTTTGCTTTGTCATACTCTACATTTCCCTGCAGATAATCGCTGAAAGAATTCTGGATCAGCTCTACACATCCCTGGTCATATGCGGAGAGTGGTGCAATCTGGATATTTTCTGCAACTGGTGCAAAGTAAGTGAATGGATTCTGTCCTCCGAGGAAGTCAGATGCGTATGTAGCATCATCGTCTGCAGCTTCCTGCATTCC
This sequence comes from uncultured Roseburia sp., assembly GCA_900550935.1. Lineage (GTDB taxonomy): Bacteria > Bacillota > Clostridia > Lachnospirales > Lachnospiraceae > Roseburia. The sequence goes on from URUD01000043.1 coordinate 2,151, forward strand.
TGATTTGGTATTTGTAAAATCTGAATAATTCTTTGAAATACTAAGCAGATTGTCTTTATTTGCTGTCATTGCAAGGATAATGTCTTTTGCATGCTGTGCATTATCCGTACCTACAGCCGCATGAATATAAGAACCGCCCCAGTTATATTCCTGTGGTGGGTTTGTAACTGCCCAGCTTCCTTCTTCTCCATCCCAGTTCGGACTAAGTGTAAAGTCAATTCCCCATGCCGGGAATAAGAATGCAAATACTTTGGACTGAGAGCCCATTGCCTTGTTCCAGTCATCGTTCCACTGTCCTTTGATGTTGGCATCTACATAACCAGCATCTAACCAGTCTTTGGAATCATTTACCCAATCCATGATCTTCTGATCTACTTTTAAAGTAGAAGATCCCGGCTGTACCCACGATTCGCTGATGCTGTTTCCATATAAGCGGAAAGTGTCGGCATAGGAAGAAAATGTATAGTAACCTTTTGCTTTCAGTTCCTCTGCTGTCTGTTTAATCGTATCCCAGTCTTTTACTTTCTCTCCCACTGCTTCCGGATCATCTGTTCCAAATACATCCGTTGCAATGTCACGTCTGTATACTAATAATCCCGGACAGCACTGCCAGGTAGAGCCTCTCTGCACTCCATCCGAATCAGATGCGGTTGTTCTGGTAAAATCATACTGATCTGCAAGTTCTTTCTCCGGATCAATTCCAAGATCAGTCAATGGCATTGCTACATTTGCATCTTTATCTGTATATTTAAATACATAATCTGTCTCTGATAAGAAAATATCCACTTTATCATCATCTGCTGCCGTTGCCTGGTTCATAAGTGCCTCATCCAGTTTCTGCTGATAAACACCATCCTGATTTGGATTGATGATCCAGTGGATTTCTGTTCCATCTTTTAATTTTGTCACAGTTCCATCACTGGATGTCGATTCTACCTCCGGATAAACTGCCTCCAGACGCTCACGGAATTCATCGTTCCAGGAATAGATATTGATCACACTTCCTTCCTCACCGGAAACAGCTGTATTGGCTTGTGCACTTTCTGTTCCTGCTGTTCCAGCTGCATCTGCTGCGTTATTTTCCCCTGCTGAATTTCCACATCCTGCAAGCAGTGTGGCCCCCATTGCGACTGTCAGCATCATACTTACAATTCTTCGTTTCATTTCACATTTCCTCCCTGATTTTTCATCTGATTTTCTCTCAAGCTTTTCCTTTAAGGCTTGCTCAGACTTTGTTTACAAGTGATATCATACGCTATCTCATCAACGCATTATACTAAATAAATTGAAAAAATGTCAGATTCATGTCATAATAAACATATTCCAAAAAAGAAAGGAAAAAAGCCATGGGATTTTCAAAAGAATGGTATCATACGGAGCTGTTAAACAGCGAACTGGAAACCATGCACCGCTCTCCGGATATTGAATATTCTTTTTATAATGCAGTGCGTGCCGGAGATATGGAAGCAGTCATTGCAAACTGCAGGGAAGACGCTTTTATCGACCTGACTGGCGCAGGCATCCTTTCACGTAATCCTTTAAGTAATATTAAATATCATTTTGTTGTCACTGCCGCCATGCTGACCCGTTATTGTATTGACGGAGGTCTTGAACCAGAGCAGGCGTATCGTCTCAGCGATTTTTATATTCTGAAAATGGATTCCTGTACAACCATCCGCCAGGTTGCAGATTTACATCATGAAATGGCAAAAGACTTTACCGGTAAAATGGTATTACAGAAAAAAAGTGCCATTCTTTCCAAACCGGTAATGCAGTGTGTGGATTATATTTACAGTCACATCAAAGAACGGATTACCATAGCCACCCTTGCAGAATACACCGGACTCTCGGAAAATTATCTTTCCCGCGTTTTCAAACAAAATCTCGGTATTTCCATCAGTGATTATATCCGTGAGAAAAAAATTGAACAGGCAACACATCTTTTGCGTTACTCCGATAAACCGATTATCGATATTGCAAATTATCTCTCCTTTTCTTCACAAAGCCACTTTATCCAGGTTTTTGAAACTTATACCGGACTTACTCCCAAAAAATATCGTGACCAGCATTACAAATCGATCTGGTAAAACAAAACACCGGTGCCACACTTTCGTATGACACCGGTTCTCTTTTTAATCCAACGTAAGTTCTATTCTATGATATTTGTCTGATGACAGTTGTTTGATCTGACTCTTTTTAAGTAACACTCCTCCTGTTTTCTGCTGTTCGAGTTGAAGTGTTCCATCACAGACTGCATTTTTTATTCTGTTTGGTTCCGCAGACTGCCCCCTTTCCTTATGATAACATATCTCAAATTTTTTTCCGGAAAATTCTAATTTCACAGACGCATTTCCGGCAGGATCAAATTCTTCCGGCATAAGTGATGGTTTGATGACCATATCTCCAAGCTTTCCTCTGACACCAAAAACCTCTGTAATCATGGTCAGCATATACCAGCTTGCAGCACCGGTCAGGTACGCATAAAGTCCCCGTCCCTCATTATCAAAGTATTCCGGCAGTCCCGGATACATTCTGCTGTTTTCAAATTTCATTGCAGCATTTAAAAGGGTGTGAAGTACCTTATATCCTTCTCTTGCAAATCCTCTCTTATACAATGCGTTTGCATACATGATCGCCATATGGGAGAATACTGCACCATTTTCCTTTTCTCCATATGCAAATCCAAACATACGCCCCAGATCAAATTTTTCTTCCTTAAAATCTGTATTCAGACGGTATCCGCCTGCTTTCTCATCGAAAAGATAGGTGTCGGCACTCTTGCTGATCGCTGCCACCTGTTCCTTACTGGCAGTACCGCTCATAATCGCAAAAACCTGCCCGGTCAGCATCATCCGCACATCATTTTCCCTGCACCGCTCTACCGGATTTCCATTATTGTCATAGTATCCATTAAACCAGCCCAGTTCTTTTGATGCTGCAATCCATTCATGCTCACGAATATTCTGCATCATCCATTCTGCTTTTGCTTCCAGATTCTTTACTACCTGCTCAACCGGAAGGATTATGGTATTTCCACTGATATTGTGCAGGCAGGCATCCGTATATTCTGACAGAAGTCTCTGCTTTTGCTCCGGACTTTCATAGAGTGCATCTCCTTCCGCAAACAGGTATTTCATCTCCTCTGCCATTTCTATTCTATTGATTCCATTTACCTGCTCCAATTCCCGCAGACATTCGGCAATTTCTTTCAAATTTCCTGCATAAGCACAGGTAAATGCTACACTTTCTCCTCTCTCCCATGCCATATCAAGAGCATCATTCCAGTCCGCACCATGTAGACGCATTTCATTGTGTTCCCCAACATCATAAAAGGCACATAAATTCTGTAATAGAATATGCTCTAAGACACTTCCAAAATAAATTTCCTCTTCCTCTGTTCGCTGTTTGTTTCCATAGGAGCTATCCCATTTTTCATCATGTGCACAGCCTCTCTTCGACTGTAAATCTTTAAAATATGGCACCTTTTCCAGTAAAACAGACAGATCTCCTGTCTGGTCAATATATAGTCTGGTTGTCACAAACGGCCAGAATGCATGATCCATCCATACGCGGGTAATATTGTTGCGGTCTGCAATAAACTCTCCCTGTCCGTTTCCGATGATCGTGGCATTTGTTCCATCCATTCTGACTCCGCCATAATTATCTACGATCATTTTGCGGACAACAGACGGTTCCATAATCAAAAGTGCAAGACAGTCCTGCCATAAATCACGCCAGCCACGTCCGCCTTTCCCATAATCATGGTATGGCAAAAAAGAACAGCCGTAAATTCTTCTTAAAATCGGTTGGAAGCAGATCCATTTTAAATACTGGTCAACATCTTTCTCCCCCGTTTCAAAATCTACATTAACCTTTTTGGTCCAATGTTCCTTTACTTCAGACAATGCATCCTCTACCTGCTCTTTTGTACGGTACGCAGCCGTTTGTTTCTCAATCTGTTCTTTCTTCTCTGTCAGCCCCGCCAGTACAATATAACTTTTTGTCTCCTGCGGTTTTAATTTCATAGTCTGGAAACGGATGCCTCCAACTGCTTCTTTCCCCTGTATTCTGCTTCCGGAAGGAAACCCCCGCTTCTCTGTCCGGACTGCCTCCGGATTCAAATAACTGCCTCCCTCTCCGATAAACTGTTCTACCGTAGGATAAAATTCCTGCGGAGCCCTGCCATCTTCCTCAGACCCATATACAAAATAAGTGGTATGATTCTTCTGATGTCCACGCTCGTCAAAAGAAAGTACTGGTGTCACTTCCACGCCATATTCCCTGGTATCGATACGATGCAGCAATGATGTCACATGACGATGATCCCGGATATTATCCGCACTTCTTCCATAAACAGGAATCGCAGCAACCGGAGTCAGTTCAATTTCTTTTTCCCCGATGTTAGTAAGTTTTACAAGCATGATCTCTATATTTCCATCTACCGTAACAAAGGAAGTGATCTCTGACTGCATTCCATACTTTTCCGATGTTCTGCATACACTCTGCCACATGAATCCCGCCTCTAATATGGTATCTTCCTGCTGCTGCGTAAACCGATCTGCTTCCTGTACAGCAGAAGAGCCACATGCAGACCAGCAGCCTTTTCCTTCTATCCTGCACCAGAAATTTCTCGTATTCCGGTTATTGTGCAGGTTTTCAATGCTGACCGGTTCCAGCAGGAAATGGTTCTGGTCTGTCTTGCTATCTCCACCAGACAATGGTGTGATACTGGATTTCAATCCGCTTTCCCCTGCAAGCGGAAGATAGAGCCCACTGTAATTTTCAGGGTTATTGATCCGAAATGTTCCATTTTTATCCAAAAATTCAATCTGTTTCATTTTCTTTCCCCATCCATGTCCCTATGACATTATCAACTCAATCTCTGTGTGACTGGTCAGTACCTTTTCCGGTACATAATTGCCCTGCATCATCTCTCCATTTACCAGAAGGCACTTGCATCCGAACTGAACATGTCCCGGATTCTTTACAGTAATATGTAAGTGATGTCCTCTGAACTCTTTCTCGATTTCAAAAGTCTCCCAATCTTCTGGTATGGATGGATCGATCCTGAGTCCCTGAAAATCAGGGCGCATACCGAGAATTCCCTCTACGCAGCCAACCATTACGGTTGATGCCGTTCCAGTCAGCCAGTGCACATGAGACCTTCCAAAATTCGGACTCGCTTTTCCCTCCGTAAACTGACCATAGCAATATGGCTCCAGTTTTCTGATCTCTGCCCTGTCATTCTGTGCCGCAGGTGCATTTTCCATAAAATACCGAAACGCACTCTCTCCATGCCCCATTAATGCTTCTGCTAAAATAAGCCATCCCTGCGACTGTGAAAAAATTCCTGCATTTTCTTTCGTTCCAGCATTGTAGATTACCGCAAGTGCACCATCAAATGCATGTGCATGATATGGCGGATCCATAAGAACCGCTCCATACTCTGTATTCAGCCTTTTTTGCACCTGTTCCAACACACACTCTGCCTGTGTATCGTTTGCCAGTCCACTGATGACCGACCAGCTTTGCGGATTGAGCCACAGATTAGCTTCCTCATCATTTCTGCCTCCAATGACCGTTCCATCTTCTGTAAATCCACGGATAAAGCGATCCTCATCCCAGCAAAGTTTCTGTATCAGTTTCTCCAGCTCATGCTGCTTTAGAGAAAGCCAGGACAGATATTCCGTATCTTTTTTGGTTTCCGCAAATTTTTTTAATATCGTCATCGCATAATAGAACTGCAATGCAACAAATGTTGATTCGCCATTTTTGCCCAGTCTGAGACAATCATTCCAGTCTGCGTATAAACCTGCTGGCATTCCGTGCGCACCAAGATGATCCATGGAAAATGAAATCGCCCGTTTTAAATGCTCATAAACGGTAGCCTCTCCTTTGTTCGCAAATGGAATAATTTCATCCATAAATGCCAGATCACCGGTTTCTGCGATGTATTTATATACCGTAGGGAATAACCAGAGTGCATCATCTGCTCGATACTCCGGATGACCGGTTTCCTGCACATAAGATTCATCGTCTGGTGTATCCTCATGCCCTGGATGATGCGTAAATTTTACCAGAGGAAGACCTCCTCCATTGTCCACCTGTGCGGATAACATAAATCGTATCTTTTCTACTGCCATTTCCGGTGCAAGATGGATCACTCCCTGAATGTCCTGTACCGTATCCCGGTATCCATATCCGTTTCGCAGACCACAGTAGGTAAAAGATGCTGCTCTTGACCAGATAAATGTCATAAAGCAGTTATAGGCATTCCAGGTATTGATCATCGTATTAAATTCTTCGCTCGGTGTTTTTACCTGGAAGCGAGAAAGATAACCATGCCAGTATGCGCTCAGTTCTTCCAGTTCTTTTTGGCATACTCCTGTTTTCGCATTATAGTTTGCAACGATCCTGGCTGCTTCCTCATCCTCTTTCATTCCAACAAGGAAAATGATCTCCTTTGTCTCCTGCGGTTTTAAATGAACCCGTGTGGTAAGTGCTCCACAGCCATTTTCATTATAATTTCCCTCTCCGTTTAACTCGCCTTCAATGACTCCGACCGGATTTCCATACCCATGATATCTTCCGAGAAATGCTTCTTTTTCTCCACACCAGGAAGAAACCTCTGCTCCTGCCATTCCAAAGAAACGGTTTTCAACGATTTTATGGTCTATTTCTCTTCCATTCTCAATCTTATCAAGGTTCGCATGTATCATCTGTCTGACACGGTTTTCACAGAATACCGTCTGTGTAATGAACTGCGAGTACTGCAGATTCACCTGATCCTGTTCATAATTGCTGTTATTGGTAAATTCCGCGTAGCCTGTAACATTCAGGTTTCTTTCCCGATCGGAACAATTTGTAAGAAGCAGCCTCCACACCTCATAGGACTGTTTCAGTGGAACATAATAGCTTACTTCCGAACGTATTTCCCTGTAATCCGCCAACATTTTCGTATATGCGGTTCCATGACGGCACTCACACTTATATAAATTCAAATCTTTCCCAACCGGCTGCCATGAGGTTGACCAGTAGTCCTCATTCTCATTGTCCCTGATATAAATATATCTGCCCGGCTGATCAAACTGATTGAACACATAACGGAGAATCCTGCCATTTGCACCAGATCTGGCAAAGCTGTATCCACCTGCATTATTGGAAATAATCGCTCCATACTCAGGAGATCCAAGATAATTTACCCATGGTGCCGGTGTATCCGGTCTGGTGATCACATACTCTCTGTTTTTCTCATCAAAATATCCATATCTCATATTCTACACTCCATTTCTTTCCCATCATGCTTCATTTTCTTACACTATAGCCTGTAATGGAGTTTGAATATACAAGATTGTTTCCTAAAATATCAGATTCATGACCTATCCTTTTTCAGAATAACAACCCCTGTCACGTCTGCTAAAAACCAGCCGATCGACACTACAGCCCAGATCCCGATCCCGGAAAACCACTGTGCGCCTCGTCAGATCTGTGGTTTTTGCCTGTGACATCATGTTTTCTTCCTCTTCCTATTCCATCGCACGTACTGCCCAGCGCATTTTGGTCGATCTTGCGCGTGGGTTTTTGATACATTCCTCTTTGGACGGGCGGATGACATCTTCTGATATCTCCTGATAAATGCCCTGTTTTTTTAAGGTCTTAAAGGATTTCTTTACCAGCCGGTCTTCCCCGGAATGGAAAGTTAAGATTGCAACTCTTCCGCCCGGTGCCAGCACATCCGGCAGTTTTTCCAGAAATTCATACAATACTTCAAACTCACTGTTTACATCAATGCGGATCGCCTGAAACGTTCTCTGGCAGGATTTTTTGACAGCTTCCTTCCGCTCTTTTTCCGGCAGAAAAGAAAGTGCTTCCTCGATCGCCTGTCGCAGTGCCCCGGTCGTCTCTATCTTTTCCCCGGAGGAGAGTTTGCCCATCACTGTTTCTGCGATCTCATCTGCGTATGGCTCATCGGAGTTTTCGACCAGCATTCCGATAAATTCTTCCTTTGTCACTTCCTTTAACCGCTCTGCCGCACTGACTCCCTTCTGCGGGTTTAATCGCAGGTCAAGTGGTCCCTCTACCTTATAGGAAAATCCGCGTTCCGGGTTGTCGATCTGCATCGAAGAGACACCGAGATCTGCCATCATAAAATCAAATTTGCCAGCCTCTGCTGCCACCTGATCGATATTTGCAAAATTAAGTAATTTTACGGTTAAAATGTCCTCTCCATATCCTGCCTGTGCAAGGCGTTCCCTTGTCTTTGCCGATTCGATCGGGTCCACATCCAGTGCGTAGAGGTGTCCCTTTCCCTGCAGTTTTTCCAACATGGCTCTGGTGTGCCCACCATAGCCTAACGTTGCATCCAGTCCTCTCTGTCCCGGCCTGATCTGTAAGAAATCCAAGATTTCCTGTACCATGATCGAGATGTGCATGCCGGCTGGGGTACTTCCCTTTTTGATGACTTTCTCGATCGTATCTGCGTATTTTTCCGGCTGATGTTCTTTGTATTTTTCCTGATAGGATTTCGGATGTGTGCCGGAATAATGGATCCGTCTTTTATGCTGTTTTTCTTCCATCTATTTTCTCCCTTTTACTCTAAACATTGGGGTTGCTTAAAAATTTACTTTTTCCACTTCGAACCAGACTTCCTGCCAGACCTTCTCTACGGCCTCAGCCTGACTTACGCATAAGCCCGTCCTCTCCCACTTTACTGCAAGGCTTTCAATATTTTTATTTTAGTCTGAAACTAATCCCACCCATGATCTCTGTGTACCTTTTTTCGTACCAGAAAGAAGCAGATGACCTGCATGATGATCGTAAAGATCCAGGATGCCGGATATGAGATAAATAACACGGACAACGAACGGTGAGCCGGAAAGATAAGATAAATCCAGAAAATTCTCATTCCGACTGTTCCGATCACGGATAAGATCATCGGCACAGCCGAATGTCCCATCCCACGAAGTGCTCCCGGGAACAGATCCATGATACCACAGAGGAAATACGTCACGGTCGTATACAAAAGAATCTCCACGCCACATGCGATCACCTGTGGATCTTTCGTGTAGATGGTCAGAAGCTGTGGTCCAAACAGATAGGCACTGCCGCCAAGCACACCGGAAACCACCACCGATAAGATCAGACAGTCTAACAGCACACGATCCATACGTTTATGTCTGCCCACACCATAATTCTGACTGGTAAAACTCATACATGCCTGCGTGATCGAGTTGACCGATACATATAAAAATCCGAATATATTGTTTGCCGCGGTATAGCCCGCCATTGCGATCGATCCGAATGAGTTGACCGATGACTGCAGCAATACATTGGAAAAATTGATGACCGTACTCTGGATGCCTGCCGGAAGCCCTACCTGAAGGATCTGTTTGAAATAAATCCCACGGATCATCAGTTTGGAAAACTGAAGCCTGTAACTGCTCTCCGATCTGCAGAGACAGCGCAGCACCAGAAAACAGGAGACCAGCTGTGAGATGACGGTCGCAATGGCAACGCCTGCCACGCCAAGGTGAAATACGATGACCAATAATAAATTTAACACTGCATTGATCGCACCGGAGATCATTAAGAAAAATAATGGCCGCTTGGTATCGCCCACCGCTCTTAGAATTGCCGCCCCGTAATTATAGAGCATAAAAAACGGCATTCCTATAAAATAGATCTTCATATATAATGCCGACTGGTCGATGACATCAGCTGGCGTATCCATCCATTCCAGTGCCAGTCTAGAAAAGAACAGTCCCACAAACGCCATGACGATCCCGCTGATCAGCGCAAGTGTGATCGCCGTGTGCACAGTCTCCGACATCTCTTTTTCTCTTCCCGCCGCATAAAACCGCGCGGCTAAGACATTGGCTCCCAGTGATATGCCAATAAATAAATTGGTAAATACATTGATCAGTGCCGTCGTCGATCCGACTGCTGCAAGCGCACTGCTCCCGCTGAACCGTCCTACCACGATGATATCAACAGCATTGAACATGAGCTGTAAAATGCCGGATAACATAAGCGGAAGGGAAAACGAGATCAGCTTATCCATGATCGTGCCATTGCACATATCTATCTCATATTTTTTACTTTTTGCTGCTGTACTCATTCAATCTGCTCCATCCCTTGTGATATTTCATCTCGCAATTATAGCACAACTTTTGGTTCCTGTGAATCACACTTTTTCCCTCTTTCTTAAAATAAGTTTGACTTCGCCCTGTTATCTGTTCTATACTTTTTTAACCTTGATGTTTCTTTCATCAGTGAAACCTTACTTTAAGTTACATATTTTCCCGGTGGAACTTATGTCAGGCTGCCCCACCAACCTGACCCTTGCACCCTTTATGCTGCTCGGACTTTTCGGCGGCATGTTTGCCGGGAATATTTTAAATGAAAAACGGATCAAACGGCTGGTGATCCTCCTGCTGATCATCTCCGGATTTGCTTTGATCTTTTAACGACAGGAGAAGGAATAGAATGAACATCGACAGAGAAGATATGTTAGAACTGACCCGCCGCATGACGGTCGCAAGAAACTGCTTCAGCCGGATTGCCGGAGCCTATCTGGATGAGGAAGGCTTCATCGATGGCACATTTCACACGCATTTTCTGAAATTGTCCCGTGCCGATCAGGAAAAAACGATAAAAATAGCAAAAGCTGTTCCATTTGCAAAACCAAACGAACAGCTTAAAAATTTCAGGATCAAGCCACAGCCGGGTGTCCGTGATGGCATGTGGCAGCTTCTTATGGCACTCCGGGAATGTGAACTGAAAAACGATGCTCTCCTCTACAACCTGTATGAATACATCGGAGAACACTATCAGCCCGGTTATCCCTACGGGATCTATGTCTTTTACGGTAATTATGACGTTCCGGTCAAAGGCAGTGACAGGGAAAACCAGTGGGAATCCGAGGAAGTCTACCGTTTCCTTATCTGCTCCATCAGTCCGCTCGTCGGCGATTATGAGATGGGAACGCCACAGGCTGGCTTTCTGTTCCCTGCCTTTGCAAACCGGAGCACCGATGCTGAAGGCATCCATGTATTTGATGGAAAAGACGGTGCCTTTTTCCACCTGTTTGATGCCTGACCGCTCTTAAACAAAAGGCATGATATAGTTGGTCCAGATATACGACAGCGGCATGACTAGGATCATTGCCGGTGTGGTCAGCGGGAAGATGACTGCCGGCATGTTCTCCATATTGGCGATCGTGCTGATCCCCATTCCCACCGAACACAACCCAAAGATCATGGTAAGATCTGCTTTAAATTTCGGACTGAGTTTATGTCCTGCTACTGTTCCTAAAATTCCGCCGATCACAACGGATAATGCGTTAATGATAACTCCTACTGGCATCTTTTCTCTCCCTCCTGTTCCTCTAATTGTAGTCCGGACGGTGTCAGACGATATACCGTATCGCACACCTCTTCTATATATTTTCTGTCATGTGAAATACTGATCACTGCACCCGGAAATTCTGCTATCATCTGTCGGATCACAGGTCCTGACAATGGTGAAAAATTACGTGTCGGCTCATCTAAGATCAGTACATTTGCCCCGGACAGACTCATTTTAAGTAACAATACCTTTGCTTTCTGCCCGCCTGAAAGCTCGCGGATCGGATGTTCCATCTCATCTGGTGTAAATTTCAATGCTCCAAGATAAGTACGGATCCTCGTCTTTTCCTCCTTTTCTCCCGATGTATCCAGAAATTCTACCGGTGACACTGCCAGCTCTAACAGTTCTTCATAATTCTGCGGCATATATTCCGCGTGGATATCGGTTCTGCCAAGCAGCTCCTGTGCTATTTTTTTCAATAAAGTGGTCTTCCCGACTCCATTCGTCCCAATCAGACATATCTTCTCAGCTCCTTTTACACGAAGAAAAATATCGCTTGCCAATACACGCTCTCCATCTGGTGTCCGCAGCTCCTCCAATCCATATTCGATCACCGTCTTTCCGGCAGGTATCTGGCTCTCTTTCCCGCCCAGTTTAAAATAGATCGCCTCCTCCTGCTCCGGCATACTGGTCTGATTTGCCTCTTCCCGTTCAAACCGTTTTTCCATTGACTTTACTGCATGCATTTTCTTTTTCAGAAGTCTGCCACCTGCGGGATCCTGTCTTGTGATCGTATTCTGTGCATGTTCCACACTCTGCATGATGCGCCGGTATTTTTCTTCCCGGATCTTCTGTTCCCTGCGGTCGCTTATTGCCTGCTGCTTCTGTTTTTCAAATTTGTGGAGACGTTCTTCCCGATACTTTTGATATGGCATGTGCGCCACAACAAAGCGGGGTTTTGTTTTTCTCATGATCTGTTCGATATGAATTACCATATTGGCGGTATTTTCGATCAACACCTCATCATGGGAAATAAATAAAACAATGTGTTTCCATTCCTTTATTAAATTTTCCAGCAGTTCCAATGTCCCAATATCAATATCATTCGACGGCTCATCCAGAAGCAGTACTGTCGGTTCTTCCATGAGCAGTCTCATCAGCTGTGTCTTTACTTTTTCTCCTCCGGAAAGGCTGTCCAGCTTCTGATCTCGATAAAAGAAGTCCGGCTCAACCATAAATTTTTTTGCAAGCACTGCAAGCTCCTTTGGTGTCTCATCGAAAAAGAACTCTGATTCTGAAAAATATTCATATACCGTCTTTTTCTTCTCCGTCTCCGGCAACTCCTGGGGCAAATATCCGAGCCGCTCCCGCCCGATCACCCGAAGTCCCTCTGCCTCCATGTACGATGCAATCCCCTCTGGATCATAAATCCATTTTAACAGTGTCGATTTTCCATTTCCTTCTTCTCCAATGACCACTGCTTTATCCCCATCGTTTAATGTAAACTCAAAGTCCTCCAAAATGACTCTTAGATCTTTGCGATGCGTCAGTGTTAAATTTCTTACCTGTAACATGCTGCCTCCTCTCTGATCTGTTATGAGGCATAAAACTATGAGTCTATCCTGCATACACAAAATAGACTCATACAAATCACAGGCAGTAGTAACACTGCTTTCTTATCCTATTTTTAACAGGCTGTAAAATGAATGCTATGATAATCCTATTTAAGCGTACGCAAACAGACTGTATGAGCCTATCCTCAATACAAATCCCTTGCAATCTATACTTCACCTAAACAAAATTATCTATTGATCATTTCCTCACCTTACACATAATGTGCTCTTTCTTTTTATTTGCTCCCTGAACCAAGCAACGCTATCTTAGCACAAACGCAGCAGATAAGCAAGAGCATGCCTCTACTTTACTTTGACTTTTTTCACATTGGAATATTTTCCGGTATAGGTCTTTCCACTGACTTTCTTATAAGATGCCACTTTAACATAATAAATCTTTTTGGATCTTAATTTTTTGATCGTTGCAGACGTCGTCTTATTTTTTCCAATGGTTACTTTCTTTACATTTTTCTTAAAATTCTTATCGGTAGAATACTGGATCACATAACCGGTCACCGTGTTATCCCGTTTCCATTTTACCGATACTGTTTTTGCCTTTTTCGACTGCACCACAGAAAGTACCGCTTTCTTTGGCACGATCTTAAAGCTCAGTTTCGCACTTCCGTTATAGTTCCCCATTCCGGTCACGACAACAGCTGCGGTTCCGATCTTTTTGTTGTTTTTATAGGATAATTTATAATCTGTGCCGTTTTTTAAGATCTCATCGCCATTTTTCACCGTTACTGCAGGCTTTACTGCTTTGCCGGTATAGGCAATGGAAGATGCCACACGGATGTCTAAATCACTGACAGAGATAACCGTGTCTTCGTCTGACGGCGTATCCGTATTACTGCTATCTGATGTATTTCCACCCGATGGCGTATCCGGCGTGGTTGTATTTCCATTATCCGGAGCATCTGTATCGCTCTCATCCGGCGTATTGGTGTCATTTCCAGATGAATTATCCGGTAGTGGATCGGTATAATCTGCCTGATAAGATGCATCACAACGCGTGCAGGAATATACCGTGTAACCACCGGTTGAAGTGGTTGGCTCCACAACGCTGTCTGCCACATAATTATGACCACGTGCCGGTGTCTCATGCATATTCGTGTCATATGCAAGACATGCGGTACAGTACCAGGTCTCCAGTCCGGTCTCCGTGCAGGTTGCCGGTACATCATGTTTCTTTGCATACTCTTCAATGCTCAGCCATCCACTGTCTGCAGCCCTCGCCCATCTATGGCTGGAACTGGTGCACGGCACACTGTTTCTTACCCGCAGTTCCGGATAACCCTGGAAGCCCTTTGAAATGATGTCAAGTTCATTGTAATCACAGGTAAAATGACTGGAATAATTATTTAACTGCTGTCGGTTATAAAACAGGATCCCTGTCTGGTTTGCAAGCTGTTCCCCTTTCTTATAGGCCACATAGCTGCCATCGGTCGCCTGCCTTACGGGGACAACTTTAATCTTAGCTCCATCCGCAATCGATGCTCCAGACGCAAATGCCATATAATCATCCACAGGACAGAATTCTCCGTTTCCACTCAACTTACTCAAGATTTCCGCATCTCCGATTAATCGTCCACCGTCTTCAAAGATCAGATGATTGCACGCTACCGCTCCCATTAATGGTCCCCTCAGATGAACCTCATTACAGCAGATCGGACTGTCATATCCACCCGAAGTTACCGTCACATTGTTAAGATACGCCACTGCGGTCTTTGAAATATCAGCTGCATTTCCATCGTATGAACGATCCGACATATTATAGATCACCGTATCGGTCAGCGTTACCGTCGATTTTCCCTTCACCACATTCTTCACATCCGGATCACTGCTGTTTGATGCTTCTTCCGTATAACTGGTGTAGCCCCAGATCATGCCAAGTTTGCTTCCGGTAATCTTAAAATCCACATTCCCATCTATCGTAGCTGCCCCCGACGGAGCACTCCACATACCGATCAGGCTACTGTTTGACGTAGTATCATTCATTTCCAGGCTGACATTTCCACCGGTTCCGTTATGTCCGACGTTATGTGCGAGCGTGATCTGACTGATCTGGCTCTGATTGATCCTGTAATTGATATTCCCCCATACTGTGTTCTGGGTGTCGATCGAAATTCTTCCGATTTTTTCCAGGGTCACATTCACATTTCCTTTTATGACAGAATCTCCCCAGCACTTGTTCTCATATCCATCGCGGTTCTCAAAATACAGACCGCCAGCGTCCTTTACATCACTTGTCTTATAATTGAGATCTCCATTGATATTCTGGATACACTGTGAATAAATGTAAGAATTTTTCAACCCGATCGTTGTATTTCCTACATGGTTAACATTCAGACCATGAAAATTCGTATCTTCGATATACAGGCTCACATCCCCATATTCGGTATCATCCCAGCTTGCCGGATATATCGTTACCCTGCTTTCCAGATAGTCTTTGGTATAATCGCGCGGCGAACCGGGCTCGAAATCATCATCCGCACAGGTATAAATATGCCTGTCATTTTTATCGAGCACTCCATAAGGTGCCACATCCTCATACATCTTGCCGTCCTTAAATATCAATGGCGTTCCATTTGCATAAATACGAGATGCCCTCGGCATCACTGTTACCTGTGACCGTGTTCCATCCTCGTAATAACAGTAATACTCCATCCCACCTAACTGTCTTGCCGATGCCTTCATTGGAAGCAGAATAAATGCAGCCACCGCCAGCAATGTGGCAGCCGGTAATAATCTTTTTCTTTTCATAACTGACCTCTCTCTTTTCTCTCTGACTTTGTTTTCTTAAAACTCTAGTTTCCTTTTTTCTGATAGTAACTGCAGATTACCCGCTCCGCCGGTTTTGCGAAAATCTCGTAATCACCATGGCGTCCTGCTTCATTTTCCGGATAAAGCTGATGTGTCCATGACCAGAGTGCCATACCACCTACCCAACTCCGTCTCTCGCAGGCTGTAAACATTGCCTGATACCAGTCCGCCTGGCCGTGCATATCAATGTCTCCACGAATAGTCCAGTCATTTGGTACATGCTTCGAACCGGAAACAGACATGCAGCCATATTCTGCAAAAAAAAACGGCTTTTGAAACTGACTGACCACAGCCTCAATCCGGTCAAGCTGGTTTTCCCAGTCATCGATTGGATAATAACCACTGGATGATATCACGTCCACACAATCCCACCAGTGCACATTGTGTTCCTGATATTTGTCCGTATTATAGGAAACCAGACCTGAAAATTCGTTCCGGATCTCCGCGATGGTCTGTCTCCACTCTTTCTCCCGGTGTTCTGACATAACCATCTCACACCCTGCAATGTGCATTTCACAGCCCATTTCCTGTGAAATCCCTGCATAATGTCTCTGAAACTCCTGATAGGATTCAAACCAGTTTCCCCACTTGGGCTCGCACGGAACATCCTCATCAAAGAAATTGATATGCGCTCTCCAGGTTCCGTTCTTACAGTTTGCAGTCGGCTTTAATGCCACCCGAAGCCCCAGCGAATGGGCATACTCAATCATACCTTTTAATTCATCATCGGCCATGGTTGCTTCTGACGTATAGCAGATCTTCTCCGACTGTGGGGTCTCCTGTAACCCATTTGGCACAAGTATGACAAAATTGGCGTTGGTCCTTTCCTTCATCATCCGTAAGCTTTCGCGTGTCTGCTCATCTCTAAAGCTTCCTGCCGGTGCAAACGGGGCAAAAGTCACGCCACAAATATAAGATATTTCATCCATAAGAAACTCCTTTTCACCATTCGTCAATCATGCACGCATGTTGACTCACTTGCGCAATCTGCGACTATTTTACTCCCCATCAGTATAACATAACCATGCAAAAATCGCACCAGACATTCGCTGTCCGGTGCGATTTTTCTTATATTTCGATCAAATTTATATGCTGTTTCTTTTTTCAAGCGACTTTATACTGTTTCCGTCTTTACTGCACTTGCATCTGTGGATGCAAAATATGTATCCCAGTTCCCGGAGAGATCCTCGTAAAGCTGGCTTACCAGAGTCTCTAAATCAGAAGAGGCTACCGGAAGTCCTAATGATTTTGCTCCCGTGTTCATGGCATCCGCAAGTGTCTGTAAGTTGTCCTCATCCTGTAAATCTTCCAGTGAAAGTCCTAAACTTTCCATCGTTGATAAAATGCTGTCTGCATTTGCACGGAATGTGTCTGAAAGTTTGGAAATCAGTGCCTCGTAGCCGGTGGCGGAAGAATTAGATATTGCAGAACTGTTTTCCACTCCTCTAGCATTGTAGGTGCCGGTCGGAATAGCGATGTCGTTGTCAGAACCTGCATAGGAAGGAACATAGGTATCTTTTTCGTCCTTCTTCTGTTGTTCCTGCACAGCCTGCTCCTGCATTTTCTTTTTCCAGATCTCAAGTGCATCTTCTGATAAACTGTAACTGCTGGTTTCGATTCTCATAAAAAACCCTTTCTGAGGTGGTTCCATCCGATATTGTATGCCATCCTTTGCTTTTCTCCTCAATGCACATATCGGTCATAAATCCTGAAAATAAACGAACTTCACATAACATTCAGAAAACCATCACATAACGGACTGATAAAACGTGAAACGGCAATTACCATCATTTTTTCCATACGTATCTTACAAATTTTCTATTGCCTACCTCATATTTTTCCTTATCTAACAATATGCACTGCTTAAGTAACTCAAAATCGCTATCCTGCAGAATATCCTGCTCTCTTATATTGGGATTATCCTCTGGCACATCTGCAAATCCATTCACCCATAAAATACCGCCATTCTTGATCCATGCAGTCAAAACTGGATATATCTCTTTTGCCATTCTGTAATGATTGATAATTACAGCATCTGCTTTTACTTCTAATTTTACTACTTTATCTTTGGAGGTAAGATCCACCTGTTTTGTTTTAATTACCAATCCTTCCGATCTTGCAAAAGACTTTAATCTGTTCAATCCCTCTTTGCTAAAATCTACGGCATATACTTCATGTCCAAGTTTTTCCAGATAAATAGCATTTCTGCCATCTCCACATGCTATATCTAAAATCCTGTTACATTCAGCAAAATAGTTCAAATCTGATTTCAGTTTTATCTCTGGTGGCATTAACTCATTCTCTCTACTCTTAAACCGCTCATCCCACCATATGGCATCACCCATATATTCCACTTTTTTGTTCTCCTTCTAAAAAGTTTTTGATCTCTTCACTTATTTTCTCATATTCATGATCGTGCACATAATGCGGACAATCCAGTTCTATGTACGTTCCAGATTTTACTTCTGAAATGTATTCTTTCGGTATTCTTCGCCATGTTTCTTTATCAAAACCTGTCCCGCCAGTACCATCCGAAATAAATAGCAGCATATCAACCTGTGGCACTCCATTTTGCGCCACGATTTTCGCATTCTCCTTGATACACTTTACTTCATTTATCATCGTAACCGTTGCCGTTCTGCTATAAAAAACTGCCCGATACCTCTTCTTTTCCTCATCCGTCAATGTCCCATACTTTATGGCATCACTTTCTGCAAGTGCAGTGATCAGTCTGGTAACTCCCAAAGCCGCTGCATATTGTCCCAGTTATATCTACAAGCTACCCGAGTGGTTCTCTCAGTTTCTCTTCTTTTTTAAGCCTGTATCTGTGATAGCCGAAGCAGACCAATACGAAAATTGCAATGATTGCTGCTATCCATAGTAAATTATGCAACATTGTTTTAGTTCCTTTTTTCATTATTTTTACAGATTCCTTTTGAAATAAAAATGGCGATGGAGATGAGACCTACTTTAGAGCATGAGTTAGTACACAGAGCCATAAACTCTTTCCCATTACTCCGCCCACAAATAGAGCCAAACTAGAGCTATTTGATAAAACAAATGCCTGATATACAACACCACTCATGCTCTGATAGTGTCTTTCTGCATACTCAGCAAGTCTCTGTTTTTGTTCTGGAGTCACCCGTACTCGTATGTTTTCTTCTTTGCCATCTTTTGGTGTTTTTCTAGCCAAACATTTCACTTTCCTTCCACAAGTATAGTTTACTACTGATTACTACAAAATATCAATCTATTTTTGTTATTTATCTATATATTCTCCTGAACTAGTCTTGGACTAATTTACTTCTCACTCCTGTAGATCTTTAACTACAATCTCCCAGTAACAAAAGTACAATCTATCTTTCTGAAAATAACACAAAAAGGATGCACTATGGTAACTTCTCCATTACCTTGGCACATCCTTTCGTATTATTATTTTTTGTTATTCTTCTTAATGACAGCTATGATTTCCACATCCATGCTCACCACATGTATGTTCTTCCCCGTGGCTGTGCTCGTGATGAGAACACTTCACATTTGGATTATACTCCAGTGTTTCATTGATAAAAGCTTCTACCGCTTCATCCGCATCTCCGGAAACTCCTCCAAAAAGCTTAATACCAGCTGCCGCTAACGCTGTCTGTGCGCCGCCTCCGATTCCGCCACAGATCAGAACATCTGTGTTCAATGCATTAAGAACTCCCGCCAATGCACCATGTCCGCTTCCATTCGTATCTACTACTTCTGAATGTACTACTTTTCCTTCCTCTACATCGTAAATCTTAAATGTCTCTGTGTGTCCAAAGTGTTGGAAAATCTGTCCATTTTCATATGTTACTGCTATTCTCATGATACCTTCTCCTTTTTCTTCTGCATATTTTTTATAAATTTTCTGTTTGTAACATCCTCCAAAGCTGCAGTTACTGCTCTGACCGTCACAAATTCTGAAATCCCCACCCTCGATTCTGAGAGGATGTCCATCAATGAGAGCATCTGCTATTTTCTTCCTGGCAATCTCGTAAATACGTTGAATAGTTGTTCTTGCGACTTGCATAGATGCTGCACACTGCTCCTGACTATAACCTTTTTTGTCCAAAAGACGAATTGTCTCATACTCATCTACTGTCAGAACAATGGGAGTTTTTTTCTCAGCATTATCTGCCGGGAGAAATTCTAAAATTTGGGGGAAATGACAGACTTTTCTGCATTTTACTGGTCTCGGCATAAACTGCTCCTTTCTCGCTTTTCTTATATAATAGTCCTATAAAAGGCATATGTCAATAAC
>URUD01000044.1 GCA_900550935.1 uncultured Roseburia sp.
GTATTTCGCGCCTGTCAGAATGTCTGTCTTCTGGATCTCATCATAAACGATAGCCGCAGCATCATCTGTCATCTGGCAGCCATCCGGGCCGTAAGCCTTGTATCCATTATATTTAGCAGGGTTATGAGAAGCTGTAACCATGATTCCTGCATTGCACTCATAGTAGCGTGTTGCAAAGGAAAGAGCCGGAACAGGCATTAATGCGTCATAAATTCTGACCTTGATTCCGTTGGCAGCCAGACACAGAGCCGCTTCATCTGCAAACTCCGGTGACATGCGGCGGGAATCATATGCTATTGCAACGCCGCGCTCGGCCCCGCCAGCGAAGCCCAGTATGTATTCGCTCAGTCCCAGCGTTGCCCACTTTATAACGCGCGCGTTCATTCGGTTCGTTCCCGCGCCGAGTATTCCCCTTAAACCTGCCGTGCCGAATTCAAGCTCGGTATAGAAACGTTCTTCTATCTCTTTTTCGTTCCCTGCAATACTCTGAAGCTCCTTTCTGGTGTCCTCATCAAAGTATGGATTGTTGAGCCATGATTCGTAGTTTTCTTTGTATCCCATAAATCTTATTCCTCCTATATCTTAGATCCTGTATCCTCTACATGTTTATATTATCTTTGCTGTCTTATTTTTTCAAGTATTAATTGCTGCTGTCTCCTGAGAGCATCGAGAGCAGTTCCGAAAGAGTGGAAAGATAGTCTGTACTGCTATCTGTTGACGTTCCACCGGAAGTACCAGTGGATGTTGTTCCGCTGGCCGTTCCACTGGTACTTCCATCCGTTACCGTTCCACTGGTCGTTCCGCTGGTACTGCCATCCGTTGTTGTCCCACTGGTTGACGTTCCAGTCGACGTGCTTCCTGCCGTACTTCCGCCCGCATAGGAACCGGCAAGTGAACCTGCCAAAGATCCTGGCTGTGTCGTATCCGTTGTCGTGCTATTTGTTTCCGTGCTCTCACTGCTTGTTTCCGATGCCGTGGTATCGCTCGTGTCCGTTCCCTCACTGGAGAGTCCGATCGCGATCGTCGCTTCCTCGGAATTTACAAACAGCTTCTTGCTGACGGTATCGTATTCCGGTGCCATGACCGTAAGTGTATGTACACCATACTAAAGCGGGATCGGATTGGTATAATCTTTTACCTCTCCGTCAATCTGTAAGATTGCACCCTCGACATCAATTGCAAATAAGATATTCCCCATCTTAGGGCCTTCTCCCTTTAAGGTATCCAGATCCAGTTTTACTTTTTCCCCGCTTTTGATCGTAACATCTTTACTTCCACCATATCCATTGTTTGCCACCGTCACCGTATAGGTTCCTTCCGGGATTTCCAGTGTCATATCCGGTGTGATCTCCGCAAAAATCTTTTCCCCGATCTGGATAAAACTTCCGTCAAACAGATCCGTGTTCTTCAGGACCAGTTCTCCATGCCCGGTCGTTACTGCAACCGAGATCAGTTCTTTTCCGACTCCTACCAGACGGATCGTATCATTCTCTGTCAGATCAGATAGTGTCCAGACATCGCCATCCGCCTGGATGAACAGATCTTCATCATAGGAATAACGTTCCTCCCCGATCTTAAAGATCCCTCTGCTCTCATCAATGGTATAACGTGTCACATCCGGATATTCCCAGACTTCATCTGAAATCTGAACTTCAACCGCTTTCCCCTGATCGTCTTTTTCCCTGACACAGATGACCCTGCCCGGTTCAAAACAAGAGACCGTTGCACGATTTCCGTATTTATCCAGAAATCTGGTTGCAAGCGTGTAATGATAAACGTATTCTTTTCCCGACGCAATCTGTTTTAAGATAAGCTGCTCTCCCGTCATATCATTTTCCAGTATCATAAACTGGTCACTTCCAAGATCAGAGATCTGCTGTGCTCCAGCCGTGGTATCACCTTTTGCTGTTTCTTCTGTATTCTGTTGCTCTGTTTCACTCTCCTGCTTCGGATAATAATATTTTGCCGTCGACACGCCTTTGTTTTCCCCGCCACACGCGCTAAGGAGTAGGACGAGACCTGTCATACAGAGCATAAGCTTATGTTTTGTCTTCAATCATTCCACCTGCTTTTCTCTTTGTTTCTTCCTGTTTCGTCTCCCTATTATACATGAATTTTAACAGGTGGTAAAGCAAAAGAGCATCTTTAAGAACTGCTCACGCGCACCTTCCTGCGCAATGACTTTTTCCAGTTTTTCAATATTTCTGCCGGACAGCCATGCCTTGTGGGAATTATAGTAGCGGTTCGCGATCTTCCAAAATTTTTCAGGATACGCCAGATAGAGATACAGATATTTCAGTTCCTGCTCCGTCAGCGGACGTTCCCTGTGATATGCCTGTATCATATCCATCCCAAGCCCGGTATTCCAGTTGTTCTTTTCCATCATCTTGCGCAAAAAATTGGCAAGGTCGCTCATCCTTACCCGGTAGGAAAAAGAATCAAAATGGACGATTGCCCCGTCCTGCTTTTTAAAAAGCACATTGTGCTGATTATAATCTCCATGACAGAAGCCCACCATATATTCCTGCGGTTCCATTTTTGCAAGTAACTCGGTCACTTCCTCCGCTTTTTTCATAAACTGCGCATACTGCCCCATAAAAAGCATCTCAAATTCATTCTTCTTTTTCTTTGCATGTACATAATTTTTTACTTTTCGAAGTTCCCTGTTATGTTTTTGATAGAGTTCCAACAGCATGCCGGGGTCTTCTTTTACAAATTCCGGGATTTCACCCGGATACCCTTCCGAAAGATTATGTAACCGTGCCAACAGCCGCACTGCCTCCATCATGTCATCCCTTCGCTTGGTATCACACTCCGCTCCTGTCAAAAGATCAGTAAGGATATACTTTGTCTCATCTTCGTCCACAGCAATGGGACTTTCCTCTTTCGTCTCTATGACCGCAGGCACATTCAATCCCTGCTCCTTTAAAAATTTTGTCATCTGTGTCAAAAATCCTGCCCGCTCTTTTGAGCCTCTATATTCCCTCAGAATCTTCGCGCCCTGACTGGTATCGCAAAGATAACTTTCCCGACCTTTTGAAATCGCATTTACAGTAAGGTCATATTGCTCTAATATCTGTTCCGGCCGATTATACATAAGGAACCCCTCCAATACGATGATTCCACGGTTTCCCACCGTGTCTATTCATCATATGAGAGGGGTTCTTAAATTATGAACCTGTTTGAGCAGTTTCTCTTTCGTGTTTAATTCCGGGTCTTCCAGCACCAGTTCTAACAGTTTCTTTAACACGCTGCCGATTTCTTTTCCCGGCTGCATGCCTGCCTCGATCAGGTCACTTCCTGTCACTGCAAGCTGCTTTATGGTAAGGCATTGCTGCTTCTCCATCACTTCCTGATATAACATCTCATAATCGTGGAGATATTTCAGCTTTTCTTCCCTGCGATACATGCTCTGCGCCAGCGTGTCCGCCCGTTTTACCGCAAACAATGCAGGATAGCGCTCCAGCCCGATCCTGCTTATCGCCCTGCGGACGGATCTTGGCGAAAGCTCCGGGTTGTCATCATGCCAGCGCACCAGTGCACTGACCCGGTCTGTCGTATCATTATCAAACTTCAGTCTGCGCAGGATCATTCGCGCCATCTCGCTTCCCTTCTGCGGATGCCCGTAAAAATGATCGGTCCCGTTCTCATCTGTCGTGCGGCAGACCGGTTTTGCCACATCATGTAAAAGCATCGTAAAGCGCAGTACCTTGTCCGCCTCTACGCCCTGCAACGCCATCAGTGTATGTTCTCCAACCGTATAACAATGATGCGGATTGTTCTGTGCTGTCTCCATCATGCGGTCAAATTCCGGTAAAAACACTGCGGTCAGTCCCGTCTCATATGCCGTGCGGATCTCTTCTGGATGGTTTGACGTCAGCAGTTTGACTAATTCCATCTGGATGCGCTCTGCACTCACCTTTGCAATGTTTGGTGCAAGCTCTACAATGGCTGTTCTTGTCTCCTCTTCTAACACAAACCCCAGCTGCGCTGAAAAACGCACTGCTCTTAGCATGCGGAGTGCATCCTCGGAAAAACGTTCCGTTGCACGTCCCACACAGCGAATGATCCCGCGTTTTAAATCCCCGACTCCGTCAAAGGCATCCACAAGTCCCTGCGTGTCATTGTATGCCATCGCGTTGATCGTGAAATCTCTCCGTTTCAGATCTTCCAGCAGGTCTGACGTAAACGAAACTTCTTTTGGATGTCTGGCATCCTCATATTCCCCATCAATCCGGTATGTGGTTACCTCAAAGCCTTCCTGTTCCAGCATTACCGTTACCGTACCATGTAAAATACCTGTATCGATCGTGTGCCCGAAAAGCTGTTTTACCTCATGCGGCTTTGCAGAAGTCGTGATATCCCAGTCCATCGGTGTTCTGTTTAACATGACATCACGCACACAGCCGCCCACGGCATACGCTTCATATCCCGCCCTCATTAACGTGTTGATAATAAAACTTACTTTTTCCGGCAATGCGATCTTCATATACGATAGGTTCCCTTCGTCGACGTTTTTATAGTATAAAGCAGATCATCCGCCTGTTTGATCAGCGTATTGATCTCTTCTTCCTCTGTAATCTTTTCTTTCGCCACGATGCCGATCGAGCAGGAGATCCGCTCTTCTTTGCGGATTGTGATCTGCTCTCCCAAAGTCTGTGCGATCTCTGCTCCAAACCCTTCTGCCTCTTCTATTCTGATATAGATCTGCTTTGCCCGGTCTTCAAGCTGTCTTTTATCTGCAGTATAAAATACGATGATAAACTCATCCCCGCCGTAACGGCAGACAAACCCCTGGTCTGCACAGGTCTGTCCAAAGATCTCAGCCATCTTAATCAGGATCAGATCTCCTACATCGTGTCCGAAAGTATCATTATAGTGCTTAAAATTGTCCAGGTCAATAAACATTAAGCCCAATTGAGGTTTTTTCTCACCCCGCTTAAACTCTCCCATCAGAGAATTTAACTTGCGGTAAAAGCCCTCCCTGTTATAAATGCCGGTCAGCTGATCCGTTACCGCAGATAAATACAGCTTCGTGTTCATCTCGTATATTTTATCATATGCCTCGATCCGATTCAAAGAATACTTTACTTCCCGGAAGAGCATCTGGTACATGTTCAGATCATCCTCGTCTAACATATACCGATTGACCGAAGAGTGCCAGTTATCTTTCATCAGAACATAAGTGATCAGATAGCTTTCCATTTTCTCATTATTAAAAAACGGGATTGCCACCATTGAACACACTTCATCCTCGCCAAAAATAGAAGTGACATTTTTATGTTTTGCATAATTACTGCTGATCTTGGAAATAACGAAACCTCCCATGTTCTGCCGAAATGCCGCTTCTAACTGTCCTGATATCTGCTCTGTCATTTCCTTTCCGGTATTGTTAAAGAGAACCTGCGGCTTTCTGTCCCGGTAGCGCACATACATGGCACAGTCGATATTGAAATGGTTTAAAAAAGTCTTCATCA
Source organism: uncultured Roseburia sp. (assembly GCA_900550935.1). GTDB lineage: Bacteria > Bacillota > Clostridia > Lachnospirales > Lachnospiraceae > Roseburia. Next base: position 5,478 of record URUD01000044.1, read on the forward strand.
CCGCTTCCATCATCTCTTTTGCACTGACCCCGGTCACATCGATCAGGTTCTGCCAGGTTGAGATAAAATCCAGCTGACTCTTTTTACTCTGATATGCCAAAAGCACGCTCTCCTGTGCCAGCAGTTCATCCAGCTGCTCTCTTGTGACCAGCTGCTCTTTCTCCTCGACCGGAGGCAGCTTCTGCAGCATATTTTCCATCCTGCTCTCAAACCTGCCATGCTGCTTTTCATAGTCCCGCAGCACCTGTTCTTCCTGCTTATACTGTGCCAGATCGCCCAGATCCCAAAAGCATTCCATCCTGCTCTTACGGAACAATGCCTGACTGAAGAACTGGTTTCCTTCCGAACATTTCAGGTAACCTTCTGCCTGTTCAAAAAGCACACATGCCCTCTCATCCTGTCCGTCAAAACGTGCCAGCAATGCCTTTGAAAACGTATATAAAAACATATCGTCATCCACCTTGGCATAATCATGTACAGCTCCGATCTCTCCACCAAGCTGTTCTTTTTCCAGCACGTAATTTAAAAACTGTCTGCAATTACTCAGATAACGTTCACAGTGAAAACGCTTTCCCTGCAAAATAGCAACCAGTGCGAGCAGTCCATATAATTTCGACAGATTACACACTCGCAGACTGTTTAAGTGCAGTTTCTCGACTGCTTTCATACACCTTGTCAGATACTCTTCTGCTTCACTGTATTCCCCACACATAATGCAGTTTAGTGCCCTGTTATACTCCACTTCTGCAATGTCCTCAGATCTGCGCAGATAATAAAACAGTTTGATTGCCTTATCATAATATTTTTTTGCGCGCTCATTTTCTCCCATTGCACAGAGGTTGTATGCCACACCGGAATAAATCCTTCCCGCCTCAATGCTCTCCTTATTCCTCAGTGATTCAAAGGTACGGATGGAATATAATAATGAAATCTCATACATTCCGTTGGTAGATGCCAGCATGATGTTTTTCTGATATGCCATATAGATGAGCTGCTCATTTCCAATCTTTTTCGCAATCCTGACGCCCTTGCTGAAATACAAAAGCAGATCTTCCGAACGATATGCCTTTGCCACGATCTCCGGTTTATTGTCATAGGCATAAATGTAAATATGTGCCAGATGATTCTGGAAATTGTTCCGGATCAGTTTCTGGATCAGCTCCTGTTTTACCTTAACATCCTGTGCACAGAAAAATATATTATACCACCCGGACATCTGGATCTGGGTTTCCATCAGTTCTGCCAAAAATATCCCATGTTCACTACCCATCTCGTCTGCAGCTGCCAGCGCCCGCCTCGTGTATTCAAGTGCTTCCTGTAATTTTCCCTGATACATATATGCCGTTGCCACCAGATAATCCTGCTTGAAGTGGCAATCTTTTTCTTTTCCGGGCAGATGGATCTTCTCTAAATCTTCGCTGATCTCAAGTGCCTTTGAAATGTCCTGTATGAGAATGGACACCTCACCCAACAGATGGAGCATCTTATATTTCATCTCATCTGCCACTTCTAAATTGTCAAATTTGATCCGGCGCTCGATCTTTTTTAACAGATACGATGCCTGTTCATAATCAAGAAGTGCCACCAGATTCGTGAGTTTCCGATAGTTCTCCTCGTCTGCCACCTCACCAGTCTCTTCCACTCTTTCCGGCTCTTTTCTGACTGTTTCCGCATTTCCAATATGATAAACTCTGCTTCCATCATCTAATTTTTCATAAATGGCATCCCATACCGGTATTAAAAATTCCGGCATGGAACCTAAGTCACTGACACCGATAAAAAGTCCGATATTCGGATTCTCCTTTGAAATCAGTCGTTTTGTCAGAGCCATCGTACTCCATGTCGCATACTGGAAATGGTTCAAAAAAATTGCGATCGGACAGACCTTCGACAGGCGAAACAGCATATTCTCTAAGGCTTGAATCATGCGCTCCTGCTCATATTCCACTTCATCTAACAGCACCGGTTCCTCTCTTTTGCAGACCCCGGTCTCAAAATAACTTAAGATTACCGGCCGTTGCAGATAATAGACATCACATCCCGCAAGAAAATCCTCAAAACTGCCGGTCATATGCTTGCGGAACATCTCACAGATCACAGAAAGATATGGTTCATATCCCCCTGCGATTTCTCCGTTGACAAATTCATGTGTCGCAACATAAATATCCGTCCGTTTTCTGATCTCTCCAAAAACGGGCAGCTCACTGATACGAAACTCCCCATTGTACCGTACCATAAAGCTGTTGAATGGCGTATTCCCCAACCCATCTAAGAGCTGCTCCACTGCTCCGTTAAAATACTTCTCCATCATCTTCCCCCCCTGATTGTTCTGGTTGCAAACGCTACCGGAAACGTTATCATCTTATGTAAAAGACAAGGCACCCTCAAAAGAGGGTACCCTGTCCTTATCTCATCCCTCTGTTATAATTCCATAGATGATCAATATGCTTTTCCCCAATATACTAATTTATGTGCCGGTTTTCCACAGCAGACACAGGTCTCTGTGATCCTTTCCTGATCCTGAAATGGCATACAGCGTGATGTCACTGCAAGATCTTCTTTTATCTTATCTTCGCATGCCTGATCTCCACACCACATACCACGGATGAAACCAGGTTTTTCATTTGCGATCTGTTTGAATTCTTCGTAATTATGTGCATCCCAGATATGTGAATCACGGTGTGCTTTTGCACGCTCAAACATATCTTTCTGGATTGTTTCTAATAACTGTGGGATTGCTGTCTCTAATTCATCCAGCGAAAGTTCGATCTTCTCTCTGGTATCACGACGGACAACCACACATTTTCCTGCTGCAATGTCTTTTGGCCCTAACTCGATACGAACCGGAATACCACGCATCTCCTGCTCTGAGAATTTCCAACCCGGACTCTTGTCCGAATCGTCTAATTTTGCACGGCATACCTTACCCATGCGTTCGCAGACGTCTCTTGCTGTATCAAGCACGCCCTCTTTCTGCTGCTGGATCGGGATCACCATAACCTGTACCGGAGCGATACGTGGAGGCAGTACCAGACCGGAATCATCACCGTGTACCATGATGATCGCACCGATCAGACGTGTGGTCATACCCCAGGAAGTCTGGTAAACATACTGTAATTTATTGTCTTTATCGGTATACTGGATGCCGAATGCCTTTGCAAATCCATCACCAAAGTTGTGGCTGGTTCCTGACTGTAATGCTTTTCCATCGTGCATCAGTGCTTCGATGGTATAGGTAGCCTCTGCACCTGCAAATTTTTCTTTTTCTGTCTTCTGTCCACGGACAACCGGCATAGCCAGTACTTCTTCACAGAAATCTGCATACAGATTCAGCATCTGGATGGTTCTCTGCTCTGCCTCTTCTGCGGTTGCATGTGCGGTGTGGCCTTCCTGCCATAAGAATTCTCTGGACCGTAAGAATGGACGTGTCTCTTTCTCCCATCTTACAACAGAACACCACTGGTTATATACTTTTGGCAGATCACGATAGGACTGCACGATATCTTTATAGAAATCACAGAACAATGTCTCAGATGTCGGTCTGACACATAAGCGTTCCTGTAACGGATTTAATCCACCATAAGTAACCCATGCTACTTCCGGTGCAAATCCCTCTACATGGTCTTTTTCTTTCTCCAGCAGACTTTCCGGTATAAACATCGGCATGTAGACATTCTCTACTCCGGTCTCCTTGAAACGCCGGTCTAACTCATTCTGGATATTCTCCCAGATCGCATATCCTGCCGGACGGATGATCATACATCCCTTCACTGAAGAATAGGAAATTAACTCCGCTTTTTTTACAACATCTGTATACCACTGAGCAAAATCCTCTTCCATAGAGGTAATTGCTTCAACTAGCTTCTTGTCCTTTGCCATAATTATCTTGTTCTCCTTACTCTTACAAAAAAAATTGCCTTATTGTTTATTCTATGATAAATAATAAGGCTTGTCAATTTCAAACTCCAGTTTCTTATGTGAATTTGGATGTGAAAAACCGATCTTATAAGAGCAGAGCAGGAGTGTGCTCCCGGAAGATGCCATGTGCTCTTTAAAATTGTATTTTTTATCTCCGACGATTGGAAATCCTGCATGCGCAAGCTGTACCCGGATCTGATGGTGCCGCCCGGTTTCCAGCTTGATGGCAAGTACTGCCCTGCCATCTTTTTGCTCTAACACCTCATAGCTTAAAGCAGCACGCTTTGCATCCGGTTTCCCCTTAGACACCACTTCGGAAGTATTCGTCCTGCCATCCCGCAGAAGGTAATCCTCTAACGTTCCCTTCTTTTGCTCCGGCACACCGTCTGTCACCGCATAATAATATTTGTCTGCAGCCTTTGTTGCGATCTGGCGGCTTAAATTTGCCGCGGCTTCTTTGGTCTTTGCAAAGACCATCACGCCCTCTACTGGCTGGTCAAGCCGGTGCACCACTCCGATATAGGGCGGTTCTCCTTTTCCGGCACGGTAATTTTTTAACAGGCTTTCCATGTCCGCCTGCCCCAGACGCTTTGTCTGCGTTGCCACGCCCGCCGGCTTTTTGCAGACGATAATGGCGTTATCTTCATATAATATCTGTAATTCCATTGTTTCTCCTGACACATTGCTTATGTTTACAGCTTGAAGCGGTATCCTACCCCCCATATGGTCTCTATGTACTGTGGTTTATTCGTATTCATCTCAATCTTTTCACGGATCTTTTTGATATGGACTGTTACCGTTGCAATATCTCCGATGGATTCCATATCCCAGATTTTGCGGAAAAGTTCTTCCTTGGTAAAGACATGGTTCGGATTTTCTGCCAGGAAGGTCAAAAGATCAAATTCCTTGGTGGTAAACTGTTTTTCCTCTCCGTTGATCCAGACACGTCTTGCAGTTTTGTCGATCTTGATGCCACGGATCTCGATCACATCATTTTCGACCTGATTACTTCCGATCAGACGCTCGTAACGTGCCAGATGTGCTTTTACTCTGGCTACCAGTTCACTCGGAGAAAATGGTTTTGTAATATAGTCGTCTGCGCCAAGTCCCAGTCCGCGGATCTTATCAATATCATCTTTCTTGGCAGATACCATAAGGATCGGCGTATTTTTCTCTTCCCGGATCTGTTTGCAGATCTCAAATCCATCGATCCCCGGCAGCATCAGATCTAAAATATACATATCAAAATCCTCAGAAAGTGCACGTTTGAGTCCTACTGTGCCATCACTCTCTGTCTCCACCTCAAAACCGCTGAGTTCCAGATAATCCTTTTCCAGTTCTGCGATTGCGATCTCATCTTCAATTATCAATACTTTGCTCATTGTATACCTCCTGATATTTTCGTATTACAAAATACATGACGGTTCCGATGCTTTCCTTGCTGGTCGCCCAAATTTTTCCACCATGATCTTCAATGATCTTCTTCACGATCGACAAGCCAATGCCGCTGCCTCCGGTTGCCGAATTTCTGGATGCATCCGCCCGGTAAAACCGGTCAAAAATATACGGCAGATCCCTTGCGGCAATTCCTCTTCCGTTATCCTCGATCTCAACCTGGATAAAGTCACCGACATCCTTGATGCGGATGTTGATATATCCTTTTTGTTTGTCCAGATACTTGATGGAGTTGCCGATGATGTTGTTGATCACACGGCGGAGCTGCTCCGGATCTGCAATGATCTGAACATCCTCATCTACATAGTTGAAATAGCCAAGCCCGATATTTTTTGCCTCCAGATCCAGCCCGATCTCTTCCACACAGTCCATAAAATAATCCGATACATTGATCTTAGCAAAATTATATGGAATGCGATTGGTATCAATCTTGGAATATAAGGTCAGTTCGTTGATCAGCGTATCCATCTCATTTGCCTTATTGTAAATGGTACGGATATATTTATCCCGTTTTTCCGGGGTATCTGCGACTCCGTCCATCAGTCCCTCTGCATAGCCTTTGACCGCTGTGATCGGGGTCTTCAGGTCATGCGCAATATTGCTGATCAGCATCTTATTTTCTTTTTCACCGACGATCTTGTCTTCGATATTGTTTTTTAAGTGCTGTCGCATCTCCTCGAAACTCCGGCATAATTCTCCGATCTCATCGTCATTTTCTGCCTCGATCGTGAAATCAAGATTTCCCTCTTTGATATTTTGTACCGCCGTCTGCAGTTTTTTGATCGGGTTGATCATGCTTGTATAGATCCACACGGTAAGGATACATGCGGTAAGTACCAGAATTAAAAAGATAGATACGATCCCATCGACTGCCAGACTCTTTAACTCCGGCACACTGTCCTCTAATACGGTAATGATAAACGCACTTCCCTCTCCGCCACCGGGATAGACAAAGTCAACCTGCTTGATCAGTGCCTGCTCATCTCCGTCAATATAAGTCCCGGAATAGGCGTTGTTGCTGTTTTCCCCATATGCCGGTAGCTGTGTCAGAAGCGAATTTCCGGCATCCGTGCCAATGTAAACCAGGGCATTGTCCCGGCGCACAACCAGATAAGAACATTTCTGCCTCAGTTCTTCATTGACCTCGTCCAAATAGGTATCATCTTCAAATTTCTCCGGATGCTTTTCAGCATCGCTTTTTAGTTTTTCATAGGAATCTTTGGTAAAACGGTGCAATAACTGTGTGGAGTTTGAAAGATAATTGTAATCATTTCCTGCAATCCCATAGGTCTGCTCGATTGCTTTGATCTGTATCTTCTGAAATCCAAACAATACCAGTCCCGCTAATAAGATAGGTACAAACAAAATAATACAAAATGAAATAATGATCTTATTCTTAAACTTCATCCTGTCTTCCTCTGGTAAATTTAATCCTAAAAAATAGAGCTGCCGTATCCGGTGTTTCCACCTGCAATACAACAACTCTATTATACCATGAAAAGTTCTGAATCCTATTCATTTTATGTAAAATAATCTAAACTTTTCATTAAAACATTTTCTTATAAATATTTTTTCAGAACGTCTGCTTTGTCTACTGCTTCCCATGGAAGATTTAAGTCTGGGCGTCCAAAATGTCCGTATGCTGCAGTCTGTTTATAGATCGGACGTCTTAAATCCAGCATTTTGATGATACCGGCTGGACGTAAGTCGAAGTTCTCACGAACGATCTCTACTAACTTTTCATCGGAAAGTTTACCGGTTCCAAAGGTATCTACCATAACGGAAGTAGGTTGTGCCACACCGATCGCATAAGAAAGCTGGATCTCACATTTCTCTGCAAGTCCTGCTGCTACGATATTTTTTGCAACATAACGTGCTGCATAAGCTGCAGAACGATCTACCTTTGTACAGTCTTTTCCTGAGAATGCACCGCCGCCGTGACGTGCATATCCACCGTAGGTGTCTACGATGATCTTACGTCCGGTCAGACCTGCATCTCCGTGTGGTCCACCGATCACGAAACGTCCGGTCGGGTTGATGTAGATCTTGGTATCTGCATCTACCATATCCTTTGGAAGGATTGGATCAAAGACATATTTCTTAATGTCTTCATGGATCTGCTCCTGTGTCACATCATCATCATGCTGGGTAGATAATACGACTGCCTCTAAACGGACTGGTTTGTTGTTCTCATCATATTCTACGGAAACCTGCGTTTTTCCATCTGGTCTTAAATAACTTAAAGTACCATCTTTTCTCACTTTGGTAAGCTGTAATGCCAGCTTGTGTGCCAAAGAGATCGGATATGGCATAAGTTCCGGTGTCTCGTTGGTTGCATAACCAAACATCATACCCTGGTCACCAGCTCCGGTATCAAGGTCATCTTTTAATACACCCGCTTTTGCCTCTAGTGCTTTATCAACACCCATTGCAATATCCGGTGACTGTTTGTCCAGTGCCACCATAACCGCACAGGTATTGCCATCGAAGCCTGTTTTTGCATCGTTGTAGCCAATCTCATTTACGGTTTTACGAACGATTGCAGGTACATCGAGCTGTGCTTTGGTTGTGATCTCTCCGGTTACTAATACGAAACCGGTACAGCTTGCTGTCTCACATGCAACACGGCTCATTGGATCCTCCGCCATGCAGGCATCTAAGATTGCATCGGAAATGGCATCGCAGACTTTGTCAGGATGTCCTTCGGTTACAGACTCTGATGTAAATAATCTTTTTTCCATCTTTTATACTCCTTTTGCATTGGTAAATTGGCTACTCCCCTTATCGCGATGCTCGTTAAATCTTCATGCAAGCACTCGCTATTCGCATAAAAAAACCACTTGCGAAAAACAAGTGGATATGAACAAAAACATCAAATCCTCTTATTGTTCGAACTCACAGTCCATCTCAACGATTTCCTGTCCCTTCTTGCTCGCTCAGGCTGGCACCTTCCCTGTAGGGGTTGCCGTGACTTCACAGATCCTTTGTATCTCCATCACTCTGAATAAGAAAATTCAGCCAACTTATGAAATTGAAAAATACTACGCGTATTAAGATACACCGATTCCCATAGGCTGTCAAGGTTTTTTTATTGACTTTCTTTCACTAAGAATCTATACTAGTTTTATAAATGCACTTTTGCAGATAGGGGTTTTTTAATGAGAAAAGTTAATCTGAATAATTTAGAGGCAGGCATGGTTACTGCCGATACCGTCACTACAAAAAGTGGACAGACTATTTTGGAGAAAGGGGCCACCCTTACCAAATCTTCTATTATGCGTTTATCTTTTTACAATATAAAGGAGGTCTGTGTAGAATGTGATGACTCTGATACGCCGGAGCCTGTCAAAGAAAAAGAAACACCGGTAAAACAAAAACCTTCCTACACACCTGCTTATTCGCAGAAGGTAAAGGCTTCCCAGCAGTTCCAGACCTTTCAGTTTGACCATTCTTTCGTGCTCAATTCGATTAAAACCAGCTTCGAAAACTATGTATTTCAGAAGAAGCCACTTAATACAGACGACCTTTTAAAACAGGTTACCATGTTGTTTGATTCGTGCAAAACTTCACTGGATCTGTTTGACATGCTCAACAACATGCGTTCTTACGATGACAGCACCTATGCCCATTCCTTAAATGTTGCACTGATCTGTCGCCGGTTCGGCAAATGGCTTAAAGTAAGTCCTGATGTCTTAGACACCATTACGCTTTGTGGTCTGCTTCACGACATCGGCAAATTATTAATTCCAAATGACATTTTAAATAAGCCCGGACAGTATACCGACGAAGAATTTGAACTGGTCAAAAAGCACCCTCGTTACGGTTATGATCTGTTAAAAAATCTTCCCATCGATCCGCACATCAAGATTGCTGCTCTTTTACACCACGAGCGATGCGATGGTTCCGGTTATCCAATGGGACTTTCCAAAGATATTGACAATTATGCTCTGATCGTTGCCGTTGCAGATGTCTACGATGCCATGACCGCAGCGCGCCCGCATCGTCCACCGCTTTGTCCATTCCAGGTGATCAGCCTGTTCGAAAAAGACGGTCTGCAAAAATACAACCCAAAATATGTTTTAACTTTCTTAAAACATATCGCTCAGACCTACCAGAGCAACCGTATCATCTTAAATGATGGCAGAACAGCAACCATTGTTATGTTAAATCAGAACCATCTGTCCAAACCGATCATCCAGTTTGACGATGGTGAATGCCTGGATTTATCCACACAAAGTGAATTACATATTCAATCTATTTTATAACGTAAAAAGGGAGATGCCAGACGGCATCTCCCTTTTCTGTACCTATTACCTTATCTCTATGATACTTTCAGCGTAAACTTCTGAATGTCCTTTTCTGTACTTACTTTCTCGATCAGTGCACCAAGCGATGCAAGTTTGTTTTCAAATTCCTCGTAGCCACGCTCAATATAGTAGATGTCATCTACCACAGTAATGCCCTCTCCGGAAAGTCCGGCGATGACCAGTGCCGCTCCTGCTCGCAGATCCGGTGCATTGACTCTCGCTCCAGTGTAGTTATTGACTCCACTGATGATGGCAATATTGCTCTCCACTTTAATATTTGCTCCCATGCGTGCCAGCTCTCCGACATATTTGAAACGGTTTTCAAAGATACTTTCTGTCACGGTACTTGTTCCCTCAGAGATACCAAGTACAACCGCCATCTGTGGCTGCATATCAGTCGGAAAGCCCGGATATGGTAACGTTGTTACCTGTGTATGGTGCATTGGTTTCGAAGAAACCACTCTGACTGCATCATCAAACTCTTCTACCTCGCACCCGATCTCAAGCAGCTTGGCACTGATCGCCTCTAAATGTTTCGGGATAACATTTTTCACCGTCACATCACCTCTGGTAGCCGCTGCTGCCAACATAAAAGTTCCCGCCTCAATCTGATCCGGAATAATAGAATACTCTGTCTTGTGCAGTTTCTCCACTCCGACAATACGGATGACATCGGTTCCTGCACCGCGGATATTGGCTCCCATACTGTTTAAGAAGTTTGCTGCATCTACAACATGTGGTTCTTTTGCTGCATTTTCAATGATGGTTTTGCCCTCTGCCAGTGCCGCTGCCATCATAATGTTGATCGTTGCCCCAACAGAAACCTTATCCAGATAAATATGAGTTCCCTTTAAACGCTCTGCGGAGGCAATTACCATTCCATGACTGATGTCAACGGTTGCCCCCAATGCACGAAATCCTTTTAAGTGCAGGTCAAACGGACGGCTTCCGATGTCGCATCCACCCGGAAGTGCCACTTCCGCATGTTTATATTTTCCAAGTAATGCGCCAAGCAGATAATAAGACGCACGGATCTTGCGGATATATTCATTATCCACAACAAAATTACGGATAAAAGATCCGTTCATCTTTACGGTATGGGCATCCAACCGGTCTACTTTTGCGCCAATGCTCTCGATCGCATTTAATAATACATTGATATCCCTGACATTCGGGAGATTTTCTATTGTAACGGTCTCATCCGTCATGACTGCTGCAGAAATAATTGCAAGTGCTGCATTTTTTGCACCACCGATCTCCACTTCACCCACTAAAGGATTTCCACCTTTAATCACATACTGATCCATATCACACCTCTATGAACACTTTCATACAAACACATCATTATAGTGACTATTATGTGCATCTGTCAAGCAATTATATCACAATTTGCTTTTCTTTGTAAATAAACAGTTTCCTTCCATTAATTGCTAATATATTTTAATGGGTTGACTGCCGCACCATTGATATAGATTTCAAAATGCACATGCGGCCCGGTAGAACGCCCCGTACTTCCGCTAAGAGCGATCGGTTCGCCCTGCTCCACCTTCTGTCCAACCTTTACCAACAATTTACTGTTATGTGCATATCTGGTCATTCTGCCATCCGGATGACTGATGACCACGTTATTGCCGTATCCTCCATTATAAGATGCCTGTATTACGGTTCCTCCGCAGGATGCGTACACAGTTGTTCCAACCGGGCATCCCCAGTCCACTCCTTTGTGCATTCGTCCCCAGCGCCGTCCGAAGCCTGACGTAAAATGTCCTCCTGCGATCGGTTTGATATACGTCGGTGGTATTACCGTTCCCTGCTCGATGACTGCAGCAGTCGACGGCACCATCACGCGCTCTGCCAGCAGTTCTCTGTTGGTTTCCACTCCGTTTTCATACACGACCACATCATTTCTTTCCCGATGTCCGGTCGTTCCCTCCTGTCGTACCACTTCCTGATTTGTATACCAGGAATTGTTCTCGATAATGATCGGTTCTTCTTCGTAATCCTCTTCGTAGACTTCACCTTTTGTCACTCGTACCTTAAGATCCGGCTCCGGCACTGCAATGATCAGCTCCTGTCCGTCTCGGATGATCGCATCCGCACTCTCCATGCCATTTAATGCCATAATGGATGCCACTGTCGTATTGTTATCCAAAGCTATGACGGAAAGACAGTCTCCACTCTCTACTACATATATTTTATTCGATTCCTTCTCTTTTGTTACTTCCTCTACCGCTTTTGCGATGTCTGAGAGGTTGCCCTGCGCCACATAATTTTCGTATACCTCAACCTGCTCCACGAATTTCATGTCAAGGACTCCGGTCTGATAGGTCTGTGTCACATCAAAATCACTCCCTGCCGTCTCTTCCGCAAGGACTTTCTCGGAAACAGACATACTTCCTGCACTTAAAAAGCTCTCTGTCTCGCCGGTTCCATCTATGGCATTCTCCCCCGCCGCAGTCGCAGACAACTGTGCCCGCAGCAATCCGCTCATATGGGTGTTTTCCGTGCGTACTGTTGTCTGATACGCCTCTGCACCCTCCGTGTGATCCTTTACCTGATCCAAAAATGACTCCACATCCTCCAGCGTTTTGAAATTGCCGCGATAGTCTCCTATTGCAACCGTATAAACCTGCTCTTTATCGGAAATGATCTTTTCCTGCAATACACTCTTTAATGTTTCCTGAAATGCCTCTTCTCCCTGCAGTCTGACAAATGGTTTTTTTTCAGTATCTGCACTCCAGACATAATCCATACATAATTTTTCATCATTTTCGGCGGCAAGTGCTCTCCTCGCCTCGCAGAATGCCACCGAAACATCCAGATCCTGTGGCACATATCCCACCACAGTTCCGTCCACGCTGACACTCTGATATGCCTGTCCAAAACTGTATTCTCTTGAAACGCAAAACAGCACCAAAAGCAGCAGAAAAACTCCTGCTGCTATGGCACTTCCTTTTATTTTTCCAGAAAACATTCTCTTTTGCATTAAAACCGATCCTTTAATTTTAATATTTTATCAATCGTCTGCTCTATGCTGCACCGCTCTTCATCTACAGTGAGATCCGCATATTTCTCATACAGTGGAACACGTTCCTCATATAGATCCTTTAAGGTCTGTCCGTCTTTTAACACGACACCTCTGCCCTTGATATCTCTCAGTCTCTTCTGCAGTTCCTCATAAGGAAGCTTTAAGTACAGGACCGTACCGATCTCCTTTAAATGCGCCATTGCCTCTGCGCCGTAAACAACACTTCCACCGGTCGCGATGATGGCATGCTCTGCCTCTATGCTGCTATTAACGCGGTTCTCAACTTCAATAAACCCTTCCGCGCCAACTTCTGCGATGATCTCACGCAGTAACTTTTTTTCTTTTTCCTGTATCACCAGATCTGCATCAATAAAATCATATCCCAGCATTTTTGCCAGCACCACACCGATAGTACTCTTTCCGACGCCTGGCATACCGATCAGAACAATATTATTCTTTTTCATTGTAAAACGTACCTTTCTGTAAAAAACAAGGCACCCAAATCTCTCAGGTACCTTGCCATTTTACTGTAATTCAGTCGTAGCTTCTGTGTTTTCCACGGTCTCTGTACTGTCTTTTACCAACGTAAACAAGTTATCAAAGGTAACGGTATCCCAGACTTTGGATTTCAGTTTCCAGGTATCTTTCTCCTCAAATCCTGCTAACACATCATCATACAGGGTATCCTGACGATCTTTGATAATGCTCTGTCTGGTTTCTTCGGTTGCATCCTCATCAAACTCCTTGTCCAGACGAACAACATAATAGCTATTGTCTGTATCGATCGCGCCTGAAATGCCACCTTCTTTTAACATCTGCAACTGATTTAACACTTCTTCTTTTATGCTGCTGTTTTCTCCATCTGCACGGAACGTTCCTGTGCTGACAGTATATCCGTAACTGTCGGCTGCTGCCTCAAGTCCATCCCCGGCTGCTTTTGCGGCAAACTCTTCTGCCTCGTTTTTCGCCTGTGCTTCCTGTTCCTCCGTACTCTCTGCCACTTCGGTTCCATCCACAGACTCTGTACTGCTGCTCGTAGAATCAGTCTTTGAAATGGTAACGTAGCTATAAGAGCTGGTCTTTGCCTCGTCATCGCTGACCTCAGTATCCGCATCTGCAATGATCGCCTCACGCATCTTGGTCTGGATGGTTGTCAGTGTCAGGTATTCTTCCACGATATCCTCGGTTGCACCCAGTGCGTTTAAGGCATCCTTGTCGTTGTCTGCAAGAAATGCCTGTGCCGTCTCTGTAATGGCTGCCTTTTCCTCATCGCTTAAGCTGACATTATAGTCATCCATATGAAGCTGTAAAGTATACATATCCTGCACGGTCTTGATCGCATCTTCTTTAAAGCTCTCTGCCATCGTCTTGCCGGAACCATACATATCGGTTGACCATACATTTTCTCCGAACAGCTGACGATAGAAGTCATCTGCATTTGCCTGAAGCAGTCTTGCAGTAAAATTGGCTATGCCAAGTGAGATCGGTTCATCGTTTAATGTTGCTACTGTTTTATTTTTATCTACACCGCCACATCCTGCAAGAAGTGATACAGCCGTTACCATGCTAAGTAGAAATGCGGTTATTCTTTTTGTTCTCATAGATTCCTCCTGTTTTTCCCTTTCCGGGGCATTACCTGTTTCATTATAGTGCTTTTTCCTACAGGTCGCAAGATTTTTTTCATTTCGTATCTGTGTTTCCCGGAAGCAGGATCTCTGCTGCTTCGGAAAGAAAATCTTCCAAAATGTCTTTGGTGTCTGCCTTTTTCTCTCTGGTATTCTTATTTAATTCCCAGATAAAATATGGTGCTTTTGCATCTGCCACAAACCGCAGGCTGTCCTTGTGCGCTGCGACAAACTCCGGTATCCCTGCCACATCGATCTTTGCCTTTTCATACAGTGTAAATTTCAGATGACTGCCTTTCTGTGCCACTTCTGTAAAATACACATGATGTGCCATTGACTTGATTTTGGCAATAAACAAAAGATTTTCCACCGATTTCGGCAGATCTCCAAAGCGGTCTAACAGTTCCTCTAACATCTCTTCGGTCTCTTCTTCCGTCTCTATCCCCGCGATCCGCTTATAAATATCCAGCTTCTGGAATTCATTCGGGATGTATCCCATCGGGATGTACGCATCGATATCAATGTCAATCGAAGTATCGAAACTCTCTTCCACCGCAATGCCTTTTGCTTCTTTTACCGCTTCATTTAACATCTTGCAGTACAGATCGTATCCGACTGCCTCCATATGTCCATGCTGCTCGGCTCCAAGCAGGTTTCCAGCCCCCCGGATCTCCAGATCGCGCATCGCAATTTTAAATCCGCTGCCCAGTTCCGTGTACTCCTTGATCGCGGCAAGTCGTTTCTCCGCAATCTCTTTTAGCATTTTATCCCTTTTATACATCAGAAACGCATACGATGTCCGGTTCGAACGTCCCACACGCCCTCTGAGCTGATAGAGCTGGGAGAGTCCCATATTATCCGCATCATGGATGATCATGGTATTGACATTGGAAATATCCAGTCCGGTCTCGATGATCGTGGTGGACACCAGTACATCGATCTCCCCATTGATGAAACGGTACATGATATTTTCCAGTTCCGTCTCTTTCATCTGTCCGTGCGCATAGGCAACGTTTGCTTCCGGCACCAGCTCTGCGATCTTCGCTGCCACATCCCCGATCTCTTTGACCCGGTTATACACATAGTACGCCTGTCCGCCACGGGAAAGTTCTCTGGCGATTGCCTCACGCACAAGTTCTTCGTTAAATTCCATCACATAGGTCTGGATCGGGATACGATCCATCGGCGGCTCCTCGAGTACGCTCATATCACGGATCCCGATCAGGCTCATATGCAGTGTTCTGGGAATTGGTGTTGCCGTCAAAGTCAGCACGTCGATGTTGTTTTTCATCTGCTTGATCTTTTCCTTATGTGCCACGCCAAACCGCTGCTCCTCATCAATGATAAGCAGTCCAAGATCCTTATACACCACATCTTTGGACAGCAGACGATGTGTTCCAATGATGATGTCGACCGATCCCTTTTTGAGCCCCTCGATTGTTTTTTTCTGCTCCGCAGGGCTGCGAAACCGGCATAACAGATCCACATTTACCGGAAAATCTTTCATGCGCTGTGCAAAATTATTGTAATGCTGCTGCGCCAGGATCGTCGTTGGCACTAAGAATGCAACCTGCTTTCCGTCCTGAACTGCCTTAAACGCTGCACGGATGGCGATCTCGGTCTTTCCATATCCGACATCTCCGCAGATCAGACGGTCCATGATCTTGGTGCTCTCCATGTCCTGTTTGGTCGCTTCGATCGCCAGTTCCTGATCCTCAGTCTCCTCAAACGGGAACATCTCTTCAAATTCCCGCTGCCAGACCGTATCCGGTCCATACACGAATCCCTCTTTGCTCTGGCGCGCAGCATAGAGCCGGACGAGGTCCTGTGCGATCTCTTTGACCGCTCCACGCACCTTAGTCTTAGTCCTATTCCATTCCTGTCCGCCCAGTTTATTTAATCTTGGTTTCCTGGCATCCGCGCCGGCATATTTCT
>URUD01000045.1 GCA_900550935.1 uncultured Roseburia sp.
CATTCTTTATTCGTGGAATGAGTGGAAATTTACTGGTTGATACAGACTATGCAGGAACATTGCCTGCATTTTATAGAGCCATCAAGGATTGCAAAATAAAAATAAACGATATTACTTATATTATGGCGACACATTTTCATCCTGATCATATTGGCTTGGTAAGCGAATTGATGAATCAAGGAGTTAAACTTCTTGTAATAGACATACAATATTCCTATATACATTTTGCGGATAATATTTTTGCCAGAGATAAGAAATTGGCTTATGAACCTATTCATGCGGATAATGCAATAATCATCAGCACAGAAGAAAGCAGAGTATTTCTTAGAAATATAGGCATTGATGGGGAAATTGTAGCTACTACAAGCCACAGCGCGGACAGCATATCTCTGATTTTAGATAGTGGCGAATGCTTTGTTGGAGATTTAGAGCCTATCGAATATCTTGATGCTTATGAACAAAATGATAGGCTAAAATATGATTGGGAACTTGTTATGCATTATGCTCCTGAAAAAATTTACTATGCCCACGCAAATGAAAAAATACTGTGATTGGCAAATTTAGCAATACTAATGTGGAACAGCCATTCTGTTAGTGAGTTGATTGATGAATTGATGGCTACCGGAATAAAGGGTATGCGAAAGAACTTTTATCGGAGTGTGAAGCGTGGGCGAGATATAATGGTTGTCAGGAGTTTGCCAGTGATTGCGAAATAGATAACTTTCGTTAGATATTGACGCACCCTTGTCCTATCACTTATAATAATAAAGTATATCCTCAGTTAAGTGTGCTTTTTTAACCGGGGAAGGACAGGAGGAATTGGGATGTCAATAGACCAGAGTAAGATCAGAAATTTTTGTATTATTGCACATATCGATCATGGCAAGTCAACGCTTGCAGATCGTATCATAGAAAGAACTGGAACCCTGACCAGCCGTGAGATGCAGGCACAGGTTCTGGACAATATGGATTTGGAGCGGGAGCGTGGCATTACCATCAAATCCCAGGCAGTCCGTATCATCTATCAGGCGAACGACGGAGAGGAATATATCTTCAACCTGATCGATACACCGGGTCATGTGGATTTTAACTACGAGGTATCCAGAAGCCTTGCAGCCTGTGACGGAGCGATCCTTGTGGTGGATGCGGCGCAGGGCGTAGAGGCACAGACACTTGCCAACGTTTATCTGGCACTGGATCATGATCTGGATGTCATGCCGGTCATCAACAAGATCGACCTGCCGAGTGCGCAGCCGGATGAAGTCGTAAAAGAGATCGAGGATGTGATCGGGATCGAGGCGGCAGATGCACCGCGTATTTCCGCAAAGACAGGACTGAATATCGAGGAAGTGTTAGAGCAGATCGTAAAAAAGATCCCGGCACCAAATGGAGATCCTGCGGCACCGCTTCAGGCGTTGATCTTTGATGCACTCTATGATTCGTATAAGGGAGTGATCGTGTTCTGCCGTATCAAAGAGGGAACCGTAAAAGTCGGGGATCCGATCCTTATGATGGCGACCGGCGCAAAATCAGACGTAACAGAAGTCGGTTATTTCGGTGCGGGACAGTTTATCCCATGTGACGAATTATCAGCCGGAATGGTAGGTTATATCTGTGCCAGCATTAAAAATGTGCGCGACACGCGTGTCGGTGATACGGTAACAAACAGTACACGTCCGTGTGCAGAGCCGTTGCCGGGTTATAAAAAAGTAAACCCGATGGTCTACTGCGGTATGTATCCGGCAGACAGTGCCAAATATCCGGATTTAAGGGATGCCCTTGAAAAATTACAGATCAACGATGCTTCTTTACAGTACGAGCCGGAGACCTCACTGGCACTCGGATTTGGTTTCCGTTGCGGTTTCCTTGGACTGTTACATCTGGAGATCATTCAGGAGCGTTTAGAGAGAGAATTTAATCTGGATCTGGTAACGACAGCACCGGGTGTTGTTTATAAGGTATACAAGACCAACGGGGAAATGATAGAACTTACCAACCCGTCCAACCTGCCGGACCCTTCCGAGATCGAATATATGGAAGAACCGATCGTTTCCGCAGAGATCATGGTGACCAGTGATTATGTCGGTGCGATCATGACCCTGTGTCAGGAGCGGCGTGGCGTTTATATCAGCATGGAGTATTTAGAGGAAACCCGTGCGCTGATCAAATACGATCTGCCGTTAAATGAGATCATCTATGATTTCTTTGATGCGTTAAAATCACGTTCCAGAGGTTATGCGTCCTTTGATTATGAATTAAAAGGGTACGAGCGTTCCGAACTTGTGAAATTAGACATTCTGATCAACAAGGAGCAGGTGGATGCACTGTCCTTTATTGTATTCAAGGACAGCGCGTATGAGCGTGGAAGAAAGATGTGTGAGAAACTCAAAGAGGAGATCCCGAGACATTTATTTGAAATCCCGATCCAGGCGGCAGTCGGCGGAAAAGTAATTGCCAGAGAAACGGTAAAGGCACTTCGGAAAGACGTTCTTGCAAAATGCTATGGTGGTGATATTTCCCGTAAGAAGAAGCTGCTTGAGAAGCAGAAAGAGGGAAAGAAGAGAATGCGCCAGGTCGGCAATGTAGAGATCCCGCAGGAAGCATTCATGAGTGTCTTAAAACTGGATGAGGATTAAGAATGGAGAAGAAAGAATTAGAGCTTTACATTCATATTCCGTTTTGTGTAAAAAAATGTAATTACTGCGATTTCCTTTCGTTTCCGGCAGACGAAGATACGCAGACTGATTATGTGACGGCACTCAAAAAAGAGATCGCCTTCTATGGAAATAGAATGAAAGACCGCAGGATCAGCACCATCTATATCGGGGGAGGAACCCCTTCCTGGCTGACCGAGCGTTCCATGGCATCCATCCTGCAGCAGGTTTATGATGCTTTTGAGGTGGCAGCAGATGCAGAGGTATCGATCGAATGTAATCCGGGAACGATCGCGGAGGCAAAATTCGTTTCCTACCGGCAGAGCGGCGTTAACCGGTTAAGCATCGGACTGCAGTCGCCGGATAATGTAGAGTTAAAGATATTGGGCAGGATCCATACGTTTGAGCAGTTTTTAAAGACCTATGACATGGCAAGGGCACATGGATTTACCAATATCAATATCGATCTGATGAATGCCCTGCCGGGACAGACGGCGGAAAAGGCATATGCTTCCTTACAGAAAGTCCTGCGTTTAAAACCGGAACATATTTCCGCGTATTCGCTTATGATCGAAAAGGGGACACCGTTTTATGATCTGTATAAGTTTGATGCGATCAAGCAGCAGGCGGGGATGAAAACGGATGCCCTGCCGGATGAGGAGGAGACCTACCGCATCACAAAGATCACGGAGAAGGCATTGAAAGAGGCAGGTTATCAGCATTACGAGGTGTCCAATTTTGCACTCCAGGGGTATGCCTGCCGTCACAACATTGGTTACTGGAGACGGATCGACTACCTTGGTGTCGGCTTGGGAGCTGCTTCCCTGTTGGATAATATCCGCTACTCCAATACCAGAGAACTTTACGATTATTTGAGCGGCACGAACGAACTCCGGGCAGGATTGTGGGAGCAGGAGGGAAGAGAGACACTTCCGGCGACCAATCTTCATGCCTCGGTGGAGCAGGTCGACAGAAAAGCACAGATGGAAGAGACGATGTTTCTCGGACTGCGCATGATCGAGGGTATTTACCGGAGCGATTTTGAACGTGCCTATGGGATCCCGATTGAGGCGGTCTATGGCGATACGTTAGCCAGACTGCAGAAGGAAGAACTGCTTTGCAAGCGGGAGGGCAGGATTTATCTCACGGAGCGGGGACAGGATCTGAGTAATTATGTGCTTGCACAGTTTTTGCAGGACTGACTTCATAAAATCTTAAATAATGTTTGCTAGTCTTTTTCCAGAAGATAGGGTACAATAGAAAACAGATGGGGTAACACCCGAAAAAAAGAGAATTGGACAAGGGTTACAGTGGGAAAACGAAGGAAAAGATATATAAAAAATGCAATATGTATGACATATTGTGCGATACAGCTGGCAGTGGTACTTTTATTATTTCATGGCATGGGGTATCTTCTGGAAAAGATCCATCCCAAGGAGGAACTTCCTACGATAGAGGGAGATGTCTATGTTCTGGATGAGAATGAGAATACGGAAACCGGACTGGAGGAAGGAAAGCTTACCATCTGTATTGATGCCGGACATGGTGGAAAGGATAATGGTTCCGATTACAGGCTCCGCTATGAGAAAAATGATAATTTAAAGATCGCACAGGCGGTTGCAGCATATCTGGCAGCACAGGAGGATGTGCAGGTCATCCTGACACGAAGTGATGACACCTTTTTATCACTCGAAGAGAGGACAAATTTTGCAAATGAGAACAAGGCAGATTACTTTGTTTCCCTGCACCGGAATACCGGAGATGGAAATGGGGTAGAAACCTGGGTCAGCAGTACGGCAGATGAAAAGACGAATACGATGGCAGAAAATATTATGAGCGGGCTGGATGCAGTTGGTATTTCCAGAAACCGTGGCGTAAAAACAGGAACACAGAAAAGTTCTGCCAAGGATTACTATGTAAATTTACATTCTGATATGCCGTCCTGTATCGTTGAGCTTGGATTTATGAACAGTCCTACGGACAATCAGTTGTTTGACGAGCATTTGAGTGATTATGCAAAGGCGATCGGAGATGCGGTGCTGGCAACCGATGCCGCATATCAGGATAAGCCAGCAGATGGCACGGAAGCTATTGACAGCACAGAGAGCACCGATGTTGCAGAGACCGACAAAGGACAGATACTGAGCAATCCGGTCATTGAAAATGTCGAGTCTTTGGATGCGACCAGTCAGGACTGGGGACAGGGCACTAATGTGGATGAGAAGAACCGTCCGACCGGAGCAACCAGCGCGCAGGAGAAATACGGCAAATACAATGCCTACTTTATCGGAGAGGACACCAATACGATCTACCTTACGTTTGATGAGGGATATGAGTATGGACAGACGGAGAGTATATTAAACACTTTAAAAGAAAAAGGTGTGACTGCAACGTTCTTTGTCACAAAACCATATGCGGAGGCGGATCCGGAACTGGTACAGCGTATGATCGACGAGGGTCATGTACTGGGTAACCACAGTGTGACACATCCGTCCAAGGGACTTCCATCCCAGACACTGGATCAGCAGAAAAACGAAGTCATGGGCAATCATGAGTACATCAAAGAGACATTTGGCTATGACATGTATTTATTCCGCTATCCGACCGGACGTTTCAGCGAACAGTCACTTGCGATGGTAAATAACTGTAATTACAAGAGCGTGTTCTGGAGCTTTGCTTATCTGGATTATGATGTCAACAATCAGCCAGATCAGACTGCGAGTCTTGCCAAGTTAAAAGAGCGGCTGCACCCGGGAGCAATCTATCTGCTTCATGCAGAGTCATCGACCAATGCAGCGATATTAGGCGATTTTATCGATGCGGCAAAGGCAGCAGGATATGAGTTCGGAACCTTATAATAAAATATTGAACAGACTCTGACACCGAAATAGAGATTGAGGTGAAAGGTATGGCATAAGAAAAACACGGGCTAAAGCTGTACCTTTTTATGGGGTACAGCTTTTTAGCGTTTATCATTCAGGAGGGAACAGAAGTGGAAACAAGAGTAGCATTGCTTGGAATCATCATTGAAAATGTAGAATCTGTGCCGCAGTTAAATGAGCTGCTGCATGAATATGGCAGATATATCATTGGAAGAATGGGGATCCCGTATAAAGAGAGAAATCTTCATATCATCAGTGTGGCAATGGATGCGCCACAGGATAAGATCAATGCGTTGTCCGGAAAGATCGGAAGACTGGATGGAGTCACTGTTAAAACAGCGTATTCCAATGTAAAATAAAAAAGCATGGAGGAAACAATGCAACACAGCTATGAGATAGTAGACAGGATCAGAAAGACGCGGACGATCGACCGGCAGACGTTAGAAGAACTGCTTACGACAGAGGATGCGGGATTAAAAGAATATCTTGCAGCAAAGGCAAAAGAGACGGCACAGCAGATCTATGGAAATCAGATCTATATGAGAGGTCTGATCGAGTTTACCAATTACTGCAAAAACGACTGTTATTATTGTGGAATCCGTTGCAGCAATGAGAAAGCAGACCGGTATCGCCTGAGTATAGAACAGATTTTAGAGTGCTGTAAGAATGGATACGAACTGGGATTTCGCACCTTTGTATTGCAGGGGGGAGAGGACGGTTATTATACGGATGCAAAGATCTGTGAGCTGGTAGCTAAGATCAAAAGGCAGCATCCTGATTGCGCAGTGACATTATCCATTGGGGAAAAAGAGCGGGCAAGTTATGAGGCATTTTTTAAAGCGGGCGCGGATCGGTATCTGCTCCGCCATGAAACCGCCGATGAGGAGCACTACAAAAAACTGCATCCACAGAAAATGTCCTTTCAGCACAGGATGCAGTGCTTAAGAGAATTAAAAGAGATCGGGTATCAGACCGGGTGTGGTTTTATGGTGGGTTCACCGGGACAGACGTTTGATACTTTATATGAAGATTTACAGTTTATTTTGGAATTACAACCACATATGGTTGGGATCGGGCCGTTTATCCCACAGCAGGACACGCCGTTTGGCGGGGAGTGTGCGGGTACATTGGACCGGACACTGAGACTGCTCAGTATCATAAGACTTCTGGTGCCACATGTGCTGCTTCCGGCAACGACAGCACTGGGAACCATTCATCCGAAGGGGCGTGAACTTGGTATTTTAGCGGGTGCCAATGTAGTTATGCCAAATCTTTCACCGGTAGCGGTGCGGGAAAAATATAAATTATATGACAACAAGATCTGTACAGGAGATGAGGCGGCAGAGTGCCGTTTCTGTATGCAGAACCGAATGGAAGCGATAGGATATCAGGTCGTAGTTGACCGTGGTGACTATAAAAATGAAACTAACCGGAAAGCAATAGGGCAGCTGACCGGAAAGAAAGGAAAGAGTGTATGTATAACGCAAAATCATTAAACGCAGAGGAGTTTATCTCTGACGAGGAGATCATGGAAACCCTTGCCTACGCAGATGCAAACAAGGACAATGTAGAGGTGATCGATCAGATCATTGCAAAGGCAAAACTGAAAAAAGGATTGAACCACAGGGAGGCATCCGTGCTGTTGGCGTGTGAGATCCCGGAGAAAGTGCAGGAGGTCTATGATCTGGCACAGCAGATAAAAAAAGATTATTACGGAAACCGTATCGTATTATTTGCACCATTATACTTATCAAATTATTGTGTCAACGGATGTGTGTATTGTCCGTACCATCTGAAAAACAAACACATCGCAAGAAAGAAACTGACACAGGAAGACATTGTAAAAGAAGTAACCGCATTACAGGATATGGGACACAAACGTCTGGCGATCGAGGCAGGAGAAGATCCGGTCAACAACCCGATCGAATATATCTTAGAGTGTATCAAGACGATCTACAGCATCAAGCATAAAAATGGTGCGATCCGCCGTGTCAATGTCAATATTGCGGCAACCACCGTAGAAAACTACCGCAAATTAAAAGAGGCAGGGATCGGAACCTACATTCTGTTCCAGGAAACCTATCATAAAGCAAGTTATGAGGAACTCCATCCGACCGGACCAAAACACAATTATGCTTATCATACCGAGGCAATGGACCGCGCCATGGAGGGTGGCATCGATGATGTAGGTCTTGGAGTACTGTTCGGACTGGATAAATACCGTTATGAATTTGCCGGACTTTTAATGCACGCAGAACATTTGGAGGCAGTTCACGGTGTCGGGCCACATACGATCAGCGTACCACGTGTCAAACATGCAGATGATATCGATCCGTCCGCATTTGACAACAGTATCAGTGATGATACATTTGCAAAGATCTGTGCCCTGATCCGTGTTGCCGTACCATATACCGGTATGATCATTTCCACAAGAGAGAGCCAGGAAGTAAGAGAAAAAGTATTACCACTTGGCGTTTCCCAGATCAGTGGTGCATCCAGAACCAGCGTTGGCGGTTATGCAGAGCCGGAGACCAAGGAAGAGGTAACCAGCGAGCAGTTCGACGTCAGCGATCAGAGAACACTCGACGAGGTCGTAAACTGGCTGATAAAATTAGGCTATATCCCTTCTTTCTGTACCGCATGTTACCGAGAGGGAAGAACCGGAGACCGCTTTATGGAGCTCTGTAAAAATATGCAGATCTTAAACTGCTGTCATCCGAATGCGCTGATGACGTTAAAAGAGTACTTAGAGGATTATGCAAGCGAGGAAACCAGAAAGATCGGTATGGAACTCATTGAAAAAGAACTAGAAAATATTCCAAATCCAAAGGTAAAGAAAACAGCCTCCGATCATATCCATGATATTGCAGAAGGAAAACGGGATTTCCGCTTCTAGGAGGATGGTTCAATGGCAGTTACATTAAATGAAACACCGAGCAGCAATCGTCTGCACATCGGGATCTTCGGAAAGACCAACAGTGGAAAGTCGTCCTTTATCAATGCGTTTACCGGGCAGGAGGTATCAATCGTTGCAGATGTAGCCGGAACAACAACAGATCCGGTTTACAAAGCAATGGAGATCAATCCGCTTGGTCCCTGTATCATTATTGATACGGCAGGTTTTGATGATGAGAGTAAACTTGGCGGGCAGCGAGTAGAAAAGACCCGCCTTGCAGCGGAAAAAACAGAACTTGCTGTGATCGTAGTTTCCGGTGAGGACGAAAGGAAAGCAGATCTTTTGCAGGAATACGAGTGGTATCATTTCTTTAGGGAAAAGAATACGCCGGTTCTTTTTATCATCAGTAAGGCGGATATCAGAAAGAACACAAGAGAACTTTTTGACAAGATAAAAGAAGATACCAAGGAAACACCGCTCGTGGTCAGTACACAGACAGGCGAGGGTATGGATGCGGTAAAAGAAACGCTGACCAGACTTCTGCCGGAAAATTATGGAAATAACTTGATTACCGGAACACTGGTAGGAGAGGATGACGTTGTCCTTTTAGTCATGCCACAGGATATTCAGGCACCGAAAGGACGACTGATCCTTCCACAGGTGCAGACCATTCGGGAACTATTGGATAAGAAATGTCTGGTAATGAGTGTTACGACAGACAAGATGACTCTGGCACTGGCTGCCTTAAGGGAGCCACCCAAACTGATCATTACAGATTCACAGGTGTTTGGTTATGTTTATGAACATAAGCCAAAAGAAAGTATGCTGACTTCTTTTTCTGTGCTGTTTGCTGCATATAAAGGAGATCTCCCATACTATGTGGAGGGGGCAAAAATGTTAGATGCCCTCACACCGCAGTCAAAAGTCCTGATCGCAGAGTGCTGTACGCATGCACCGTTAAAAGAGGACATCGGAAGAGAAAAGATACCGAACATGTTGAAAAAGAGAGTGGGAGAGGGACTGACCGTCGAACTGGTCAGTGGAACGGATTTCCCGGAAGACCTTTCTTCCTACGATCTGATCATACAGTGTGGAGCCTGTATGTTTAACCGCAAGTATGTGCTGTCGCGCATTGAGCGGGCAAAAAAGCAGCAGGTCGCAATGACAAACTATGGTGTGACAATCGCACACCTGACGGGCATATTGGATAAGATCAGTATGACATAAAAAAATAGGATGTTATCGGTTTGGGATAACATCCTATTTTTGTGTCATACTGATCTTATTTTTCAGAAAGCAGCATCATAATTTTATTGCTTCGTTCTACGAATTTACTCATCGCATCTACAGACAATGGCTGGTTGGATAACATTGCCAGATCATAAAGCTGTTCACAGAACATAGGAACATGTTCGGAATCTTTGTGCTCGAAGATGTATTTTACCAGCTCGTTGTTTGCATTTAAGGTTAAGGTAAGGTCAGCTGCGAACATATTAGGGTCCATGCCTCCCATGCCTCCCATAGCATACATTTTCATCATATCCTGCATACGTCTTCCCTCTTCGGAAAGTGTGATGACGGAAGAGATGGAAGCATTCTTTAATTTCTCTACTTTTACAGTCAGCTTGTCATTGTGCAGAGCGTTTTTGAATACTTCGGTCAGGGTATCTGTTTCTGACTTTAAGTCCTCTTCGGAAGTTTCATCTTTTAAGGATTCGGTTACATCTGCATCAATACGCATAAATTTGTAGGTTTCGTTGCGCTGCTCTAACTGGGAGATGAAAGAGGTATCAATGTTATGGTCTAAGATAACAGCATCCATACCCTGCTCTTTGAACATCTTAATGTACTGTCCCTGCTGGAGTTTGTCTGTGACATAGTAGATGACCTTGCGGTTGTCTTTTTCTTCCTCAGCGTTTTCTGTATCTTTGGCATCGGATACCGGGTTGCCGTCTGCATCAACGACATCGCTTTCTTCCTTGACTTCTTCTTTGACCAGAAGTTCCGGTAAGGTCAGATATTTGTCATCTAAGTTTTTGAACAGGATGTAATCATTCATCTTGTCGCAGAATTTGGTGTCTTTTAAGCAGCCGAATTTGATGAATGGGCTGATATCATCCCAGTATTTTTCGTAATTTTCTTTATCGGTCTTGCACATGCCGATCAGTTTGTCTGCAACTTTTTTTGTGATGTATTCGGAGATCTTTTTCACGAAACCATCGTTCTGTAAGGCACTTCTGGATACGTTAAGTGGCAAATCCGGACAATCGATCACACCTTTGAGCAGCATTAAAAATTCAGGAATGACTTCTTTGATGTTGTCTGCGATAAAGACCTGATTGTTGTATAATTTGATGGTACCCTCGATCGAATCGTACTCGGTATTGATCTTCGGGAAATACAAAATTCCCTTTAAGTTGAACGGATAGTCCATGTTCAGATGGATCCAGAATAAAGGCTCTTTGTAGTCCAGGAAAACTTTGCGGTAGAACGCTTTGTATTCCTCATCGGTACAGTCGCTTGGATTTTTGGTCCATAATGGATTGGTATCATTGAGTGGAACCGGACGTTTTACGATCTTTAATTTATCTTTGGCAGGAGAAACTTCAACGACTTCTTTTTCACCGTTTTCATTCTCTTTTTCTTCTGTCTTTGCTTCCTCGTGGATGGTTTCCACAACGGTATCGGTATCTAACTTATCAGCCGCATCAATGGTCTCATATTCTGTTTCAGCATTTGCTTTGCTAAGGAAAATCGGGGTTGGCATGAAAGAACAGTACTTTTCAATGATCTCTCTTGCACGGTACTCGTTTGCGAACTCTAAGCAGTCCTCATTTAAAAACAGGGTGATCTCCGTACCGATGGTATCTTTGATGCCGTCTTCCATATCGTAATCGGTACCACCATCGCAGCTCCAGTGAACCGGAGTAGATCCTTCCTTATAAGATAAGGAATCAATGGTAACCTGATCTGCTACCATGAAAGCTGAGTAGAAACCGAGTCCGAAATGTCCGATGATCTGGTCATCGTTTGCTTTGTCTTTGTATTTTTCAATAAAGTCAGTTGCACCGGAAAATGCGATCTGACAGATATATTCTTCAACTTCATCTGCGGTCATACCAAGACCGTTATCGATGAATTTCAAGGTTTTTTCTTCTGGATTGACAACGACCTCGATTTTCTTTTTATAATCAGCCGGGAACTGATACTCGCCCATCATCTCTAATTTTTCCAGCTTTGTGATCGCATCACAGCCATTTGAGATTAACTCACGGAAGAAGATGTCGTGGTCGGAATACAACCATTTCTTTATAATAGGAAAAAGGTTATCGCTGTCGATTGATAAATTTCCATGTTTATTTGCCATAATAAAACACTCCTTTTCTTAAAATAACTCCATAAATAGAATAATAAAACGCTGGTTTTAAAAAGTCAATAGAAAATCAGCACTCTTTTTAAATGAGTGCTAACAACATGCGGAAAATGCCAGAAAATGGGAAGAATACAAATTCTAAAAAGTTTCTAAACAGCGTTTCCATTGCGGCTGAACAGAGATTGTGCTATACTGTGCGTGAGTTAAGATTGTGCCAAAAGGAAGGGACTTATGTCACATGATAGTGTTAAGGGCGAATACAGAATTAAAAAGTACATTTGAAAAATTAATAAAAACCATGGAGGTAAATGTTTCATGGAACGGACTGTTTGTTGTCATTGATAACTGTCTGATCTTACAGGGGGCGGTGCGTTCCCTGTTTTTTCATTTTGACAGCAGAAAAGTGCTGGAAAATATCATAGAACTTCCAATCAAGGAAGATGCGATCATAGATACGGAAGGGCAGCCAAAGGTCTGGGATGTCATCAATATGATTTTATACAGCTTTGGTAAATGGGGAGCCATCAAAGGGCTTCGCGTGGAGAAAAACCATGAACAGTTAAACCGGTTATTTTCCAGTGTACTGCGCGAGATCAATATTGAACCGGAGTACAACTGGGAGCATTTTCAGTTCTATCAGGATGGCATCCGTGTTACCTATGAGGACGTTGTGCAGGCGGCGTTAGAGTCAGAAGACAAACTGCCGGAGGAGGAAAGCGAGGAGGAAGCCGGACTGTGGCACAAGGTTGCATGGAAAAAGGCAGCGGTAACATTTGAAAGAGAAGATACAACGTTAGAAGAACGGCGTATGGGCAGACTGGGCAATAACTTTTACCGGATCGGTTATCTGTGTCCGGATTGCGGAGAAAAACTGCATATGGTCGTCTACCCGATCGGTGCGGAATTTAAGATTGAAACGCCGGACGGCGCAGTGCTTTTAGCGAGGGCATGTACCTGCGCGCATTGCAACAGCTTTTTTACACCGAGACCGGAGAAGATGTTGAGCGAAGGGGATATCTACCGGCTGGATTTTGACGACGACCGCAAGGCATATGAGGATTATCTGGAACTGCTTGGAAAAAAAGGGCAGCGTGTGTCAAGTTATCGTTACAATCTATTTGCAGACGGACACCGGGAAAATCCGGCTGCAAAACAGGAGCAAGATGCAGTGGATGAGAGCGAACAGAGTCTGGAAGAAGCCTGCGAAAATCTGGAAGATTATAACGAGACACAGTTGCAGGATCTGTCTGACAAGATCGAGGAAGGATTCTTCCCGGAAGAGAGCATTGAGCGCTGTGAGAAAAAAGTAAGGGAGCAGTTGTGGAAGAGAGGTCTTTCTGCAAACCGGGAAAAAAGAGCGAAAAAGGAGCGCAAAGATCCATCACAAAGAGAGAGCAGAAAACGGGATGAAAGCCGGGAAGTGACGCAAAAAATAGAAAAGGACGGAGTAGCTCATCCATCGACGGACAGGCAGGATGAGGCTAAGCGTGCGGGAAGCGGACAGAAAGCGACGCAGGATGCAGCGCAGCAGAAAACAGCGCAGGATGCGGCGCAGCAGGAATCAGGACAGAAAACAAACACAGTAAAAGCAGATGAGACAAGAAAAAAATACGAAGCGAGATTTCAGGTATTAGACCGTCTGTCTGACCGTCAGCTTACCGAACTAAAGAATCAGGTTTCAAAGGAGCCGGATCTTTCAGAAGCAGAAAAGCAGGAATACATCGGACGGATCGTGGGAAGGCAGCACGAGCAGAAGGCAGAGGTTATCCGCAAGAAAATCGAGAGCAGTCAGGGAAAAAATTATGCCGTATTAAAGCGAGTCTATGAGGAAGTGAAAAAAGAAGATCTTCCTGAGACTATGAAGGCAGAACTGCTTGAGCCGTTGCGGGAACGTATGCAAAGACAGGCGGAAGCGGAAGTAAAAGTTCTGATGGAGAAGATGCCACCGCAGTTAGACCGGGCAAGATTTCAGGCATACGAGGCGCGGATCCGCGATTATGAAGAGGCAGATCTGACGCCATACGAAGAACTGTTAAAAGACAGACGGCTTGCAGCAGAGCGGCAGGAGGTTGCCAATATCGTAAACCGTGCAAGAAAGAGCACCAGAAGCGACCTGACAGAGCTGATGGATAAATTAAAAAACGGAAATTACTTACAGGAAACAGTCAACGCCTATCTGGAAAAATTAGAGGAACGTCTGCGGAAAATGGATCAGGATGCGGTGGATGAGCTGCTTGGCGATCCGCTTCACATGGATTTTGAAGAGGGACAACAGGCATATGAAACGATCGCAAACGGGGATTTCCTGCCGGAGATAAAAGATAATGCACTTAAAATGCTAACGAAACGACTTTCCAAGATAAAGTCGGATGAGTGTGAACTTCTGGTAAAAAAGATGCAGGATGAATTTGCGGAATCGGGCGTTACGTTAAATGACAGACATCATTTTTATCCTGCCAGAAAAGTCCTGTTAAAACAGGCACTGCCGGAGGAGACAAGCATCATTGATGCTGCAATGGCAACTTACGCGGCAGGAAAGGGACTGTTTGAGTATCCGATCCTTGTTGTCGATACGAGCCGGAGCGGGAACGGAAAAGAGGGCTTCATCCTGACACCGGAGCATCTCTTTTATAGTACAATGATGACGTCCTTTGGAATGCGTATCTTTTCTATTGATAAGATCACGGCATCCACTGGTATCTTAAATAGAGGACTTTATATCCATCAGTCAGGCACAAAGACGAAGATCCCGTATGCAGTGGATCACAAAGATCTGGCTGCATTTGCAAAGGAGCTGGATGCGTTTGTGCATTATCTGCAGGAAAAACCGGATTCAAGGAAGGTGGCATACCTCGCAAAAGAAAAGCATGACACGATCTGCTGTTATCGCTGCGGTTATGTCTACAAGGGAGGAACGGTCTGCCCGAAATGCGGATTTAAGAACAATGAGTAAAATTTTTAATAAAATTGCATAAAATATATTCCGTTTCTGGAAGAATGTGATATAATATTGCCATAAACATTGTTAGATAATTAACAAGCAAAATGCTGCGAGGGCGCGGCGGAATGGAGGGGTCATGGCAAGATTTACATTACCAAGAGATTTGTATCACGGAAAAGGTGCATTAGAAGCCTTAAAAACATTTGAGGGAAAGAAAGCGATGATTTGTGTGGGCGGGGGGTCCATGAAACGCTTTGGTTTCCTTGACCGTGCAAAACAATACTTAGAAGAAGCCGGAATGCAGGTGGAACTGTTCGAGGGTATTGAACCGGATCCATCGGTAGAGACCGTGATGAGAGGTGCAGAAGCGATGCGTGCGTTTGAGCCGGATTGGATCGTAGCAATGGGCGGCGGTTCTCCGATTGATGCGGCAAAAGCAATGTGGATCAAATACGAATATCCAGATATCACATTCGAGGATATGTGCAAGGTATTTGGTATGCCAAAGCTTCGTAAAAAAGCGCATTTCTGTGCAATTTCTTCTACTTCAGGAACAGCAACCGAGGTGACAGCATTTTCTGTTATTACCGATTATCAGAAGGGAATCAAATATCCGCTTGCTGACTTTGAAATCACACCGGATGTAGCGATCGTAGATCCGGATCTGGCAGAGACTATGCCGCAGAAACTGGTTGCACATACCGGTATGGATGCGATGACACATGCGATCGAAGCATATGTATCGACAGCAAACTGTGATTTCACAGATCCGCTTGCATTGCATGCGATCAAGATGATCCAGAGAGATCTGGTAGGCTCTTACAATGGAGATATGGAAAAGAGAGATTCCATGCACAATGCACAGTGTCTTGCAGGAATGGCATTTTCCAATGCACTGCTTGGTATCGTTCACTCCATGGCACACAAGACAGGAGCTGCTTTTGCAGACTATGGTGCACATATCATCCATGGTGCTGCAAACGCAATGTACCTGCCGAAAGTCATTGCATTTAATGCCAAGGATGAGACGGCAAAAGTCCGTTACGGCGAGATTGCAGATTTTATGGGCTTAGAGGGCGCAAACTTGGATGAAAAAGTAGCGAACCTGATCGCGTACTTAAGAAAAATGAATGATGATCTTAAGATCCCACAGTGCATCAAAAATTATGGAGCTGACAGCTATCCGGTAGAGCAGGGATTTGTTCCGGAGGAAGTATTCTTAGAGAGACTGCCTGAGATTGCAGCAAATGCGATCTTAGATGCCTGCACCGGTTCCAACCCACGTCAGCCGAGTCAGGAAGAGATGGAAAAACTGCTGAAATGCTGCTACTATGATACCGAGGTAGATTTCTAGGAGCGGTAAAACAGAGAGGAAAAAATAGCAACAGGGAGTGTGACAATGGAAATTAGATTGTCGCACTCCCTGTTGCATTCATGATCATAGAAGATTCGCGAAATATACATTCGTTCAATCGTTCAGATAATGGCGCAAAGTGTACCTTAGTTTAACAGTTCCGACAGCGGTGCAAACCGGTAACCCATTTCTTCCCATTTGGTCAGCAGCTCATCCATGATCTCTCCGTTGGTTTTCGAGGTGCTATGTAATAAGACGATGGCACCGGGGTGGATCCGGGGCAGCAGTTTGTCAAATGCCTGCTCTTTGGTCGGCTGGCTGTCAACATTCCAGTCGACATAGGCAAGGCTCCAGAAGAACGTATGGTAGCCAAGTTCTTTTGCCATCTTCAGATTTTCGGTACTGTATTTTCCCTGAGGCGGACGATAATATTTTGTCATTTCCTGTCCGGTGATTTCCTGATACAGTGCGGCGGTGTCATCCACTTCTTTCTGGAAAGAGGCAAGATTGGAGATTGAGGACATATCCGGGTGATGGTAGGTGTGATTTCCAACCGTATGTCCTTCTTCCACCATACGTTTTACCAGATCAGGGGCGGTCTCTAAAAAGTGTCCCACAACAAAGAACGTAGCGGGGGCGTTGTGTTTTTTTAGAGCATCCAGAATAGGAGCAGTGTTCCCGTTTTCGTATGAAGATAGTTAATTAGGATTTAAGGAACTTGGAAGAACCAGGTTCTTTTTTTGTGGAGTCAGGAGGGAGAAAGTGTGAATTTGAAAATTTTGATGTAGAAGAAAGGAGTAATGGATGGGAAAAAGAGGACCAAAACCAAATGGATATACGGATCAATATTTGTGCTACCAAAATTGCGGAATAAATATAGTTCAGTTTTATCATGATATGGGAACAAATATCAGTCGTGTGTCAAAAGCAACCGGAATTAGCAGACAAGCATTGACTCGCTTCATGGCAAACCATACAGTGGATGATACCAATAATAAGATTATACTGCATCTGGAGGAATTTGTCATAAAGGATTATCAGAACACGATCCAACAGATCGGAAAAGAATATGAAGAGCTTAGACAAAAGGTAGATGACACGTGGAATTTATATTTAAAAAGGGAAGCATTATTGGACGAGTATCGATCAAAATATCATGTTGAACGAAAGCATCCAATGCAAACCAAGATTACACAAAAAGATGTTTTTGAAAAAAATGCTTGATAAAAAGGGAAAAGAAGCAAACTTTCGTATGAATAACACCCACAAAAGCGGGACTGTTCAATACAAAAATCGCTTCTTGTAAAGAGAATAACAGAAAAAAAGACAAATTACAAGTAACAAACTTAAAATAATATTGTAACTATTTTGGAAAAACAGGGAGGAAGCATAATGAGTGCAATTACAATTTCAATTATTAATAATAAAGGTGGCGTAGGTAAGACAAGCAGTACAGCAATTTTGGCAGAATTGATGGCATTTTTGGGACTTAGAGTTTTGTGCATCGATCTGGATGAGCAAAGCAATTTATCTATGCTTTTTAAATGCTATGAGGAAGATGATCAAAAAGTAATAGAAGGTATAGAAATACCTGTGCAGCAAAATATCTCTGATTTGTTCAAGTATCGGTTCCGGGATAAAGGACAGATCGAAGCGATCGTTCAGAAAACAGCGATTGAAAACTTATATGTGATACCAAGTAGCAAGCGGCATAAAAATACATTGACATACATTGCAGCAAATGAGACAGGAAACAATAATACTATTTTGCGAAAAGCTTTGAATACGATTAAAGATGAATTTGACTTTATTCTTATCGACAATGCACCGGCATCGAATGTTTTGACGGTAAATAGTATATTTGCATCGGATTATATTCTGACACCGGTGCGGGCAGAGGGGTTTAGCTATAAAGGTCTCAAGGAAACAATCGAAACAATAGCATACATAAAGGAGGAGCATGATATTGAAAATGCAAATTTTCTTGGAACATACATAACTCAGGTTGAAACCAACACAAAAATATTTAAAGAGCTTAAGGAAAGCTATAGTGAAGAGCTTGGAGTAAAATTTTTAGGTACGCCGATCCGAAAGGATATAAAGGTGGCGGAGATGGAAACTATATTTCAATCGTTGCTTAGCTATGCACCTAATACAAATGCAATATTTGATTATGCACTTCTTTTACTGGAGTTAAATATATTGCCACAGGAGAAAGCACAGATGTTGAAAGCTGCGATCGGTCAAACTACACCGGAGGCATGCTGATAATACAGTGAAATGAAAGGATCAGGAGGTAGAATATTTATGGCACAGAGAAAAAATTTTAATTTTGGAGCAGCAAATAAAATATTATCAAAAAATGAGACAATAACAAGTGAACAAAAAGAAGAGAGCACAGGAGAAAATAGAGAATCAGCATCTCTTCTGGAGAAAATAGAAAAAGCAGAAATGGCATCCGGGGTGGTGCCGAAAGCTTTCAATTTCAAGTTTGTACCGAGAGCAAAACTGGTATTTCACAAAAAGAATGATTACCCGATGGAAGCAATACAGCAGATCGCGGATTCAATACTGGAATTTGGGTTGATCCATAATCTGGAGGTGGTTTATGACGAGGAAAATGATAAATATATTATTGAATCCGGGGAACAGAGAACCAGGGCGATCGATTATCTGATCGAAAAATTCCGGAACCCGGAGGAAATAGAAACAGACGAATACCAAAAATATTTGCAAAATGTTCAGCAGTTTTTCGTAGAAGGATACCCATGTAATGTAAAAACAACAATAAAACATGAAGAGGAATTATCCGGAGAAGAAAGAGAACTGGAAAGTTTGCTTTCGGAAATACGATTAACCCTGGCAAATGAAATCGGACGGGGAAATGATGACGATAGAAAGAGAACTAAGGTCGTCAGATTAAATGAGTTGATTACAAGAAGAAATGAATTGCTGGGAGAAGAGGGAAAGGTAAATGTGAATAATGAAATAGCGGATACGCTTGGGATCACAACACGTCAGGTTATAAAATATAAATCCATTTCGAAGTTGATCCCAGAGTTACAGAAAATGTTCGATGAAAATCATATTTCCTTAAAGGATGGAGAAAACTTTTCGAAATTGGATGAGGAAGAGCAACGCCAGATTTTAGCCTTAATAGAGAATGGTAGTGATAAGCAGGAAATAAATTCCCTTTTTGAAAAGATGAAAACTATGAAACGGGAAATAGATGATAAGAAAAAGGAAATAGATACATTAAAGGAAGAAACGGTGCGTGCTCAAAAAGAGGTCGAGCGTGAAAAAAGGAACGCTGCAGACCTGGAAGAAAAAATACGTCTGCAGATCGAGAAGGAAATGGAGCAAAAGAACATTGCGGAATTGGATAAGCTGCGAGAAGAATTGAAGCAAACACAGTTGAAATTGAAAGTATCTCAAAATAAGCAGGACGTATTAGAGAACAGACATAAGCAAAAAGTAGAAGAACTGGAAAAAAAGCTACATGATAAAAAAGAACAGGATCTTCATTCTCGGGATATAGATTTTCTGCGTGTGTCATTACAGATGGAGGAGAAGGTAAAAACTGTTAGAATGGCGGTAGAGCAGTTAAAGAAGGCTTACACAGAGTATGAGGGGATATATGTAACGGAAACTGAAAGAAAAGAAAAAAGCCCCGAAGAGTATGAAACAGAGATAAAAACTATTTTGAAATGGAAATAGATCATGAGGATCAGGAAAGGAGGAAAAGGGATAAGTGCAGAGGATAAGCAACGACATAATAGACAGAATGATACAGGCAAAACTTACAAAATGTGAAATGAACCTTATGCTTTTCCTCTCATTTTATCAGGACGAATACGGCAGGGTATACGGAGTGCATTATAAAGAAGCATGTGATGCTACAGGAATGAGCTATCAGGAATTTTATAATGCAAAAAAATCACTGGTTGAAAAGCAATTTATATGTGCTGAAAAGAGTAACCGTATCGATCATGATATAACTATTCGAAATAATGCTTTCCTGACAAGAGAAGATGATAAACGAGGTTATATTAATACCGGGCATAATATCTTTCATACGAAAGAATTTTACCAACTAAAGGCAGGATCCATGCTTTTGGCATTAAAATTGATGAAAAATACATATGATAAACGTGGATATTTCAAAATAGGTGTTAAAAATTTTTATGAAAAATATACGCAGATATTCGGTGTGACGAAGCGCATGCTGCGTTATTATTTAATGCAGTTAAAATGCTTTTTTTCAATTGGAATAAAAGATGGAAATTACTATATAGAGCCAAAGAAAGTTATCTACAAGGCTCCAGGAGGAAAATCAGAAGCAGAGTGTCTCCGGGAACAGAGAGCGCAGGCGGTACTGCGCCGCAACAGGATAAAAAATGTTACAAGCGAGCAGAATGAGGACATAAGGACTTTTTTCCGACAGTATGAACCCACAGCCAGGGATAGGGGAAAGAAATTATTCTTTTTGATCGATGCAGCAATCGCAAGCAGTATAGCAGGTAAAAAGAAGCGTTCGTTAAATATGTTATTAATACATAAACTGATCAGAAAAAACTTATTCACTGATCAGGAAGATGCTCATATAAAATGCTCAGAAAACAATCAGAATCAATTTCTAAACATCAATCAGAGGAACTATTATTACGACGAACTGGAAAGGCTGCTGCTAAATAGTCAGCCCCAAAATATTTAGTAAGAGAGACTGTCTGCGAAAAGCAGATGGTCTGATTGTCGTTAAAAAAATAAAAATAAGTTTGTATAGAGATCAAAAAATAGGAAATTTAGTAGGAAACATTGACCCAGACAGAAAATAATATCTTCATGAGGTCAATGTTTTTTTGTGCGCAGGAAAAAATCATTCAAATTTTGTGTCTATTTTTTTATAGATATTCAAATTTTATGCTTTAAATTATTATTATCATTCAAAAAATGTGGCTGAAAATAAGAAGAATTATTCAAATTTTATGCATAGTAAAAAATGAGAAAAGTCCCAGAAATAAAGGAAAAGATACAAAGTGAAA
>URUD01000046.1 GCA_900550935.1 uncultured Roseburia sp.
AATGGTTTCCGTCCTCGCAAGCGCGGGCCATAAAAACGGAAGGAGGGCGAAAGAACTTGGAAACGAATTACGCGATTGAGATGCTGAACATCACAAAACGTTTCCCCGGAATCATCGCCAACGACAACATCACCCTGAGGCTGAAAAAGGGTGAAATCCACGCCCTGCTCGGCGAAAACGGCGCGGGCAAATCGACGCTTATGAGCGTCCTGTTCGGCCTGTACCAGCCGGAGGAGGGCGAGATCCACAAGGATGGCCGCAAGGTTGAGATCCGCGACCCGAACGACGCGAACGCGCTCGGCATCGGCATGGTGCACCAGCACTTCAAGCTGGTCGAGTGTTTCTCTGTCCTCGACAACATCATCCTCGGCGTCGAGCCGAACCAGATGGGCTTTCTGCAGAAGCAGGACGCGCGCAAAAAGGTTCTCGATCTGTCCGAGAAATACGGTCTGCACGTCGATCCCGACGCGATCATCGAGGATATCACCGTCGGTATGCAGCAGCGCACCGAAATTCTCAAAATGCTCTACCGCGACAACGAGATCCTGATCTTCGACGAGCCGACGGCCGTTCTGACGCCGCAGGAGATCGAAGAGCTGATGAAGATCATGAAGAACCTTGCAAAAGAGGGAAAATCCATTCTGTTCATCACACATAAGCTCAATGAGATCATGGAGGTTGCAGACCGTTGTACGATCCTTAGAAAAGGAAAATATATCGGTACAGTGGATATTGCAGACACAACAAAAGAAGAACTATCCAAGATGATGGTCGGCAGAAATGTCAGCTTCTCTGTCGATAAAAAGCCCGCAGAACCGGGAGAGACCGTTCTTAAGGTTTCCCATCTTACTGTTCCAAGCAAGGCACATGCCAATAACGCGGTAAAGGATGTTTCATTTAATGTCCGTGCCGGAGAGATCGTATGTATTGCAGGCATTGATGGAAACGGACAGTCGGAGTTTGTACAGGGGCTGACCGGACTGGAAAAGATCAGTGATGGTACGATCACTTTCATGGGAAAAGATATCACAAAGGCATCCATCCGTGAAAAATCCAGGATGGGTATGAGTCATATCCCGGAAGACCGCCACAAACACGGCTTGGTTTTGGATTACACACTCGAGCAGAACATGGTGTTGCAGAGATATTATCAGCCGGAGTTCCAGAAAGCAGGTTTCATCAGATCCGGAGAGGTGCGCCGTTATGCAGAGCGGTTGATCGAGCAGTATGACGTTAGAAGTGGTCAGGGTGCCAATACGATCGTTCGAAGCATGTCAGGTGGTAACCAGCAGAAGGCGATCATCGCAAGGGAAATCGACAAAAACCCGGAACTTCTTGTTGCCGTACAGCCGACCAGAGGTCTGGATGTCGGAGCGATCGAGTATATCCACAGCCAGCTGGTGGCACAAAGAGATAAGGGTAAGGCTGTCCTGCTCGTATCTCTGGAACTGGATGAGGTCATGGATGTGTCCGATCGTATTCTTGTGATGTACGAGGGCGAGATCGTCGGACAGTTAGATCCGAAGAAAATCACGGTCGAGGAATTGGGACTTTACATGGCTGGAGCAAAAAGGGATGAAGTTCCGACCGAGATATAAGACAGTGAGATTATTAGAAAGGTAGAAGAAAAATGAGTGAAAAGACCAAAGATGTCATTCTGTCCATCATAGCTTCTGTTTTATGTATTGTGATTGGACTTCTGGTAGGACTTATCATCCTGTACTGCATCAACGCAGAAAATGCCCTGGATGGTTTTTCTCGAATTATCAAGGGCGGATTTTACTTAAAACCAAAGGGAATCGGAAGTGAGATCGCACAGTCAGCACCTCTTATCATGACTGGATTATCGGTTGCATTCGCATTTAAAACAGGTCTGTTTAATATCGGTGCAGCAGGTCAGTATACCGTGGGTGTATTTGGAGCACTGTACTTTGCAATCATCCTTCAGATGCCATGGTATGTCTGCTTACTGGCTGCTATGGTATGCGGCGCGATCTGGGGAGCAGTACCAGGTATCTTTAAAGCATATTTCAATGTAAATGAGGTTATCACCTCGATCATGTTCAACTGGATCGGACTGTATCTGGTCAATGAACTGATGTACAGCACCATAAAAGGGATGTATGACCAGAAAACAACAAGAACTTACAAATTGAGCTCTGTTGCACCACAGTCGCTGATTCCGGACTGCGGTATGAACAGTATTTTCAAGACAAGTTCCACAACGATCGCCATTTTCATTGCAATCGCGATCGCCATTTTGATGTATGTCATCTTAAACAAGACAACGTTCGGATATGAATTGAAGGCATGTGGTTTTAATAAGGATGCTGCAAAATATGCCGGTATCAATGAAAAGAAGAACATCATTCTTTCCATGACAATTTCCGGTGCATTGGCTGGAATTGGTGCCGGACTTTATTATCTGTCCGGTGCTTCCGAATGGAATCCACAGGTGTCATCTGCACTTCCGGCAATCGGATTTAACGGTATCCCGGTAGCGCTTCTTGCTTTGAGCAATCCGATCGGAGTTGTATTTGCAGCTATTTTTGTTGCACATATTTCCGTAGGTGGTGCATATCTGCCGACCAAATATTATCAGCCGGAGATTGCAGACCTTGTTGTAGCAGTTATTATCTATCTGTGTGCATTTGTAAGCCTCTTCAAAGGAGTGGTAGGCAATATGTTCCGTAAGAAAAATGCAAAGAAGGAGGGTGCAAACTAATGTTTCTGTTATTGAAATTTACCTTACTTTATGCGGTTGTTTTAATGCTTGTTGCACTTGGTGGTATGTTTTCAGAGCGAAGCGGTGTCATCAATATCGCACTCGAAGGTATCATGGCGATCGGCGGACTGGCGGGTGTGTTTGTGCTGGCACTTTGCGGAGACAAACTTCCGGCTCCATTATTAGTTCTGGTTTCCATTCTGGCAAGTGCAGTGGCAGGTATGATTTATTCTCTGTTGCTTGGTTTTTCTGCGATCACGCTGAAAGCGGATCAGACGATTGGTGGTACGGCATTAAATATGCTGGCAACTGCAATCGCAATCGTTATTGTCAAAGCATTTAATAATTCTGCTGAGGCAGGAAATGGAGCAGCTTCTGCAAAACTGACCTATGATAACGCTGCATTTATTTATAAGATCGGACCGGTTACGATCAATATTTTCCTGATCATCGGTATCATACTTCTGATCTGCAGTTATGTATTCTTGTTTAAGACCAAATGGGGACTTCGTCTCCGTGCCTGTGGCGAGCATCCGCAGGCAGCTGATTCTGTTGGTATCAATGTATACCAGTGGAGATACATCGGTGTTATGATCTCCGGTGCCTTGGGTGGTATTGGAGGATTTGCCTATATCGTGCCATCTGTTTCCACCTGGAACTTCGAAGTTGGTGTGGCAGGAGCAGGTTTCCTTGCCCTGGCAGTTATGATCTTCGGACAGTGGAAACCATTTAACATTGCAGGAGCTGCGGTATTCTTTGCAGTATTCCGTTCTCTTGCCAATATTGCCGATTCCACGGTATTGTCAACCCTTGGTTTATCCAAGAATATATACAGCATGATGCCGTTTATCGCATCTATGATTATTCTGGCATTTACATCGAAAAATTCACGTGCACCAAAGGCAGAGGGTATTCCATACGATAAGGGTGCAAGATAAAAGAAAAGGAGCGTAACAGCATGATTTCATCAAAATATTTTGATCATACTATCTTAAAAGCAGAGGCGACCGAAGCACAGGTTGCAAAGATCTGTGAGGAAGCACTGGCATATGATTTTGCATCTGTCTGTGTCAACCAGTATTACACCAAATTTGTTGCTGAGAAATTAAAAGGTTCTGACGTTAAAGTCTGCACCGTAGTAGGTTTCCCGCTTGGAATGTCTGATACAAGAGTCAAGGCATTTGAGACAAAGGCAGCCATCGAAGATGGCGCAACTGAGGTTGACATGGTGATCAACGTTGGAGCATTAAAGGATAAAAAATACGATTATGTATTACAGGATATCAAAACCTTAAAAGAGGTCTGTGGAAAAGATATCGTGTTAAAGGTTATCATTGAGACCTGTCTTTTAACAGACGAAGAGAAAGTAAAAGCGTGCGAACTTGCAAAAGAAGCAGGAGCGGATTTTGTAAAGACTTCCACTGGATTCTCCACTGGAGGCGCAAAACCGGAAGATGTCGCCCTGATGCGTAAAACAGTCGGAGCAGAGATGGGAGTAAAAGCATCTGGCGGGATCCATACGGCAGAGGAAGCACAGTCAATGATCGATGCAGGTGCAAGCCGTCTTGGAACAAGTGCAACATTAAAGATTATTGGAGCGTAAGCATGGATACGATATTAATTGGAATTGCAGGCGGAACCGGAAGCGGGAAGACCACCCTTGCAAATGAACTGATCAATAGCTTCGGACAGGACGAGGTCAGTATCCTGCGCCATGATAACTATTATAAACGCCATGATGATATGTGCTATGAAGAACGGAGTAAGTTAAATTACGATCATCCGGATGCATTTGATACGGAGCTTTTGTGTGAACATATCCGGGAACTAAAAGCAGGAAGAAGCATTCAGATGCCGGTGTATGATTATTCCGTGCATAACCGTTCCGAAGAAACGATCGAGGTGAGACCGGCTCCGGTTATCGTACTGGAGGGTATCCTGATCTTTGCAGAGACTTCTTTGTGTGAATTAATGGATATCAAAGTTTTTGTCGACACGGATGCGGATGTCCGTATCTTAAGACGTATCGTTCGTGATGTAAAAGAGAGGGGACGTTCTCTCGATAGCGTGATCAGTCAGTATCTGACAACGGTAAAACCGATGCATGAACAGTTTGTAGAACCGAGCAAACGCCGTGCGGATATTATTATTCCGGAAGGTGGCGAAAATCTGGTTGCATTGGAGATGCTGATCCAGCGAGTGCGGAAACATTTAACGGATAGTTAGATATTAGGTATAAAAAAGCTGCCACATATAGGTATGGAGTAAGAACCATTCCTGATGTAGCAGCTTTTTGTCTGTCTAAAACAGAGTAGAAGGGATCAGCTCTGCCATTTTCTGGTAGCCGGCTTTGCTTGGATGCAGATGATCGCCGCTGTCATATTCACCGCGGAATGCAGCCGGATTTTCGCTGCCGCATAGAGCGGTGGCAAAGTCAATGTATCCCTCGATTTCATTGGTTGAACGGATCCAGCCATTG
This sequence comes from uncultured Roseburia sp., assembly GCA_900550935.1. Taxonomy (GTDB): domain Bacteria; phylum Bacillota; class Clostridia; order Lachnospirales; family Lachnospiraceae; genus Roseburia. The sequence continues at coordinate 5,205 of URUD01000046.1, forward strand.
ACTTCATTTTTCAGTTCCTCACGGAATGGAGCATAAGTACGCCAACCGTAGATTGGGAGGAGAGTACCAAGATATACCTGTAAGCCCATTTGATGGGCGGACTCCACATACCATCTCAAGCCATCGATCAGTTCCTGTGCGGTCGGGAGATCACTCATCGGGCGGAACGGATTGATATCGATACCGACCGGATGAATGATATCATTGATCCCCTGTTGAATGATGATGGAGGTTGCACCGTCTGTTGGTACTTCATGGAGAAAACGGTTTGTTCCCTTTAAACCATAGGAATCATAGGTGATACACTCATATTCCCGCAGGATACGGGTACCACTGGCAGCACGTCGGATCACGGAAGTGTTGCAGATGCCTTCCTTACGCAGACGCAGCATAAGATCATCCGGCCAAGCCTGCGCGGTGATGGAATCACCATAGCAGATGAGGGCATGGTTTTTCACTGATGTCTGGATCGAAACATTGCTAAAAAAATAAAACCAGTTTGTAGATTTGGTGGTATCCATGGGAAGTTCATCTGTATTTGTCTGGTTTCCAAAAGAAAAATAGCCTTTGGATAAAGGTCCGGTGATTAAGACCGCAGACTGCATGCTGGTGAAATCGGAAAAATAAAGGCTCACACAAAGTGTGGCACCTGCCGGTACGGGAAAGGTGATGGCATCACTGGTAATGCGTTCCTTTGCACCAAGGGTAACAGTGTCTGTACCGTCAAACGTGATCGTGGCAAGCGTGGATGGCAGGATTGGACAGGATAAGCTGCTTGTTTCTGTCAGATCAAAAGCGGCAAGTGCTACGGTTGCTTTTGTGATCGTAACGGGTTCGGTGCCACAGTAATTATCCAAAGTAAAGCGTAGTGCATCCCCTGCAAAAGGTGCATAGATGGGATAGCGCAGTGTAAGGTCTTTTGCATAACTTTCCGGACGGTGTTCTGCGATTGAAACAGCATTGCCCCACATGGAAATCCAGTTTTTATCTTCCATAAAAATTCCTCATTTCTGTAAAAAATAATCTGTCTGTAAGTATACCTTCTTTTGGCAGACAGGTAAAGCGGATTTTTTTGGCTTGTCCTTTTGCGTGGGAGTTGGTATAATAGAGCCGATAACAACTTGGGTATGGAGGGAAATATGAGCGAGACAGAAAAGAAAGAAGAACGCGTATCGATAAAGGAACGCCGCAAAAAGAGCGTTGGCACGGCAGCTGGAGAGATCGTGCGTGACAACAGCGGAGTTTTGATCTTATTTGGGGTGTTTGCGGTCGTACTTTTTGTTGTATTATTCAGTATGATAAAATTAGATATGCCGGTTGTTCCGGTATGTGTTATCGTGGTGATAGAAGCAGCATTGGCAGTGTGCCTGCATGATGTTCCAATCTGGCTGCACGGACTGGTCGTGATCGCCGAGATCGTAGTAGGAGCACTTTGCGGAGTAACCTTATTTATGGTGCTGTGTGCCGTCGTTTATGTGGTAGGTATTCTGGCACTTCGCTACATTCGATAAGAACATGAGCTTTTGCGGGGGAGTTGACTGATTCCGTAAAAGCTCATTTTTCTATGATGAGGGAAAGGAACGATGACATGACAGAGGAAAAAGAACGTATTCTGGTATTTTGTTCCCGGGAGATCTGCTACGCATCCGGGAATTTTTTTGCAAATCAGCTGGGTGCAGCACTTGAAGAACTGGGCTTTTTAGTGCAGGTGTGTGAATTTACCAGAGAGGATGATTTTGACCGTATTTTAGAACCGCTGCTTAGTAACACATACCGGCTGGCAGTGGACTTTAATTCGCTGCTTCCACGGATGGAGCTTGAGGATGGAACATCCTTTATTGAAAAACTGGGCTGTCCTTTTTTTGACTATGTACTGGATCATCCGTTGTTTCATTATAACTGTCTGGTGCGTGGCGGGAAAAACTTTCATGCGATCTTACTGGACGAAGCACAAAAGGATTACGTCAGACGGTATCATCCCAATCTGGCTGCGGTACATATGCTGCCGCTTTCTGCGACAAAGGCATTGTATGAGGGCGAGAAGCATCCTGCTGACCGGATCTTATTTATGGGGACTTACGACAGACCCGATGCCGTGTATGAACTTGTAAAAAATGCGCCGGAACCATTACATTCCGTGATGAAAAACCTGATCGAACAGAGACTGGCGGAGCCAACCCTTCCGATGGAAGAGGCGTTTTGCAACTATCTGAAAGAACAGGATATGGAACTGCCGGATGAACAGTTTGCACTTTTTATGAATGCGATGTATCCGGTGGATGCGTATATCAGGGATTATTTCAGAAAAGCTGCACTGGATGAACTGACAAAAAAGAAGATCCCGCTTGTACTGGTCGGAGAGGGCTGGCAAAAATATGATGTGATCGATGAGAACTATGTGACGAGAGAAAAAGGCGTGATGTTTGAACATTCGTTTGAACGGATCGCAAAGGAGCCACTGTTATTAAATGTTTCTCCTATTTTTAACCGTGGCGTACATGACAGAATGTTTGCAGGCATGGCAAACCGGACCGTGGTGCTGACCGATGAAAATCCTTACTTAAGAGCACATTTTAAGGACAGAGAGGAGATCGCGCTGTATTCTTTAAAAGAGCTGGAGAGCTTAAGTTCCCTGGCAGGAGAACTGATGGAAAATGGCGCGTTAAGAGAGCGGATCGCAGAGAACGGTGCAGAAACATTTTATGCACATCACACCTGGCGGCACCGCGCCAAACAGATCTTAGAGTGGGCACAGGCTTATTGATACTATAACGAATTGTTATAGCAGACAGGGCGAAACATTCTTGCAGGAACATAGTACTTCATGTAGAATGTTGGATAGAGCCGATGCCGGAAAGGAAATGGGCAATGAATAAGCCAAATTACCAGAAAATGCTGGAAGATGAGATAAAGAAAAATCAGGAAGAAAACAAGGTGCCGGCATTGCTGCTGCACAGTTGCTGCGCACCATGCAGTTCCTACTGTCTGGAATACCTTTCCCAGTATTTTTCAATCACTGTATTTTATTATAATCCAAATATCTATCCACCGGAAGAATATACAAAGAGGGTGGAAGAACAGCGCTATCTGATCGAACAGCTTCCTGCCAGAAATACGATCTCTTTTCTGGAAGGAGCGTATGAGGAAACACGTTTTTATGATACGGTGCGTGGGTTAGAGCAGGAAAAAGAGGGAGGAGCACGTTGCTTCCTCTGTTATGAACTGCGGCTTAGAGAGGCAGCGGAGGCTGCAAAACGGCTGGGCATGGATTATTTTACGACGACGTTATCCATCAGCCCGTTAAAAAATGCGGAAAAGCTAAATGAGATTGGAGATCGTCTGGAAAAAGAGTATGGCATTGCCTACTTAAATTCAGATTTTAAAAAGAAAAACGGCTACAAACGTTCTGTGGAGCTGTCCGAACAATACGGCATGTACCGTCAGTATTACTGCGGATGTGTCTTTTCCAAACGGGAGCGGGACGAACAGATCGCCAAAAAGAAACAGGAAAGCGAGGAATAAGATTATGGCACAGTTATGGGGAGGAAGATTCACCAAGGAAACCGATCAGCTGGTATACAATTTCAATGCGTCTATTACATTTGACCAGAAATTTTATCGGGAGGATATCGAGGGCAGTATTGCGCATGTCAAGATGCTTGGAAAACAGGGCATTTTAACCGAACAGGAGCGGGATGATATCGTCCGTACGTTACAGGAGATCCGCTCGGAAGTAGAGAATGGCACGTTAAAGATTACTTCCGAATACGAGGATATTCACAGTTTCGTTGAGGCAAATCTGATCGACCGGCTCGGAGACACCGGTAAAAAGTTACACACCGGACGGAGCAGAAACGACCAGGTCGCACTGGATATGCGGCTTTATACCAGAAAACAGGTGGCAGAGACAGACGAATTGTTAAAAGAACTGTTGGAGACCATTTTACGCATTATGGAAGAAAATACCGAAACCATCATGCCGGGCTTTACCCATTTACAGAAGGCACAGCCGATCACGCTGGCACATCATATGGGGGCGTATTTTGAGATGTTTAAACGTGACCGCAGCAGACTGCATGACATTTATGAGCGTATGAATTACTGTCCGCTCGGTTCCGGTGCGCTCGCAGGAACAACATATCCATTAGACCGCGCCTATACCGCAGAACTGCTTGGATTTTACGGACCGACCTTAAACAGTATGGACGGCGTGTCAGACCGTGATTATCTGATCGAGTTTTTATCTGCCTGTGCAACGATCATGATGCACTTGAGCCGTTTTTCTGAGGAAGTCATCATCTGGAATTCCAATGAATATCAGTTTGTGGAGATTGATGATGCCTACAGCACTGGAAGCAGTATTATGCCGCAGAAAAAGAATCCGGATATCGCAGAACTTGTCCGCGGAAAAACAGGAAGAGTGTACGGTGCATTAACTTCACTGCTTACCACGATGAAGGGCATTCCACTTGCCTACAATAAAGACATGCAGGAAGATAAAGAGCTTTCCTTTGATGCCATGGATACGGTCAAAGGCTGTATTGCTTTATTTAAGGGCATGCTTGCCACAATGAAATTCAACAAAGAAAAAATGTACGCATCTGCAAACCACGGCTTTACCAATGCGACCGATGCAGCCGATTATCTGGTCAATCATGGCGTGCCGTTCCGTGATGCACACGGCATTGTCGGCAGGATCGTGCTTTACTGTATCGATAAAAAGATCGCGATCGATGATATGAGTCTGGAAGAGTTAAAAGCGATCAGTCCGGTATTTGAGGAGGATATTTACGATGCAATTTCCATGGAGACCTGTGTCAACAAACGTCTGACCATCGGAGCACCTGGAAAAGATGCCATGGAGCAGGTGATCGCCATCGAAAAAGAATATTTGGAAAAGACTGGCACTTTGCTACAGTAACGCATTATTGTGACAAGTGCACAAGAAATAGTAAAAAATAAAAGAAACTTTTACAAAAAGAGTATTGCTTTTTTCAGGGAAAAGGCATAATATATTCACTATGACCGACACATGTTCGCGCCGGACGGACAAAGGAACAATGGCGGAAGATGTCAAGGAGAAAAAGCAACGAGGAGATTGGATTAAAATGAGCGAAAAATTAAAAGTAGGTATTCTTGGCGGAACAGGTATGGTAGGACAGAGATTTATCTCTCTTCTGGAAAACCATCCATGGTTTGAAGTGACAACCATTGCAGCAAGTCCAAGAAGTGCGGGCAAGACTTATGCAGAGGCAGTAGGAGATCGTTGGAAAATGGATACTCCAATGCCGGAAGCAGTCAAAAATATCGTAGTGATGAATGTCAACGAAGTAGAAAAGGTTGCATCTGAAGTTGATTTCGTATTCTCAGCAGTGGATATGACCAAAGAAGAGATCAAAAAGATCGAAGAGGATTACGCAAAGACCGAGACACCGGTTGTATCCAACAACAGTGCACACAGATGGACACCGGATGTACCAATGGTCGTACCGGAAGTCAATCCACAGCACATGGAAGTCATCAAATACCAGAAAGAAAGACTTGGTACCAAACGCGGATTTGTCGCAGTAAAACCAAATTGTTCGATCCAGAGTTACGCACCTGTCTTAACTGCATGGAAAGAGTTCGAGCCATACGAAGTAGTGGCAACCACTTATCAGGCAATTTCCGGTGCAGGTAAAACCTTCAAAGACTGGCCGGAGATGGTAGGAAATATTATCCCATACATCGGTGGAGAGGAAGAAAAATCCGAGAAAGAGCCGCTTCGTATCTGGGGTCACATTGATGACGAGAAGAAAGCGATCGTTCCGGCAGAGTCACCGGTGATCACCTGCCAGTGTATCCGTGTTCCGGTATTAAACGGACATACCGCAGCTGTATTTGTTAAATTCAGAAAGAACCCAACCAAAGAGCAGCTGATCGAGGCACTTAAAAATTTCCGTGGTGTACCACAGGAGTTAGAGCTTCCAAGTGCACCAAAGCAGTTTATCCAGTACTTAGAAGAGGATAACAGACCACAGGTTTCACTTGATGTCAACTATGAGAACGGCATGGGCGTATCCGTCGGCAGATTAAGAGAGGATACCGTATATGACTGGAAGTTCGTCGGACTTTCCCACAATACCGTTCGTGGTGCAGCAGGCGGTGCAGTACTTTGCGCAGAGCTGTTAAAAGCACAGGGCTATATCACAAAAAAATAAAAAGTTTTTCATCCGGGGAGAATAGGAACGAAACTTTGATAAGAAAGACCCTCACAGTGGCAAAGAAAGCGGCTGCGGGGGTCTTTGAACGTCTGTCTGGATGTTCTGGATAGACAAAAGGAGTGCAAAATGTCCCACGGTGTGTTAGTATAGAAAAGAATGTGTGGTAATACCATGCAGAAAGAAACGAGAACAGTAATGGAGGAAAAGACGTGGCTAAGTCCTTGATCATTACGGAGAAGCCGAGTGTGGCACAGGAATTTGCCAGAATTTTGGGGGTTTCCGGGCGAAATGACGGATATATAGAGAATGACGGTTATGTTATTACCTGGTGTGTGGGACATCTGGTGGAGATGGTCTATCCGGAAGAATACGATGAAAAATATAAAAAGTGGAAATTAGAGGATCTTCCTTTTTTGCCGGAGCAGTACAAATACCATGTCATCCCCAATGTAAAAAAACAGTATGATGTGGTACATCATATGTTACATAGAGAAGATATCGATAAGGTCTACTGGGCAGGAGATGCCGGAAAAGAAGGACAGACCATCGAGGAAAATATCAGACGGTATGGCGGAGTCAGAGAGGGCATGGAGGAACTGCGTGTCTGGATCGATTCACAGACGGAGGAGGAGATCTTACGTGGAATCAAAGAGGCAAAACCGATGAGTGAATACGATCATCTGGCGGATTCCGGTATCATGCGCACGATCGAGGACTATGCCATGGGCATCAATTTTTCGCGTGTCATGTCCGTAAAATACGGCAGGTTATTAAATGATGCGGCGGCAACCAGAAGCTATACGGCAATCGCAGTAGGGCGTGTCATGACCTGTGTGCTTGGAATGGTCGTCATCCGCGAGCGTGAGATCAGAAACTTTAAAGAGACACCATTTTACCGTGTCGTTGGAAATTTTAATGCGTCAGGCGGGGGAGAAATCTGGGCGGAGTGGAAAGCTGTAGAGGGTTCCCGTTATTTTGAGTCACCACTGCTTTATAAAGAAAATGGGTTTAAAAAGCAGGAAGATGCCAATGCGTTAATCGACGAGGTGACCGGAAAAGAAGCTACGGTAAAGTCGATAGAAACAGGCACGAGCAAGAAACGTGCACCGTTGCTTTTTAACCTTGCCGAACTTCAGGCAGAGTGTTCCAAACGCTTTAAAATCAGCCCGGATGAGACACTTCAGGTTGCACAGGATCTGTACGAAAAGAAACTGACGACCTATCCAAGAACGGATGCGAGGGTGCTTTCGTCCGCTGTGGCAAAAGAAGTCGGGCGGAATCTGAACCGGTTAAAAGGATATGAGCCGACAAAGGGCTTCGTGGAACAGATCTTAAAGGAAAATGCATACTATAAAATCGGAAAAACACAGTACACCGATGATTCGAAAGTGACGGACCATTATGCAATCATTCCGACCGGTCAGCTGACTGAATTAAACCGTTTGAACGATCTGCAGCGCAAAGTGTTCGATTTGGTCGTGCGCCGTTTCTTAAGTATCTTTTATCCACCGGCAGAGTATCAGACGGTAAAATTAACGGTACAGATCGACCGGGAACAGTTTTTTGCCTCTGCAAAAGAATTGAAAAGTCCCGGATATCTGGAGATCGCCGGATATCAGAAAAATGAAGACGAAAAGGATGAAAAAGAGAGCCAGGGACTGATCACGCTTGCAGGAACGATAAAGAACGGTGACGTACTTGGGGTAGATGGATTTGAACTGAAAGAGGGAAAAACCAATCCACCGAAACGTTATACGTCAGGTTCGATGGTGCTTGCCATGGAAAATGCGGGACAGCTCATCGAGGAAGAAGAATTGCGGGAACAGATCAAGGGATCCGGGATCGGAACGTCTGCGACCAGAGCAGAGATCATCAAAAAACTGGTGCGCATCGGTTATCTGAATTTGAATAAGAAAACACAGGTGCTCTCTCCCGAGGCACTTGGAGAAATGATATTTGAGGTCGTGAGTCTGACCGTTCCGGCACTGCTCAATCCCAAAATGACCGCTTCCTGGGAAAAGGGATTGGACGGGATTACCAGAGGAACGGTTATCATGGCAGATTACAGGGAAAAGCTCGAAGATTTTATCCGGAAAGAGACTGTTTCCATGATCGAAAAAGATCTGACCGGACCGATTGCAGGAAGAATCCATCCGTTTGTCGGAAAAGGTGGCAGAGGACTGGCGGCGAAAAAGAGCCTTTCCGTGCCCTGTCCGGTCTGTGGTGGGGAAATGGAGACAACGCCATTTGGCTACGGATGCAGCAATTATAAGCGTGATGGAAGCGGCTGCAAATTTTCTATCGGAACCATTGCGGGCAGAGATTTAGCGGAAGAGGAAGTGGTGGAACTTCTGACGAAGGGACATACAGAAGTGCTCTCCGGTTTTATCTCAAAGTCCAGAAAACGTTTTTCGGCGGCATTAGTGCTTGAAAAAGATGAGGAGGGAAAAGCATCTGTCAATTTTGACTTCTCAAAAAATGAGCCTGAAATTTTAGAGGGTGTCAAATGTCCGGTCTGCGGTTCAGACATGGAGATCACGTCCTTTGGCTACAGTTGTGTGAAACATCGAAATGATCCGGAAAGCTGTTACTTCTCCATTGGAAAAATTGCAGGAAAATCTCTCGGTGTGGATGACCTGACGGATCTGCTGCAAAAGGGAGAGACAGAGGTTTTAAAAGGATTTACCGCAAAAAATAAAAAGAAGTTTTCGGCAGCGCTGTGTTTAAAGACAGGCGAGGACGGCAGAAAAACAGTCGAATTTGATTTCTCAAAAAATGAGGCGGAAATATTAGAGAATGTGGTCTGTCCGATGTGCGGTGGACAGATCCAGAAGACATCGTTTGGCTATGGCTGTATGAACTATGACCAGCAAGATCCACAGAGTTGCAGATTTGCCATCGGAACACTTGCCGGACGTGATCTGACAGAGGCACAGGTGAAAGCACTTTTAACCGACGGCAGAACGGAGACAATCCGTGGTTTTAAGTCAAAGACGGGCAAAAAATTTGATGCCTGCGTGGCATTAGAGACCGATGAAACCGGCCGGAAATATTTAAAGTTTGACTTTGATCATGTGGAGGCAAAAAAGATAAAAGATGTTTCCTGTCCGCTCTGTGGTGGTGACATTGTGCAGACACCGTTCGGTTATGGCTGTGCCAATTATAAAAAAGATGATCCGGAAAGCTGCCGTTTTTCCATTGGAAAGATGGGTGAAAAGACCTTAAACGAGGCACAGGTAAAACAGCTTCTGACAGAGGGGCGGACGGCGACGATCCGCGGATTTAAGTCGAAAACCGGGAAAAAATTCGATGCAAGGATTGCTTTAAATAAAGACGAATCCGGCAGGGTAACCGGACTGAAATACGATTTTTCGGATGTGGAAGCGCCAAAATTAAAAGATGTGAAATGTCCACTCTGTGGCGGGGATATGGTAAAAACGCCGTTCGGCTATGGCTGTGCGAATTATAAAAAAGATGATCCGGAAAGCTGTCGTTTTTCGGTTGGACAGATCGCAGGAGTAAAATTAAAAGAGGCACAGGTCAAAGAACTTTTAACCAATGGAAAAACCGGTGTGATCGAAGGATTTATCGCAAAGACCGGAATGAAATTTGACGCTCCGTTAAAACTGACCAAAGAGGGGCAGATCACCTTTGATTTCCCGGAGAAACCAAAGCCGGTGGAGACAACGGTAAAGTGTCCGAAATGTGGGGGACTCTTAAAGAAAAGCCAGTGGTACTATGAGTGTGACTGTGGTTTCCGGTTAGGACATACGGTCGCGAAAGTGCCGCTTTCGGAAGAAATCATAAAAGAGCTGTTGGAAACCGGAAAGACAAAGGAAAAAGTGACCGGATTTACCTCGAAAGCAGGAAATGTGTTTGATTCCTGCCTAAAATATGAGGATGAGCGGATCAGTTTTGATTTTGATCATCCGGGAAGAGAGACTTTGCAAAAACAGGAGTCAGAGGAGCAATCAGAAGTGCAGACGGAACAGACACCAGATAGCGCAGACGATTTCTATGCCGCTATGGCAAATGAGGCTGCGGCGTTCCAGGAGGAAGAAGAGACAGAATGGATCGCAGGAAGTAATTTTTTAGATGAATTTATGCCGTAAGAGATCTCCGGCAGACAGAAATTTTTGTCTGTCCGGAGATTTTTTTGAACCTTTTTTTGATTTATTACAATGTATGGGTGAAGGGCAATGTGATTTGCCTTAAAAAGACGTCTTAAAGGTGGAAAACAAATGACGAAGCTGGAATTGGAACAATGTATGGATGCACATGGAAAAGAGATTTATTCTTTCTGCAAAAGCCTGACCGGGAATCAGATGGAAGCGGATGATCTGTACCAGGATACATTTTTAACGGCAATGGAAAAAGACGATAAGATCCATATGGAGGGAAATCCGAAAAGTTATCTTTTGTCTGTCGCGGTAAGGCTTTGGAAAAACCGGAAAAGGAAGTTTACATGGAGAAACCGGATCGCTGGAATGGAGACTTTTGTGGATGGCTGGGAAGAACATGCTGCAGAAAGTGTGCGGCAGGATTCGCCGGAAGAGATTTTTTTTGGAGAGGAAGAAAAACAGATCGTGCGCCATGCCGTGCGTGGACTTCCCGAAAAACACCGGGTCGTCGTATTACTTTTTTATATGGAAGAGATGACGGTAGCAGAGATCGCAGCAGTGTTAAAACTGCCGCAGGGTACAGTAAAAAGCAGACTGCATCATGCAAGACAACAATTGCAGAATGAATTGGAGGTCGTTTTAAATGAAAAAAGAAATGGATGAAATATTAAAACAAGCCCTTACTCCAGAAGAAGAACCGGATTTCTGGTTAAACCAGAAAATTTTAAATCAGGTGAAGGAGAGCGATTCTATGAAAACAAAAAACTGGAAGAAAGTTCCTGCAATGGTGCTTACAACAATATTGGTGATCGCAGCGGGTTCTACGGCGGCATATGCTGCATGGAAATATCTTGCGCCGGCGCAGGCTGCGGAGCGGATCAAGGACAGCAGACTTGCAGAGGCATTTCAAAGTGCGGATGCGGTCTATGTCAATGAGAAACAAAGTTATGCCGGGTATGATATCAGGCTGTTCGGGATCGTTTCCGGAAAAGATCTATCGGATCGTGAGATCACTGCGGATGGGGAAGTGCTTTCGGACATGACGTATTCGGTAGTAGCAGTTGAAAAGTTGGACGGTACACCGATGACAGATAAGTCGTTTTTTATTTCACCGCTCATTTCCGGGTATGATCCGGCTGTTTATAATGCATTTACCCTGACCGGGGGATATACGAGTTTTACGGAGGAGGGGGTTGCTTATTTTATCGCAGAATGTGAAAACGTGGAAATGTTTGCGGATCATACGATCTATCTGTGTGTACTGGATGATCCACTCTATAACAGTCAGGCGTATGATTATGATGAGGTAACCGGAGAGATCACGAGAAATGACACCTATCAGGGGGTAAATGCATTGTTTGAACTGCCGATTGACCCATCAAAAGCAGACCAGAAAGCAGCAGCGGAAAAGGTGGACAAGATCAATCATCCGGTTATGCCGGATGACTGGGAGCCAGAAGAAACTGCTGTCGAACGTTTTATGAGTCAGATTACGCCGGAAAATATAGATGCGTATGCAGCCCGTGTAGAGAGTACCGTGCAGACGGTTACGCCGGATGAAGAGGGGGTTATCACATATGAATATGAACTTTCGGATGGCAGTGGAGGCGATGGAGAGCAGGATTTCGATACGCTATTTCCAGATAGAAAGACGGGAATGAGCAAAAATTTTTCTTATTCCTATTCGTGTTCCGATGGGTCGGATGAACCGGATGAGGTGCTGATTCATACATTTGCATTAAATGAAGATGGCACTGTAACGTTTGCAATTTATAAAGCGGACGTAAAGTGAGAAATATGGCATATTTTCGTTCATTACGATTATATGGGGAACTGGAACAGACTATGACAGTGATGTTGTAGTCTGTTTTTTCAGCTTGTTACAGCTTTCGAATATTATTTTGACAGATCTGTGAAAATGTTTTACAATATATTTAGTATGTAAACAGGAACGTCCGGATCACGATGGGACGATAGTCATGTGGCAGAGGCATCTTGGGATGGAGGAAAAGATGGAAAACGCAAAAATCAGCAATTTATACGATTTAAATGAAACGATCGCAAAAGAATATTTAGAGCAGTTTACATATCCGTGGGAGGCATTAAAAGGAATCAGTGATTTTATCAAAAAGCTTGGACCGACATTAGATCCGGAAAAGTTTGAGCAGAGAGGCGAAGACATCTGGGTGGCAAAGAGTGCAAAGGTTGCACCGACCGCATGCTTAAACGGACCGCTGATCATTGATGAGGATGCGGAAGTCCGCCATTGTGCATTTGTCCGGGGCAGTGCGATCGTCGGAAAAGGTTCCGTTGTCGGTAATTCGACTGAACTGAAAAATGACATTATTTTTAATTCGGTTCAGGTACCACATTATAATTATGTCGGCGATTCCATTCTCGGATATAAATCTCACATGGGCGCAGGTTCAATCACCTCAAATGTGAAATCGGATAAAACGTTAGTTGTTGTCAAAGACGGGGATGAAAAGATCGAGACCGGGTTAAAGAAGTTTGGTGCCATGCTTGGGGATTATGTGGAAGTTGGATGCAACTCTGTATTAAATCCTGGAACGGTGATCGGCAGACATACCAATGTATATCCGCTTTCAAGTGTCAGGGGGGTGATCCCGGCAAATTCGATTTTTAAGAAACCGGGCGAGATTGTGCAGAAAAAGGAAGCATAAAAAATTAAAATGTAAGACCGGGATGAACTATGATTGAAAATGTTAATCATATTTAAGGACAAGGAGATAAAATAAATGGAAGAACGGAAATATATCTATAACGACCGGGAAGAACGGATCAAAAAGATGAACCGGCTGTATACCGGTGCGACGATATTTCTCGGAGTGATATTTTTGCTGTATTTGTGGATGCGCATGGCGAATCATAATCTGCCGCGTGTTACCGTATATGGAAATACGATACTGATACTATGTGTATCAGTTTTAAATACGTTCATTTATCACAAAGATCATGCAACGATGAAATTAAAAGTGGCTGCCACGATTGAGATGGGATTGGAATATCTGCTGATCGGAATGCAGACAGATGCACATTTTATTACGTATGTACTGATCGTTTTAGTTGCGTTACAGATTCCGTACTATGATGAAGGTGGATTAAAAAGAACCTGTGTGGGAGTGAGTATTCTCTACGTGATCGTTACGATTGTTCAGGGAATAAAGGGTATTACTGTATTGAACGTGGATACAATATGTTCTGTGGTCGGCGTGCTTGGCGTTTTATTTATGGTTTCAAGAATTGGAAAGATCACATTATTGTTTAACGCAGATGCACTTGGATCCATAGATGAGGAACACAAAAAGCAGAATGAAATTTTACAGGGAGTGCTTGAGATTTCCAAAACTGTTCAGGAAGAATCAGTTAAGAGCAGCAGCCTGATCGGAAAACTGGTCGAGACGACCAATTCTGTAACTGGCAGTATGCAGGAGATTACAACGGCTTCCGGAATGAATGCAAACAGCATCGAAGAACAGAATACCATGACTGCAACGATCCAGGATGCGATCGAGGAAACAAGTGAGCGATCAAAACAGATGGTGGATATCGCAATGAATTCAAATGACAGCATTCAGGAAAATATGCGTGTGATGGATGAGTTGAAAGATCAGGCAGAGCAGATCACAAATACAAATCATGATGTTACTGAGGCAATGACCAAACTTCAGGATAAGACAAAAGAAGTAGAAGAGATTGCAGGTATGATCTTAAATATTTCAAGCCAGACAAACCTGCTGGCGTTAAATGCATCTATTGAGAGTGCACGTGCCGGAGAAGCTGGAAGAGGTTTTGCGGTTGTAGCAGAGCAGATCAGACAGCTTGCGGAACAGACAAAAAATTCGACGGAAGAGATCACGAGAATTACAAACGAACTGAATGCAAATGCAAATGATGTGGTTGTATCAGTAGAAGGTTCTGTACAGGCAACGGAAGATCAGAAAGAAAAGATTCTTGCTGCGTCAGAAACATTTAATCTGCTTAATAAAAATATAGGTGAGCTGGTTGCCCATATTGAAGAGGTCAATAAAAAGGTTAGCGGACTTTCTGATTCTAACAATAAAATCGTAGTGAATTGTTCCCACCTTTCGGCAGCTACAGAGGAAGTTACGGCAAGTGCGGAACAGGTGCATACATTAAGCGAAGAGAACCTTGATGTTGCAAGGCAGGTTCAGGATGCGGTGGAACGGATTCACAGTACGGCAGATGATATTAAAAAGTTCTTACGTTGACAGAGGGGAGCACGAATATATGAAAAATAAAGTGTGGTTGATGACAGCCACACTTTTGCTTTTTACAGCAGGGTGTGTGAAGACAGATCTGACAGAAAAGGAAATAAACGGAGATGAACAGAAAACGATAGAAAGCCAGGAAACGGAAAAAACGACAGAAAAGGATGGAAATGCATCCGGAGAAAAGAAATCTGTGACGGAAAATGAAAACGCAGAATTACAGCAAAATGTGGAAAGTTATACCTGGGAGGATGTTACATTACAGTTTCCCAAAAGCTGGAAAGACAAGTATGTTGTTGCAGAAGATGAAAATGGATTTACGGTTTTTCAGAAGGCTTCCTATGAGAAAGAAAAAGGGATGGGATACCTTTTTGGCATTTCGAAGGACACGGAATGGTATCCGGATGCTGCAGGTGTAAGTATTTTAGGATATACGGATGATGGTATACTGTATGAACTTACGGTACCGACCGATGTGAGCTGTGATGTGGAGGATGAAACAATTCTTAATGAATATCAGGAGATGATGCAGCAGTCAGATACGATTGTGAAAAATGCACAGATTGATGCAGGAAACCTGCATATGGATGCGGATCAGTACATCATTCCTGTCAGCATGATAGAGACGCTCACGGCAGACCAGCTTGTAAATATGTCGGACAATGCTCTGTGGCTGGCACGCAATGAAATTTATGCAAGACACGGGCGTGGGTTTTCCAATGAGTATCTGCAGAGTTACTTTAATGCGTGCTCCTGGTACGAAAAAAGTGAAGAAGCAGACGCATTTGATGAATCTGTGCTGAGCCAGACAGAAAAAGACAACTTAAAGGTAATACAGGAAGCTGAAACAGCATATGAACAGGAGCATCCGTATCCGAAAGAATATAAAACAGGACAGAATATTATGGTGGATCTTAATGGAGATGGCAGCGAAGAAGAGATCCGTTATGATGTGAAAGAGAGTAGCGATTATTCAGGTTATTCCTGTGTCCTTACGATTAATGGAACAGCATATGAACTGTGCGAATATGCAGCTATGGTGACACCGGAAACGGAAAGCTTTTATGTTACAGACATGGATGTGGATAATGCATCTTTCAAGAATGTAGTAGAAACATTAACAGAAATG
>URUD01000047.1 GCA_900550935.1 uncultured Roseburia sp.
TTGCGAAAAGGGGGTGCAGATGGTAATGTGTCCTTAGACATGAAAGAGCTTACATTCGTTCATGCCAAAAACAAATTAAATTCATATAGGAGGTCTTTATGAAAAAAAAGGTAGTTTCATTACTCCTGGTTGCAGCAATGGTAACCAGCATGGGGTGTGGTTCTTCCAATAATGCAGGAACCACAGATGCAAACAGTAGCACAGGCAGCGATGCAGCAGCTACAACAGAAAGCGGGGATGCTTCTTCTGATACAGCAGAGGCGAGTGATGTAGAAAAACCGGAAGAAATCACCATTATGGTTGATGGAACTGTTTTCACACAGGAAAACGGTCAGGCAGAGTTCATCGCTAAATTAGAGGAACTTTCCGGAATCAAGATCAATGTTGTTCAGCCTGATCATGATGCATACTATGATGTAGTTGGGCAGACTGTAGCAAGTGGAGACTGGCCAGATGTTATGATCCTTTCTTCTACTTATTATTCAGGATATGCTGAGCAGGGCGTTCTCTGGGATATGACAGATGCTTACGAAAATTCTGATCTGAAAGCCAGACAGGATGCTTACGGCAGCACAGGTGTTATCGATGGTGTAAGATTAGACGGTAAGTTATATGGTATGCCGGCAGCTCGTGGTAACGGATGTGTTACTTATGTAAAACAGAAATGGTTAGACAACTGCGGATTAGAAGTTCCTACCAATTATGAAGAGTACCTTGCAATGCTCGAAGCATTCACAACTGGCGATCCGGATGGTAACGGTGTAAACGGTGATACCTATGGTGTATCTGCTGCAGGTTTCGTTGGAACAGAAGCTCCATACACAAACTATTTACCAGAGTTCTACCAGGATGCGAACCCAAGCTTCTACAAAGCAGAAGATGGTACATGGAAAGATGGTTTCACAGAGGATTCCATGAAAGAGGCACTTACAAGAATGGCTGATGCTTACAAAGCAGGCGTGATCGACCCAACCACTCTTACCAATGGTACATCTGATTGCCGTAACAAGTTCTATGATGACAGCTTTGGTGTATTTACATACTGGGCTGGTACTTGGGCAACCAACTTAAAGACAAACTTAGAAGCAAACGGATTAGACGGAGAGTTAGTAGCACTTCCTCCAATCGCTGAAGTAGGTACATATCTTGACCGTGTTCCACCAGTATGGTGCATCACATCTGCTTGCGAGAACCCGGAAGGCGTATTCAAATACTTCATCGAAGCTATGCAGGATGGCGGCGAGACCCAGTTCTTATGGACATATGGTGTTGAAGGCGTTCATTGGTCAACAGCTGCTGAGACATTATTTGCTGGTACAGAGAACGAAGTATCTTACCAGGAAGGTGAGTTCCATATGTTAGAGAATAAAGAGAAAGAGGGAACTCAGTATACAAAAGCTCATATCGATCCAATGTTAGCTTTAGTTGAATTAGCAGATGATCCTAAGGAAACAACAGTTGCGGAAGAAGCAAAAGCATCTACAGAGCTCTTTAATGCAAACTGCCGGACAGCTGATCTGGTTCCTTCTACAGATGCTATGACAGAGTACAACGGTGATTTAACAACCTTAAAGAACACCTTAATTGCCAATGTAGTTATGGGTGAGAAGACTGTAGACGAAGCATATGCTGAGTTTGAGTCTCAGGGTGCAGCTTGGTCACAGGCAATCGTTGACTCCTTAAACGCACAGTAAATTGTAAATGAAATGAAATTCCCTTAAGGGAAGAACATGAGTGATGTGGAGCTGTTTTCCATAGCTCCACATCATTTCTGAAATAACGAATTTTGATTTATTGGAAGAGGAAGAACAGATATGAAAAAAAATAAAACCCAATCAGCCGTACCAGCAGCAAACAATTCCAGAAAACATCTGGCTGCAAAAATCTATAAATACAGAGGATTCTATCTGATGTTTCTTCCTGTATTTATTTTCGCAATTATATTCTTTTACCTGCCAATGCTTGGTATCAGATATGCATTTACCGATTATAACGGTATCAAAGAAGCAACATTTGTTGGATTAAAACATTTCCAGAAGATGTTTGGTATGCCAAACTTCTGGTCAGCATTTGTGAATACACTTGAAATCAGTATTATTAAATTAGTACTGACAACAGCAGTGGCAGTTGTTGTATCTATTTTCCTGAATGAGATCGCAAACATCCACTTCAAAAAAATAGTACAGACCATTATCTATCTGCCACACTTTATGTCATGGGTAGTAACCGCATCCGTATTCTCCCTGATCTTAGCACCTACTGCAGAGGGTCTTGTAAATACATTCCTTGTAAATATCGGTGCTTTGGATGCCGGAAATATGATCTATTTTCTGGGTAACTCCAAATGGTGGAGAGGTGCTTACTACATCATCAATATTTGGAAAGAAACCGGTTGGCAGACTGTAATCTTTATGGCAACACTGGCCGGAATAAATACAGAGCTTTATGAAGCTGCATCCATCGATGGTGCAGGACGCTGGGGAAAAATGCGTTATGTAACATTCCCTGCTTTACAGAATACGATTTTAACCGTACTTATCTTAAACCTTGCAAAGGTTATGAACCTTTTCGAGTCAGCATTCGTATTACAGAATGATGCTACCATGGATGTTTCTAACGTACTTGAGACATACATCTACTATCAGACCTTTAACAGTGGTGCAATTCCTAACTATGGATATACAACAGCTGTTGGTTTGTTCAAATCATTAGTAGGTTGTGTACTTGTTCTTATCTGTAACCATTTAAGTAAGAAAGTACGTGAAGGACGAGGAATCGTCTAGGAAGGAGCAGCAAAATGAAAAGCAAGAAAAAAATTCAGGTTTTCCCGATCGTGAATGGTCTTATCTTTATTCTGTTAAGTTTGATCATTATCATTCCAATGTGGAAAGTCTTAGTAGACTCATTTGACTTAAAAACAGCGTATGGTATGAAATTATGGCCGCAGGAGTTTGGTCTTGCCGGATACGTTTCCGTATTCAAAAACCCGACCTTATCTCATCCGTTGATGATCTCTTTCGTTACCACGATTGCAGGTACCCTGATCGCATTGATCTTATCTACCTTTGGTGCATATGTTTTAATTCAGTGGGATATGCCGGGACGTAACTTCTTTGCAAACATGTTACTGTTTACCATGATCTTCCAGGGTGGTATGATCCCTACTTACCTGGTATTAAAATCATTACACCTGACAAACACAATCTGGGTTGTTATCTTATTCCCGGCGTTGAATGTCTACAACCTGGTATTGATGAGGAACTTCTTCGAAGGTATTCCTGCAAGTTTATTTGAGTCAGCAACATTAGACGGCTGTTCTCCAATGCAGACATTCTTAAGAATTGTTCTTCCAATGTCAAAAGCAGCATTAGCATCCATCGGTTTGATGTTCGCAGTAACCTACTGGAATGACTATACACACTACAAACTTTACATTACAGACTCCAATCTGTATAACTTCCAGATGAAATTAAGAAGTATCATCATGGGTAGTGACCTGCCACAGGCAAATGGTGGTGCAACCGAGAATACGGTTAAGAATGCAGCCATCATCGTTGTAATCATTCCATTTATGATCTTATATCCTTTCTTACAGAAATACTTTGTAAAGGGTGTAAACATCGGAGCAGTAAAAGAATAATTATAGAGGAAAAAGCATGGCAACAATTTATTGGGCTGGCGACTCTACCGTACAATACAATGATATCACCACTTTTCCCCAGACTGGGATAGGGCAGGTGTTCCACCTGTTCCTAAAGCCAGGGGTAAAAGTGGTGAATTATGCTAAAAACGGCAGGAGCACCAAAAGCTTTATTGACGAAGGCAGAATGAAGCCGATCGAAGACCAGATCAAAGCAGGTGATTTTTTATTCATCCAGTTTGGTCATAATGATGAAAAAATACATGACCCCGCTCGTTATACGGAGCCATTTTCCGGTTATCAGGAGAACCTTGCATCGATGATTGCTGTTGCACGGGAGCGGGGAGCATTTCCGGTGCTGATCACTCCGTTGGAGCGCAGATGCTTTGCAGAGGGAGATCAGCTGGGACTCGGAGAACATTCTGATTATGTCGCTGCCATGAAGCAGGCAGCAGAAAGTCTTCAGGTTCCGCTTGTGGATCTGTACAGCATGAGCAGACATGAGCTGCGCAGGGCAGGCGCGGAAAAAACAAAAAACTGGTATATGCACTTACCTGCCGGGATCTATCCTTCCCATATGGATGGATTGACAGATAATACGCATCTGAAATATGAGGGTGCTGTTGTATACGCAGGATGTATTGCAAGAGGACTCAAAGAATTGGGCGGAAGATACAGTGATTTATTAGTGGCTTGGGAGTAATCTTGAGCCGCTTATTTTTTGTATAGGGAGATATAACTTATGAGCAGGACAGTAGGAAGAGAAGAGATTTTAAGCGGCAATCTGCTGCATGCGATATTGCTTTTATCCATCCCGGTTGTCATCAACAGCTTTTTACAGACCATGTATAATCTGACTGATACGTATTGGCTGGGAAAACTCGGAACAGAAGAACTTGCTGCGATCAATCTGGTAACACCGGTGCAGAATCTGGTCATTAATTTCGGATCCGGTATTACGGTGGCAGGCTCGGTCCTGATCTCACAGTATATCGGTGCAAAGCAGGATGAAGATGCGAGGTCGATGGCAAATCATATTTTTGTCTGTGCAATGACATTTTCGGTGGTCTGTGCCGCACTGGTGGCATTTATGACTCCGACAATCGTGACCTGGCTTGGAGCAGAGGGCGAGACCTTTACCTATAGCAGGATCTATATGCAGATCGCAATTTTGGATATGCCATTTCTCTATATGGTAAATATGTATATTGCAATCAATCAGGCACAGGGGGATACGCTGCGCCCGATGCTTATGAATGTGCTGGGTATTTCCTTAAATATGATATTTGATCCGTTGATGATGGTGGTGCTGCATTTTGGTGTTGCCGGAGCGGCTCTTGCGACCATGTTTGCCAAAGCAGTACCTGCAGTCATTGCATTTGTGGTACTGCATAATAAAAAACGTCTGCTGTATCTGGAAGTTTCCAAAATCCGTTTTGAAAAAGAAAAGTTAAAACAGATCGTGCAGGTGGGACTTCCAAGTGCAATCGGCGGTAGTACGACACAGCTTGGATTTCTGCTGATGAGCAAGAGCGTTTTTACGTATGGAACACAGGCAATGGCTGCTTATGGCATCGGAAATAAAGTAAATGGACTGATCACACTGCCGTCAAATGGTATTGGTTCTGCGGTTGCCATTATTGTCGGACAGAACGTCGGGGCAGACCAGTATGAGCGGGCAAAAAAAGGATATCTGCTGTCCGAGCGGGTCTGTGTGGTATTCCTTTTTGTTGGTGGTATGATCTTATCGAGAATGCCGGTTTCGCGGGCGATCGTTAGTATCTTTTCGGATGATACAGCGGTGATCGCAATGGCAGCGGACTTTTTGAGTATTATGGCATTCTGGTGTTTTACGAATGGAATTTACAATGCAACGATCGGACTGTTTCAGGGATGCGGCAAGACGGTAGTGAATATGGTTGTTGATATTTCGAGATTATGGCTGTTCCGCTTCGGTTCTTTATACATATGTGAAAAATGGTTACACATGGGAGTGCGCAGTGTATGGTATTCCGTGGTGATCAGTAATGGACTGGCGGCAGTCGTGTTATATCTGGTTTATCGGACGGGATATTGGAAAAAGCAAAAAGAAGGGAGAGCAAAGTAAGATGAATACACAGGAGTGGATGAAAGAGTATCTGAAAGAAAATAGAAAAAACCCCGTTTTACTGAGGGGAGTTGCACAGATTTACAGGGCTACCGGAGAGGAATGTTATCTGGATTACTTAAAACGTGCAGATAAGGAAGTGGACGTGACCAATGGAAGCGTTTTCTCTTTCTTATATCAGACAACAAAAGAACAGAATTATCTGGATCTGGTTGAGAAAGTCAATGGAACGTTAAAAGAAGAGAACCGTACGGAAATGCTTCCTTTTTATATGGAGTATGAGACAAAATATGGTAAAAAAGAGCGTTACAACGAGATCATAGCAAAACTGGATGCAGAGCAGGAGCGCGTTTATGACAGGGAGACACAGACATTGCGTACAGATGTGACAGATGCGATCCGGTTAATGATGGTATATGTCGATACCATGAGTGTAATGAGTATTGAAATTTATGAAATGTACCGCAAATTACAGGATTATTACAAAGAATTGTTAAAATGTGTCCGGAGAGAGGATACCTTTTCAAAGGAAGATGCCTGGATGCTTTCTTACACAATGTTTAAGGGATGTAACATGCGGATCTTGCTGAGTGAAAAGTACGAAGAAGAGGCTGTTTCATTGCAGGAGCAGGAACTTCCGCAGGCAGATGAGCCGGAAATTAACGCAGGCATTTTTCTGATGTCGTATGCGCAGAGAAAGATCCTGGAAGAGAAGAACCGGTAGAGAGGAGAAACACAGATGGAAATAAAAGTAATTGATCTTGCAGCAAGAAGTGTAACACTGGAATTAGCAGATGGCGGCATTTATTATACCAAAGAGCCTTATCAGATCGAACTGAACGGTATGCCGGTCAAACAGGCAGACACGGTCATCACATCCTTATTTGATCTGAAACCGGAGACCACTTATGGACTTACGGTAAAGAAAGCAGATGGCAGTGTTTTAGGAACGTTGGAATTTTGCACCGGATATGAGTTTGTCACCTTAAACGTCAAAGATTTTGGCGCAAAGGGAGATGGCGTACAGGACGATACCAAATTTATCCAGGCAGCGATCTTATCCTGTCCGAAAGACAGCAGGGTTTTGGTGCCGGAGGGAACTTACTGCATTACCAGCCTGTTCTTAAAGAGTGACCTGAACCTGGAACTTGCAAAAGGAGCAGAATTAAAGGCAAAAACAGAGCGTAGCGAATTTCCAAAATTCCCGGCTCTGATCGAAAGTTATGATGAGACAGATGAGTACAATCTGGGTACCTGGGAGGGAAATCCACTGCCGATGTTTTCAGGGATCATTACCGGTATCTCAGTCGAAAATGTGCGCATTTACGGACAGGGAACGATCAATGGAAATGCTTCAAAGGAAAACTGGTGGCACAATCCGAAAGTGATGGTGGGAGCATTCCGTCCGCGCCTGTTCTTTATCAGCCATTGTAACCATGTTACCCTTCAGGGCGTGAAATTCTGCAACAGTCCATCCTGGACCCTGCATCCATATTTTTCAGATGATCTGAAATTTTATAATGTTGTTGTAGAGAACCCAAGTGATTCGCCGAATACAGATGGACTGGATCCGGAATCCTGCAAAAATGTAGAGATCGCCGGCGTACGTTTCTCCCTCGGAGATGACTGTATCGCCGTAAAATCCGGTAAGATCTATATGGGAAGAAAACACAAAACGCCGTCAGAAAACCTTCATGTCAGACAGTGCCTGATGGAAAACGGACACGGTGCGGTTACAGTCGGAAGTGAGATCGCAGGCGGTGTCAAAGACCTTCTGGTAGAGGACTGCCTGTTCCGTCATACAGACCGTGGACTGCGGATCAAGACCAGAAGAGGAAGAGGAAAAGATTCGGTTTTAAACCAGATTTCATTCCGCAATATCGATATGGACCATGTCATGACACCGTTTGTAGTCAACTGTTTTTACTTCTGTGATCCGGACGGTAAGACCGATTATGTACAGAACAGAGGAGAGAAGCCGGTGGATGAGAGAACACCGCAGGTAAAGAGTCTTTCCTTTGAAA
This sequence comes from uncultured Roseburia sp., assembly GCA_900550935.1. GTDB lineage: Bacteria > Bacillota > Clostridia > Lachnospirales > Lachnospiraceae > Roseburia. The sequence continues at coordinate 7,772 of URUD01000047.1, forward strand.
ATATAAAGGCAACAAACTGCCATGTGGCTGCGGCTTATTTTGACGGACTGCCTGAGCAGAAGATCGAAGAGATCAGAATGAAAAATGTTACGGTAACCTATGCAGAGAATGCAAAAAGTGGTGTTCCTGCCATGTCTGCAGGCGTTGAGGAATGCAGCAAAAAGGGTATTTTTGCCAATAATGTTAAGAAGCTGATCTTAGATCATGTTTCCATCAGTGGACAGGAGGGCGAGAAAATGACCCTGCTTGGCGTAGATGAAAAAGTGGTTGAGGAATAGAACGCGGAAAGGGAAAAAGATGCAGTTAGGAATACGTTTACATGATATCAAAAAAGCTCCTTTGGAGGAACGCCTTGCCATTGCCAATGAGCAGGGATTTGCCTGCGGGCATCTGGCACTTGCAAAAGTGATCTCGGAGTATCCGGTCGATGACGGAGCACTGACTCCGGGATTTGCCCTGTATTTAAAAAAGCTTTTTGCAAAAAATGAGCTAGATGTTGCTGTTTTAGGATGTTACTTAAATCTGGCAAATCCAAATGAGGAGAGCCTCGCCAAGATAAAAAGACGCTATCTGACAAACATCCGGTTTGCATCCCTTTTGGGTGCCGGTGTTGTCGGAACAGAGACCGGTGCGGTCAATGAGGAATATAAGTTTGAAGAGCGCAATCATTCGGATGAAGCACTTGACATCTTCATTCGAAATGTACGACCGGTTGTAGAATATGCAGAAAAAATGGGAGTCATTCTGGCAATCGAGCCGGTGGCAAAACATATCGTCTGCAATCCGAAACGTGCCAGAAGAGTGCTCGATGAGATCGCATCCCCGAATCTCCAGATCATTTTTGATCCGGTCAATCTGCTGGATCATTCCAATTATCAAAACAGGGAAGAGATCTTTGCAGAGGCGATCGATTTACTCGGGGAAGATATTGCCATGGTGCATATCAAAGATTTCGTGGTAAAAGACAACGAACTTGTTTCGGTCGCTGCCGGAACCGGAGAGATGGACTATAGCCAGATCATCCGTTTTATGAAAGAGAAAAAGCCATACATCCATGCAACACTGGAAAATACGGTACCGGAAAATGCCGTAGCAGCAAGAGAGTATATTCAGAACCTATGGAATCAGGCGTAAAAGAATAGAATACGCGATTTGCGAACATTCTATGATATAAAAAAAGCTGTCACTGTAACGAAGATAACTTTGCGAAGTGGCAGCTTTCTCTTTGTCATAAATAATAGAAGTGCGATCAACAAACAGTCTGTTATATCGCAAAAAAAACGTACCGCAAAATGCGATACGTTTTTGATGGATTAAGCTCTTTCAACTTTACCAGATTTTAAACAGGAAGCACATACATATAATTTCTTTGGTGTTCCGTTTACTTTACAGCTCACACGCTTAATGTTTGATTTCCACATTCTATTTGATTTTCTATGTGAATGGCTCACATTGTTTCCGAAATGAGCACCCTTTCCACAAACTGCACACTTTGCCATGTCCTAGCACCTCCTTGCATATATCGTAATCTTGTTGCTCAAGATTGCCTGTCGTAATTTACAGAATTTACCTGCATGATAACGTACACGTACAGGTTCACAACATGTTTATTTTAGCAGATAAAAACATATAATGCAAGTAAAAATTAAAAAAAATATTAAAATTTGAAAACAGGACTATGAATTTTTGGTAATTCAAGGTATAATAGAGTATATATTAGCGTCAATACGACTTTGAAAGGAGTTCGATCGTAATGAATGGACATATGGAGACCCAGTGGGGAAAAGTTTCAATAGATCCTGAAGTAATCGCAACCTATGCCGGTTCCGTTGCAGTAGAGTGTTTCGGAATTGTAGGTATGGCTGCAGTCAATATGAAGGATGGACTGGTTAAATTATTAAAGAAAGATTATCTGACACATGGTATTAATGTAACGATTGATGAGGATAATAAGATCACGATTGATTTTCATGTTATTGTAGCGTATGGTGTCAGCATCAGTACGGTTTCCGACAATCTGATCGAAACGGTAAAATACAAAGTAGAAGAGTTTACCGGAATGGAAATCAAGAAATTGAACATTTACGTCGAAGGCGTGCGTGTGATTGATTAAGGAGGATTTAAAACGTGGAGATCACTACGATAAATGCTGAACTGTTAGCAAAGATGTTTTTAGCAGGAGCAAAGAACTTAGAAGTTAAAAAAGAATGGATCAATGAATTAAATGTATTCCCGGTACCGGATGGTGATACCGGAACCAATATGTCAATGACCATCATGTCAGCAGCAAAAGAAGTTGCTGCCCTTGAGAAACCGGATATGAAGTCACTGGCAAAAGCAATCTCTTCCGGCTCCCTGCGTGGTGCAAGAGGTAACTCAGGTGTTATCTTATCCCAGTTGTTCCGTGGTTTTACCAAGGTCATGGGAGAGTATGAGGAATTAAACGTCCAGATCTTATCGGATGCTTTCCAGAAATCAGTAGAGACTGCATATAAGGCAGTTATGAAACCAAAAGAAGGAACGATCCTTACCGTTGCCAAAGGAATGGCAGACCGTGCGTTAGAACTCAGTGATGAGACCGAGGATCTGGTTACCTTCTGTGAGGAAGTGATCAAAGAGGGAGACCGTGTATTAGATCTGACACCGGAGATGCTTCCAGTATTAAAACAGGCTGGTGTGGTTGATTCCGGCGGACAGGGTCTGATGCAGGTATTAAAGGGTGCGCTTGATGCATTGCTAGGAAAAGAGATCGACACCACAGTTGTGATCCCTGCAGAGAAACCGGCAGGAGAAGCAGTATCATCCACTTCTTATAATATTGAAGCACAGGCAAATCAGGAGATCAAGTTTGCTTACTGCACACAGTTTTTGATCATGTTAGAGAAACCGATCACGGACAAACAGGAGAGCGAGTTCAAATCCTATCTGGAGACGATAGGTGATTCTATCGTAGTGGTAGCAGATGATGAGATCGTAAAGGTACATGTACATACCAACGATCCGGGTCTTGCAATGCAGAGAGGTCTGACCTATGGCGGTCTGACCACGATCATCATTGAAAATATGAAATTAGAGCGCGATGAGAAGATTTCCGCACTTAAAGAAAAAGAGATGCAGTCAGCAGGACTGCCGGATGCAGAGCCAAAAGCAACTGAGCCTCCAAAAGAGATGGGATTTATTTCCGTCAGCATCGGAGAGGGTATCAATGAGATCTTTAAGGGACTTGGTGTTGACTATATCATCGAGGGTGGTCAGACGATGAACCCGAGTACCGAGGATATGTTAAATGCGATCGACAAGGTAAATGCAAAGAATATCTTTATCCTGCCAAACAACAAAAACATTATCCTGGCAGCTAATCAGGCAGCTTCCCTGACTGAGGATAAAAATATCATCGTTGTGCCGACAAAGACGATCCCACAGGGTATTACAGCACTGATCAACTATATCCCGGACAGCACGCCGGAAGAAAACGAAGAGCGTATGAAGTCTGAGATCGGTGTGGTAAAGACCGGTCAGGTAACTTATGCGGTACGTGATACCGTGATCGATGACAAAGAGATCAAACAGGATGATTACATGGGTATCGGTGACAGTGGCATCCTCTCTGTCGGACAGAATTTGGAGCCGACCGTGATGGATATGATGCACCAGCTCATTGACGAGGATTCTGCGATCGTCAGCGTATATTATGGTTCTGACATGAAAGAAGAAGATGCAGACGCACTGGGAAGCAAGATCGAAGAGGCATTCCCGGATGTAGAGGTTGAGGTACATTATGGTGGTCAGCCAATCTACTATTATGTGATTTCCGTAGAATAGGAGCAGTATGAACCGAGATTCTTCCATTTCAGAAATCAAAGGCGTCGGAGCAAAAACAGAAGAATTGTTTCACAAGATAGGAGTATATACCATTCGGGATATACTCCTTCATTATCCCAGGACTTATACGCAGTACCCGAAAGTAAAGCATGTGGATGAAGTGAACGAGGGAGAAACAGCAGCGGTTCTTGGCAGGATCACAAAGACTCCGGTGGTAAAGCGAGTGCGTTCCATGCAGATCACCGTCACTGTGATCGGAGAACTGGATGTTTCAATGGAACTGGTCTGGTTTCGGATGCCTTATATCAAAAACAATTTAAAATCGGGCTGCAGCTATGTATTCTATGGTAAAGTCAATCGGAAAAACGGTCGTCTTGTGATGGAGCAGCCAGCCATATATTCCGTGGAGCAGTATTCATCCATGGAGGAAGTATTTCTGCCGGTGTATGCACTGACAGGAGGCCTTAGCAACAACCTGGTAACGAAAACGATCCGTGCAGCTCTGGGAGATGATTATCTTTTTGCAGATTATCTCCCGACGGAATTGAGAAACCGGCATGAATTATGTGAATATAATTATGCAATCCACCAGATCCATTTTCCGACGGATATGGAAACGCTGATCACTGCAAGAAAACGTCTTGTGTTTGACGAGTTTTTCCTTTTTATCTTAAGTATGCAGTATCAGAAAGAGAAACGGGAAAAAGAGCCAAATGGATTTGCATTTGCAGATGACGGTTTTGTGGATGGACTGATGGAAAAACTTCCATATGAGCTTACCGGGGCGCAGAAAAGAGCGTTAAATGATGTCCTTTCGGATATGCGCAGCGAAACGGTCATGCAGCGTCTGATCCAGGGAGATGTAGGTTCTGGTAAAACGATTTTGGCATTTCTTGCAATGGCGGATGCGGCACATAATGGCTACCAGTCTGCGATCATGGCACCTACCGAGGTGCTTGCAAGACAGCATTACGAAACGTTTCAACAACTCTGTGAGCGATTTGGGCTTCATATTCCGGTTGTCCTTCTGACCGGTTCGATGACAGCAAGACAGAAACGGCGTGCATATGAGGCATTGGAAGTATACGAAAATGCGATGGTGATCGGTACACATGCACTGATCCAGGAAAAGGCAGTCTACCAGAACCTTGCACTGGTCATTACGGATGAGCAGCACCGGTTTGGCGTAAAACAGCGCGAAACATTTGCACAGAAGGGCTATGAACCGCATGTCCTTGTCATGAGTGCGACACCGATTCCACGTACCCTTGCAATCATCCTGTATGGAGATCTTGATATTTCCGTGATTGATGAGGTGCCGGCGAAACGTCTGCCAATCAAAAACTGTGTCGTGAATACGACTTACCGTCCGAAAGCATATTCTTTTATTGAAAATGAGATCGAAATGGGGCATCAGGCATATGTCATCTGTCCGCTGGTTGAAGAAAGTGAAAATATGGAGGCAGAGAACGTCACAGATTATGCGAAGAAACTCCGCGGTATATTTCCGGAAGAGATACAGCTTGGTGTGCTTCATGGTCAGATGAAACCGGATCAGAAGAATAAGATCATGGAGGAGTTTGCCGCAGGAGGCATACAGGTGCTGATCTCAACAACCGTTGTGGAAGTCGGGGTCAATGTGCCAAATGCGACCGTGATGCTGATCGAAAATGCGGAACGCTTTGGATTAGCTCAGCTTCACCAGCTCAGAGGTCGTGTCGGTCGTGGCGATGCACAGTCCTACTGTATTATGGTAAATTGTTCTGACAATAAAAATGCGGCAAAACGGCTCGATATCTTAAACCGGTCAAATGATGGATTTAAGATCGCAAGTGAGGACTTAAAACTCCGTGGACCGGGAGATTTCTTCGGGATCCGACAGTCCGGGGATATGCAGTTTGCCCTGGCAGATATCTATCAGGATGCAGGGGTGTTACAGAAGGCATCCGAGGAGGTAACAGCAATCTTAGAGCAGGATCCGGAACTGGAAAAACCGGAAAACCGAAATCTGAAGCGATATCTGGAAGAATTTTTCGAGGACCGGAGAAGCAGGCTGAATTTATAAAAATAAAACTTAAAAACTTGGTAAATCAGCGATTTAAGCATCGCCCGGCAGCTTGTATTATTGACAGCCATACTCTGATTAAAGAAGCCAATGCATTTTATAAATCAGATGGGGCCAGGAATTGTTTCACATAGTAAAGGGAGGCTCCGATTGCTGGTGTATACTGCCCATGATTACCAACTAAAATCTGCTCTTTTGTCATCTGAAAAAGGGAAATTTCATTAATTTTTTCCAGCAGATATGACATATCTGATTCTTCAAAATAGGGTGCAAGGTATCCGCTTATAATAACTGGGCAGTCAATGACCAGATTCAGATTGCGGATCGCAAAAGCAAGATGATCCAGATAATTCTGCCAGATTGGTAAAAGAGCAGAATCCTGCGTAGTATGCAGAATATGGAAAAATTCTTTGATCGGCATATCAGCAGCAGTTTTTAGTGCATTTGCAGAACAATAGGTTTCAAGACATCCGTGATTGCCGCAATAACATTTTGGCCCGGCCGGATCAATGCAGATATGCTCAAAAAGTCCACTGCGCATGTGATTCCCCTGATGCACTTCGTGGTTGGTGATAATGGCACCTCCAAGGTTCTGGTTCAGAAGAAAGATCAGTGCACTGTCAAACTGTGGATGATTCCAAAGTTCTAACTCTGCGGCAGCTTTGGAATCATGTTCTAAATGGCATGAATATGGCAGCCTGGATGAAAAATCAGAAATCTTCATCTTAGTATTTCCCATGATATCGCCATATGTCACTGCAGTTCCGTCCGGAGAGATGATGCCCTGTGTGGCGATGGAAATTCCCTCGACCTTTTCCGGATCATATTGATACTTCTGGATAAATTGTTCTACATTTTCAGCAAGGGCGGTATAATAAGTATCGCTGTTCTCATAGGGCAGCGAAATTGTCTCAGTGGCGATCGCATCACCATATAAATTCACTGCTGCCATATGAACCATATCTTTTAAAATTCCAAGACCGATGGAAATACGGAAATCTTCGACAATCCGTATAATCTGCGCTTTCCGTCCACCGGTAGATTCGAAATATCCATTGCGGCTGATCAGCCCGTCATTTTCCAATTCATTTAAATTCTGACTGACCGTGGAAAGTCCCATCTGCAGATCCGAAACAATCTGCAGTTTGGAAGTTTCTTTTTTCTGATAGATATATTGGAAAACTTTATTACGGTTTATTTTTTTTAAGGTAATCGTAGTCATTCCTTTTTCTTTCATAATAAACTCCTTTACTTATGTGTGAAACATACATATAAGATCTAGATATATTTTAATATAAATGGGTTTATAAAACAAGAATTTAGATTTGCTTTGTGAAAAAGTAATAAAAAAATGGATTTAAAATTGTATTTTTTATCAATAGACAAGAAAATATCGTAGTTATATACTCTACTTACAACTTAGATATAAGCGTAAGTAAAAAGTACAACAAAAGGGCAAAAGAAAACAAGGAGGTAAAAAACATGAAATTAACAATTGAGGGAATCAAGAATCGTGCAGAATGGGAAAAGGCAGGAATCGCACTTCCGGGATATGATGTGGAAAAGGTGTCAGAGAAGGCAAAGAAAGAGCCGGGCTGGGTTCATTTTGGAATCGGAAATATTTTCCGGATCTTTATTGGAGGCATTGCAGATGGTCTTTTGGAAGAAGGGGTTCTTGACAGAGCAATCACATGTGTAGAGACCTTTGACTATGATGTAGTTGATAAGATTTACGATCCATATGATAATTTGGGACTTAGTGTGATCCTTCATGGAGACGGAACACGCGAGTATAAAGTTCTTGGTTCACTGGCAGAGGCTGTAAAGGCACAGTCAGCAGATCCAAAGCAGTGGAACCGGTTAAAAAAGATTTTTGCAAGTAAATCCTTGCAGTTAGTTTCCTTTACAATTACAGAAAAAGGATATGCACTTCAGAAAGCAGACGGAAGCTGGTTCCCGTTTGTAGAGAACGACATCAAGAACGGACCAGATCAGGTAACAGGAGCGATGGCAGTGCTTGTAGCGATGCTTCTTGAAAGATATAAAGCAGGAAAATACCCACTGGCACTGGTATCGATGGATAACTGTTCGCAGAATGGTGCAAAGCTTCGGGAGTCTGTACTGATGATGGCAGAAGAATGGAGAAAAGCTGGTTTTGTAGATACAGATTTTATTGATTATATCAGCGATGAGAATGTTATAGCATTCCCGTGGACAATGATCGACAAGATTACTCCACGACCGAGTGAGCAGATTGCAGCTGACCTGGAAGCACTTGGAGTAGAGGACATGCAGCCGGTGATCACAAGCAAGCAGACTTATATTGCACCGTTTGTTAATGCAGAGAAACCACAGTATCTTGTAATTGAAGACAGTTTCCCGAATGGCCGTCCGGCTTTGGAAAAGGGATTTGGAGTTTATTTGGCAGACAGAAATACCGTTAATCTTTCAGAGAGAATGAAAGTAACAGTATGTCTCAATCCGGTTCACTCAGCAACAGGTCCTTTGGGCGTTGTGCTTGGATATGATCTGTTCGCACATATGCTCAATACAAATGAAGATATGATGAAGATGGCTCGTATGGTTGCTTATGATGAAGGCCTTCCGGTAGTTGCAGATCCTGGAATCCTTTCACCGCAGGAATTTGTAGATGAGTTGTTTCATGATCGTTTCCCGAATGAGTATCTTGGAGATACAAACCTTCGTCTTGCAGTTGACGTATCACAGATGGTTGGTATCCGTTTTGGAGAGACAGTAAAAGCATATGTTGCAAAATATGGAGATGCGTCAAAGCTTACTGCCATCCCACTCGGAATTGCAGGATGGCTTAGATATATGCTGGCGGTAGATGATGAAGGAAAGAAATATGAACTTGCTCCAGATCCAATGAATGAGGAACTTCAGGAGCAGCTTGGTGATATTGTTGTAGGAAAACCGGAAACATTTACAGATCAGTTAAAACCAATCTTATCCAATGAGCGTATTTTCTTTACAGATCTTTATAAGGATGGAATTGGTGAGAAAATTGAAGAAATGTTCCGTGAGATGATTGCGGGATCAGGAGCTGTAAAAACAACGATCCATAAGTACGTTTGCTAATTAAGAGGATAGCGGGATGCTGGTAAGCCGGAATACTCGAAATACCAGCATTCCGGGCAGGAGGAAAATAAAAATGACAGAAGCAGTATTTGCAGCAGATCCGACAAGACTGCTGGTTGCGGCGGCAGCGGGGATTGTCTTATTATTGCTGTTAATTATTAAATTTAAATTTCATCCAGTATTGTCCCTGCTGATCTCTGCATTAGTAATCGGGCTCGGAGCTGGAATGCCGGTTCCGACTTTAGTTAATACAGTAGAAAAAGGAGCTGGAGAGACCCTTCAAGGAATTGTATTATTAATCGGTCTGGGATCTTTATTTGGAGGAATATTAGAGGTATCGGGAGGTGCACAGTGTGTAGCTCAGACACTGGTAAATAAATGTGGAGAGAAGAAAGCCGGAATTGCACTTGGAATCACGGGACTTGTTGTCGGAACGACAGTTTTTTTTGAAGCAGGAGTTGTCATTCTTATCCCACTGGCATTCGGTCTGGCAAAAAAAACAAGAAAATCGACACTGTACTATGTGATTCCTCTTTTGGCAGGACTTGCGACCGGATTTGCATTTATTCCGCCGTCAGCCGGTTCCGTATTGGTTGCAAATATGCTGGGGGTAGATCTTGGAATTATGATTGCAGTTGGTGTACCAACAGGTATCCTTTCTTTGATCTTTGCAGGGATCCTGTGGTCAAAGGTTATCGGAAATAAGATACATACCGGCCTTCCATCGGCAGTTTCAGAGGTAAGGGAAGAAGAGGAGGCAAATCTTCCGAAATTTTCAACTGTGATCGCCATTATTCTTGTTCCACTGGTTTTGATTCTGTTTAGTACACTTTCTGAGTATATTTTGGCATTAAATGGAATCCGTCCGGTACTTGAGTTTGTGGGTACTCCTTTTGTAGCATTAATTATAGCAGTTCTTTGTGCAATGTATTTTCTTGGAAAAAAGCAGGGATATAATGGGGAGCAGTTAAAGAAAATTTTGGATCGCTCTCTGCGCCCTACCGGACAGATATTATTGGTAATCACAGGTGGAGGTATTATCCGTTGGGTACTTCAGGATTGCGGAATGGGTGATATCATCGGGCCAGCACTTGAAAAAAGTGGTCTTCCATTAATTTTGGTAGCATTTCTAATTGCAGCCTTGGTCAGAGCATCTGTAGGAGCTGCTGTGGTTGCGATGACAATGGCAGCCGGAATTATGGCATCTATGCCAGCAGTTGCCGGTCTTTCACCTCTTTATCTGGCTGCGATGGTTTGTGCCATCACCGGAGGGGCAACTGCATTCAGTCATGTGAATGATTCAGGATTCTGGCTGGTAAGTTCACTGCTTGAAATTGATGAAAAAACGACTTTAAAATCATGGACAATGATGGAGACAATCATAGGATTTACAGGTCTGATCTGTGCGATGGTTATTAGCATATTTGCTTAGGAGGGTAAAAGATGATCGCAAAAGTAATATTGGGCACAATGAATAATGCCAGAAAACTGGTAAGCATAGTAGAAAAAATACCATATGATGCAGAACTTTGCAGCGGCAGGTATGTAGTGAATGCAAAGTCAATGCTGGGAGTTTTGAGTATGCCGGAATTTGAAGTCGGGGAGCTGCATATTCATACGGATGAAGAGATAGAGTGCAGTAATATTTTGGAAAAACTATTAGAAAATGGTCTTTTGGCAGATACTTATGATGCAGCAAAAAGATCTCTATATGATATTACGACTTTCGGTGAGATATTGATTGACTTTACGTGGCAGGGAGTCAGCGATACGGGACAGACATTGTTTGCTCAGAATCCAGGAGGAGCTCCGGCAAATGTTGCAGTTGCTGCAGAAAAACTTGGTGCACATACAGCCTTTATAGGAAAGGCCGGAAAAGATATGCACGGAGAATTTCTGAAATCTGTATTAGAAAAAGAAAAAGTTGATACAAAAGGAATGCTTTTGGACGAAAATTATTTCACCACACTTGCTTTTGTAAGCGTGGCAGAAAATGGAGAGCGTTCTTTCTCTTTTGCGAGAAAACCGGGAGCAGATACCAAAATTGAGAAAGAAGAGATAAATGTTGATATTTTAGACAAGACAACCCTATTCCATGTAGGCTCTCTTTCCCTGACGGAGCAGCCGGCAAGAAATACGACTCATTATGCAATCCGACGGGCAAAGGAAAAAGGAAGTATTATATCCTATGACCCAAACTACAGAGCTTCTTTATGGAAAGATAAAAAAACAGCAAAGGAACAAATGCGGAGTCTGATTCCATATGTGGATCTGATGAAAATTTCAGATGAGGAGACAGAACTTCTTACAGGAAAGGAAAAGCCAGAAGAGGCGGCAAAGCTTTTATTTGAAAAAGGAGTTAAGATCGTTGTGGTAACTCTGGGAAGTAAAGGAGCTTACCTCTATTGTAAAGAGGGAGGCCTACAGATTCCAGGATTTGTAAGCAAAGTGGCAGATACGAACGGGGCCGGAGATTCTTTTTGGGGAGGATTTTTGTACCGTATCAGTAAATCAGGAAAAAAACCGGAAGAATTTACATTGAATGAATTGAAAGAATATGTACGGTTTGGAAATGCGGTTGCAAGCCTGTGTGTGGAAAAGAAAGGTGCGATACCGGCAATGCCGACACTGATGGAAGTCAGGGAAAGGATGGGACAATAAAATGAATTTAAAAACATATACAACCGGAATACAGCATATTGGAATTCCAACGAATGATATTGAGAAGACAATTGAATTTTATCAAAAGCTTGGATTTGAAATTGCACTTCGGACCGTCAATGAAGAGGCGAATGAAAAAGTGGCATTTTTAAAACAGGAGACACTTGTGATCGAGACTTATGAAAACAAAGCTGCCCGCATGGAAAGTGGGGCAATCGATCATGTAGCAATTAATGTAAAAGATATAAAAGAGATTTATCAGTATATTGAAAAAATGCAGATGAATACGACCAATGATGAGATCCATTTTCTTCCATTTTGGGAGAATGGTGTAAAGTTTTTTACAATTGAGGGACCCAATAA
>URUD01000048.1 GCA_900550935.1 uncultured Roseburia sp.
ATCAGATTCATTAAGAAATGTCGTGTTCAGTGTCTTAATTTATGAGACCATTATAGGATATGTCTACGGAGGAAAAGTTAGCGTATGTGTTTGACCTGAAACAGATGGGAGTAGACTTTATTACTGGTGTGGCAATGCACTTTGCGTTTAAAGGTGTTTCGGCGGTAAGGGAGAAGTTGCCTTGGAATAAGGGTGGTTCATATTCTGTTGGAGATGCTACATTTATGGATTCTGATGATAGTTTTTTTAGGTATATTCAGAAACGAGCAGATGTTGATGCCAATGGATATTATGATATTATAGCACATGGTACTCCCAATGGAATACAAATCACTCATAATGGTCAACATATGATTGTTGATCATAGAACCGCGGCAAGATTAATTCAAAATGCAGATGGATATAATGGTCAAGGAATTAGATTATTATCTTGCAATACAGGTGCTCTGGATGATGGATTTGCACAAAACTTAGCAAATCAACTTAATGTGGAGGTTTACGCACCAACAAATTATTTATGGGCAACACAAGATGAAAATTATTTTGTGGCAGGAATGACAAATCAAAAAGGTCCTAATATGAGCGAATTGGGCATATTTAAATTATTTATACCAGGAGGAAGCCAATAAAATGCTATGTGAAAAATGTAAAACAAATATGATTCATGTTTGTGAGAATTCAGTACAAGGATGGTCATGTCCGGTTTGTGGGTGGGGAACATTAACAACATATATTGATAAAATACATCAAGATATGACAGAATATAGTATATGTACAAAAAGTATTACGAATATTGATAAAGATAAAATCAAGGTAATTTCCAAAATAGCAGGAGTTAATTATATTGTGGCTAAACAAATGCTTGAAAAAGAAGGTATTTGTATATTAAAAGCAAAAGTTGTAGATATAAAAAAAGCAATATGTGAATTAGAAAATGTAAATATACCGTTTGAAGTAACCCCTGAATTTAATTACTGCTAAAAATTCTGGTTAATTTTCTATTGCAGTAATTGTAGTCAGGGAATGTCGGATATCATGGCATTGTATGCAGAAGGGGCATCCAGTCTTTGCGTGAACGGCAGTGTGGATATGCTGGGCAGGCTGGCAGGAATATCAGCCAGTAAGTATACTGGGTATCCGCCCTATGATGATGCACCTAAGGAGGGTGAATTTGACTGGGATGGATTTACGAGAAACCTTGCAATCGGTCTTGGAGTAGTTGCAGTATGTGCCATTGGTGCCGCAATTAGTATAGCAACGCTTGGTGCTGGAAGTATTTTAGCCGGGGCGTTTATAGGTGCGGGTTGATTATTCCGGGGCTCTTTGAGCCACCTGTCCGGACTTTGAGAGCCACCATTCCGGAGAATAAGAGCCATATATTCCGGTAATTCAGAGCCACCTTATTGGGCTCTATTACATATATTTCCTTTATACTGTAAATACACACCTTTGGTGTGAATACAGATAAAGGAGGTCGTAAGTTATGACCAAGTATCGTGAAATCCTACGCTTGAAAAGCTTAGGATTCAGTGAGAGGAACATCGCACAGAGTTGCGGTGTATCCAGAAACACAGTCGCCAAGGTTTTGAAAAAGGCAGCGGAAATAAATATTTCATGGCCGCTGGATTTTGACATGACCGACAGCGCACTTGAGGAGCTTATGTTCCCAAAGGATAAGTCAGCAACAAATAAACGCATATCTAACTTTGACTACATCCGCGAAGAACTTCTGCGAAATGGAGTCAACAAAAAGCTTCTCTGGGTAGAATACTGTGAGGAGTGCCGCATGAGCAGCGAAGAGCCTCTAATGTATTCTCAGTTCTGCTACTATATCCAGAAGGATGAAGAAAAACGCAGGGCTACCATGCATATCCCCAGAAAACCAGGTGAACAGATTGAAGTTGACTGGGCCGGTGACCCTGCCCATATCATTGATCCGGACACCGGAGAAATCACAGATGCATTGATATTTGTAGGCGCATTAACTTACAGTTAGTATGCTTTTGTAAAAGCATATATGAATGAGAAAATCGACAACTGGATCAAAGCTCATGTCCAGATGTTTGATTTCTTTGGAGGTGTCACACCTATGCTCGTTTCTGATAACTGTACAACCGCGGTGAATCATAAAAAGAGTGACTGGTACAACACTGCCTTAAACACAACTTATCATGAGATGGCAGAACATTACAATCTCGCCATCCTTCCGGCCAGAGTCCGGAAACCCAAGGATAAACCGAATGTAGAGGGATCAGTAGGAAAGATATCCACATGGATAACAGCAGCCCTTCGCAATGAGCAGTTTTTCTCTCTTGCAGAATTGAATGCTTCAATCCGTGAAAAACTGGATGCCTACAACGCCCGTAAATTTCAGAAAAAGGAATGTAGCAGACTCAGTTTATTTCTTGGGGAAGAAATGCCATTGCTGGCTCCGTTGCCTGCTACACCTTTTGAACTGGCTGAGCGGAAACAAGCCACCGTCCAGTTTAACTATCACATCGCAGTAGACAGAATGTTCTACTCCGTGCCTTATCAGTATATCAAAAATAAGGTTGATGTGCGTATAACAGATACAACGGTTGAAATATTTTATAATCACAATCGTATTGCCTCTCACAGACGGCTCTATGGAAGAAGCGGTCAGTATTCTACAGTGACAGAACATATGCCGCAGGAACACCAGAAATATCTGGAATGGAACGGTGACCGGTTCCGTAAGTGGGCTGATTCGATTGGAATTAACACAAGTAAGGTTGTCGATGCAATACTTACCTCCGGCAGGATTGAACAGCAATCCTACAGAAGCTGCATGGGATTACTGAAACTGGCAGAAAAATATTCGCCAGAAAAACTGGAACAGGTCTGCTCTAAGGCGCTCTCTTATTCCGGTAAACCCAGCTATAAAAGTATCAAAAATCTATTGGCTGCAACAAAGGATGCACCTGATACCGAATCAGAATCATCTCAAGCAGTAAAACCACATGGCATAACCAGAGGAGCCAGATACTATGGAGGTAAAAAATCATGACAAATCAAAGTACAATCGATAAACTTATTGAAATGCGTCTGACTGCTATGGCAGATGCATTCCGCATCCAGATGGATGATCCTGCAATGAAGGAAGTTCTATTCGAAGATCGGTTCGGCATGCTTGTTGATGTCGAATACAGCAACCGCAAAAACAATCGTCTGAAAAGGCTGATCCGTCAGGCTGAGTTTGAACAGCCAGATGCCAGCATCGCAGCGATCGATTACCATTCTGGACGAAAGCTGAACAAAGCACTG
Source organism: uncultured Roseburia sp. (assembly GCA_900550935.1). GTDB lineage: Bacteria > Bacillota > Clostridia > Lachnospirales > Lachnospiraceae > Roseburia. The sequence goes on from URUD01000048.1 coordinate 3,286, forward strand.
ATCATTGATGAGTGGCTGCTTCTTAAACTGACAGAAGCTGAAGCCAGGAATCTTTTTGAACTGATACATAAAAGACGAAAAAAATCTTCAACGATCTTTTGTTCTCAGTTCCGTGAAAGTGAATGGTACCAGCAAATCTGTGATGGTGAAAGTACTCTTGCCGATGCTATCATGGATCGTATATCGTATGATTCCTATAAGATCGATATTGAAAATGTTGACCCATCTAAAGACCTCTCTATGAGAGAAGTATATGGACTGGATCCAGCAATGGCAAAGTAACTTAATAAACAAAATGGGGTGGCTCCGTTAGTCCGGACTGGTGGCTCTCGTCACACCGGACTGGCGGCTCTGCCGCACCGTAATATTCAGGTGCAGTAAAGATGTAAGAGGGTTGTTAAAAATGCCATTTTGCAGACATTGGATCATGCACATTGAAGCCATGCTTAGAATTACAAATCAATTATGCAAATTACAAATAATATTTGTTCCAGAAAATTTGGAGGAAAATGTATGAAAATAAAAATAAATACTCTGACAACCGATTTATTTCTTGAATTGTATTCTGGAAACAGACTAGAGAAGTATGCGATAAAAATGGTGTAGGGAAATTTGTTCCCTACACCATTTGTACTAACCAGACATTACTTTTGACCATACAATAGCCGATCACGACTTTGATTAGCTCCGTTGCCTGCACGAAGAAGTAGACACTTACGATACCAAGTCCGGTATAGTGTGCAAGAACAAAAGCCGTTGGCACTACGACGATCCAGGTAAAAACAGAGTCAAACAGGAATGTGACGAGCGTTTTTCCACCGGAGCGGAGCGTAAAATAAGAAGCATGGCTGAAGGAGCAGAACGGCATGATGATGGCAGAAACAGCAATAAAGCGGGTGGCAAGTTCCTTGATCTCATCGGTGGTATTGTAGATACCCGGGAAAAATCTGCCCACGATCAGCATTGCGACAGCCATGATCACACAGCAGAACACACTGAAAACGATCATCTTGTTATCGGCATCCTTTGCCTCTTCCAGCTCTCCGGCACCAAGATATTGTCCCACGACGATACTGATGCAGGCACCGAGCTGGATGTATACGATATTGAAAAGATTTGTGATCGTCGTTGCGATATTCAGTCCGGCAACCACTTCCAAACCTCGGATGGAGTAACACTGTGTCACGGCAGTCATGCCGGCAGCCCACAGCACCTCATTCATCATCAGCGGGAAGCCTTTGATCAGGATCGCTTTTAATTCATCTTTTGGAATACCAAATCCCGTGTATGCCGAGGTCAGATATTTATTTTTCTCTTTATGGGTGTGTGCCCAGAAGACAACGATCAGTGCTTCGATATAGCGGGCAATGACAGTAGCAAGAGCAGCACCCACAATGCCAAGTTTCGGAAACGGGCCAATGCCAAAGATCAGCAGAAAATCAAGCAGGGCGTTGCTTCCCACTGCGGCAAAACTTGCGATCATCGGGATCATGGTCTGTCCGGTTTCCTTGATATTTGTTGCATAGGACTGATTGATGGCAAACGGAACCAGCCCGAACATCATAATGGAAAGATACTGTAATCCATAGCCCAATGCCGCCTCTGTAGCACCATTTCCCACCGTATCGGTCAGATACAGAGAGACCAGCGCAGAACCTTTTGTGACAAAGAGCAGGATGGCAAGAGCCGTCACAAGCAGTGTTGCATACAGTTTAAAACGGAACGAATACATGTGCCCTTTGTGGTTTCCTTTTCCGAAATATTGTGCACCAAAAATGCTGGCAGCAGATGCCGCGCCGAAGATGGCGAGGTTATAGACAAAAATAAGCTGATTGACAATGGCAACACCGGACATCTGCTCCGTGCCAAGCTGCCCCACCATGATATTATCCAAAAAGCTGACCAGATTTGTAATGGCGTTCTGCAAGATCATCGGCAGAGCCAGAAACAGATATCTGCGATAAAAAGCTTTGTCTCCAATATATTTATCTCTGAATTTTGTGATCATAAGTACTCCTCTTTCTATTTCTCTTATGGCGTATTCTCTTAAAATAACATGCGAAAAAAGGAGTGTCAAGCTCTGCTTGTGCTATAATAGAAGAAAACAGTTGGGAGAGAAAACATGTGCGAGATAGAAGAACGTTTATGGCAGATGAGAGATGAGCAGTACAAAGAATTTCACAGGAAACTGATACCGAATATCAAAGAAGATACGATCATCGGAGTCCGGACACCGGCACTCCGCACCTATGCAAAGGAATTGCTGCGCGAAGCAAAAGGAGATCCGGCGTGTGAGCAGAGGATAGAGCAGTTTAAAAAGGAACTGCCACACCATTATTATGAGGAAAATAATCTGCATGGACTTCTGATCGAGGGCATGAAAGATTTTGTGCCCTGCATGGAGGCACTGGATGAGTTTCTTCCATATATTGATAACTGGGCGACCTGTGACCTGATCTCTCCGAAGGTGCTGATCTCGCAGCCGGAAGCGTTATTGCAGAAGATAGAAGCGTGGATGGCATCGGATCATACCTATACGATCCGTTTCGGCATGGAGATGCTGATGCGCCATTTCTTGGATGACCGGTTTGAAAGGGTCTATCTGGACTGGGTGGCAGAAAAAAGGTCAGAAGAATACTATGTCAATATGATGATCGCATGGTTTTTTGCAACGGCACTTGCCAAGCAGTATGAAGCAACGCTTCCGTATCTGGAAAATCGGGTGCTTGACACCTGGACACATAACAAGACGATCCAGAAAGCAATCGAGAGTTACCGGATCACACCGGAGCAGAAAACCTGTCTGAGGGAACTTAAGGTGAAAAGATAGAGTCCTGTTATGGCATCTGAAGTTATACCTATATGATAGTTTTTTCCTGATCTTTAGTGAAAGGCAGTGATAAGCCTGAAAACCTGTTCCGCAGCAGCAACCATGTTTTTCTTTGCGTTTGCAGGGCACATCGCATCGTCCAGGGTTGTTACAGTGCGGAGGATAGGGAAAAATGCATCAATGCCGTGCTGATTGCAGGTGGTAGCATCTTCGGTTACACAGCCGCAGAATGCGATCACAGGTTTTTTATGTTTTTTTGCTATCGCGGCAACACCAATAGGAGCTTTTCCCATAACCGTCTGTCCATCGAGTCTGCCCTCACCTGTGATCACAATGTCGGCATCTGCGATGTAGGATTCCAGTTTTGTTTCCTCCAGTACGATTTTGATGCCGGATTCTAAAATGGCATTTGTATAGGAAAGAAAGGCAAATCCAAGACCACCGGCAGCACCGGTTCCAGCCTGGTTCATGTTTGCATTAGGATAGTTTTCCATAGTCAGACGGGCAAAGTGGGAAAGCCATTTGTCCATCTGCAGGATCATAGAAGGGGTTGCGCCCTTTTGCGGTCCATAAATAGCACTGCAGCCCTGTTCGCCGCACAGGGTGTTTGTAACATCACATGCTACTTGAAAGCGGCATTCCTTTAATTGTGGGATCACATGCTCATCCGATATTGTTTCGAGGATGGACAATCCTTTTGCACCAAATGGAACTGGATTTCCGTTTGCATCGAGAAAGCGATATCCTAATGCCTGAAGCATTCCGATCCCTCCATCGTTTGTAGCACTTCCACCGATACCGATTATAAAATTGCGACAGCCATTATCTATGGCATCGGATATAAGTTCTCCGACTCCGTATGTGGTGGTGTTCAATGGATTGCGATCCTGTTCGGGCACGAGCGTGATACCTGCGGCTGCTGACATTTCGATGATGGCTGTTTTGGTTTCATCGATGATCCCATATGCAGCCTCAACAGCATTTCCAAGTGGACCGGTAACCGGTATGGTTTCTATGCGCCCACTCATTCCAAGCGCAAGAGCTTCGACAGTTCCTTCACCGCCATCTGCCAGAGGACGCACGAACACCTGTGCATCCGTTATCACTTTGTGTATTCCTTCTGAAATAGCAGAGCCGGCTTCAAGAGAGTTGAGGCTGCCTTTTAATGAATCAATTGCTACAACTACTTTCATGATATACCTCCCAAATTATTCCGAGCTTAACTGATAGGTTAAGTATAACAAAAATGGGTAAATACGTATATATTTTGCGGAAACATGTGAAAAAATGGTTAGAGAACTAAAAAAGAAATCCATATAGACGATAACAGAATCCCTTGCTTTCTCCACCAACATATGCTAAAATATCAACTGTTGAATTTCATATCGAAACATGAGAGTGAACCAATGGTCCACGAAGGGGTACACCACCGCGGGTGTATTTCTTTGTGGACCTTTTTTGCTGTATAGGAGATTTCTTTAAAATTCAATCAGATTAACCAGAGATAACAGGAGGAGCACATGATTATTACAGTAAATGGAAAACAAAGAGACGTAGCAGAGGGGATGACGATCAGCCGCTTTTTACAGGAGAATAAGCATCATCCGGGACAGGTGGCAGTAGAGATCAATGAAGCCATTTTAGCAAAAACCGAATATGACACAAAGATGCTGCAGGCAGGGGATGTTTTGGAAGTGTTGACGTTTATGGGAGGCGGTGCGCCGCAAAAGGATACGTTTACGCTGGGAGGACACGAATTTCAGTCGCGTTTTATCTTAGGTTCCGGAAAATATTCATTAGAACTCATAGATGCAGCAGTAAAGGAAGCGAAAGCAGAGATCGTAACCCTGGCATTAAGACGGGCAAACGAGGGTGGCATTGCAAATATTTTAGATTACATACCAAAGGGCGTGACACTCCTGCCAAACACGTCGGGCGCAAGAAATGCAAAAGAAGCAGTGCGCATTGCGCGGCTGTCCAGAGAGATCTGCCAGAGTGATTTTGTAAAGATTGAAGTGATCCGTGATTCCAAATATCTGCTTCCGGATAACTACGAGACCGCAAAGGCAGTCGAGACACTGGCAAACGAAGGATTTGTGGTAATGCCGTATATGTACCCGGATTTGAACGCAGCGCGGGATATGGCAAATGCAGGAGCTGCATGTATCATGCCGCTTGCCGCACCGATCGGCTCAAACAAAGGGATCTGCACCAAAGAATTTATCCAGATCCTGATCGATGAGATCGAACTGCCGATCATTGTGGATGCGGGAATCGGAAGACCATCCCAGGCATGCGAAGTCATGGAGATGGGAGCAGCCGCAGTGATGGCAAATACCGGAATTGCGACAGCGGGAGATATCCCAATGATGGCAGCAGCATTCCGCAAGGCGATCGAGGCAGGAAGAGAGGCATACCTTTCCGGTCTTGGCAGGGTAAAAGAAAAAGGCGCGAGCGCATCATCACCACTGACCGGATTTATCCAGGAATAAATACATAACAGAGTTGTTCAGAAATGAGGATTACAATGAAAAACGAAGAACATATCAACGAGAGCATCTTAAGTGATGAGATCAGGGAACATCAGAAAGAGGCACGCATTGACCATATGACCTACCTTCCGGGGATGGAGATCCTCAAGGAGTCAACGGTCATGGAACAGGTCATTTCTGCCATGGAGCAGTATGATTATGAAAAATATGAGGCGGCAGATGTACTGCGTGCCATTGCGCATACAAACCGGACACCGGAGGACTTTGCAGCATTGTTATCCCCGGCGGCAAAACCATATTTAGAGCAGATGGCGCAGGCGGCAAAAGAGGAGAAAGAGCGGCATTTTGGAAATTCCATCAGCTTTTTTACACCGCTTTATATTGCAAACTACTGTGAAAACTATTGCATTTACTGTGGTTTCAACTGCCATAACCGCATCAAGCGTGCAAAATTAAACGCAGAGGAGATCGAGGCAGAGATGGCAGAGATCGCCAAAAGCGGATTGCAGGAGATCCTGATCCTGACCGGAGAGAGTCGTAAAATGTCGGATGTGACATACATTGGAGAGGCATGTAGGATCGCACGAAAGTATTTTAAAGTCATCGGACTTGAAGTCTATCCGATGAACTCCGATGAGTATGCTTACCTGCATGAATGTGGCGCGGATTACGTCACGGTATTTCAGGAGACCTATCACTCGGACAAATATGAGACCCTGCATCTGGCGGGGCATAAGCGGATCTTCCCGTATCGGTTAAATGCACAGGAACGTGCACTAAAGGGCGGTATGCGTGGTGTCGGATTTGCAGCATTACTGGGACTGGATGATTTCAGAAAGGATGCGTTTGCAACCGGAATGCATGCTTATTTACTGCAAAGAAAATATCCGCACGCAGAGATTGCATTTTCCTGCCCGAGACTGCGCCCAATCATCAATAATGACAAGATCAATCCGATGGACGTGCACGAGGCGGAACTGTTGCAGGTCGTAACGGCATATCGTCTGTTTATGCCATTTGCAAGTATTACCGTATCCACCAGAGAGTGTGCGAGAGTCCGTGACAACCTGATGAAGATAGCAGCAACCAAGATATCCGCCGGGGTCAGCACAGGGATTGGAAGCCATGCCAAGGGCGTCGAGGACAAAGGAGATGAGCAGTTCGAGATCTCCGATGGCAGAGATGTAAGAGAGGTTTATCAGGCATTGGAGGAAATGGGACTCCAGCCGGTAATGAGTGACTATATTTATGTGTAAAGAGAGCAAAGAACCGTTCATTGCGGTCACAAACAGGGCATTGTCCAGACACCCCTATCTGGAACAGATTGAACGGATCGCAAAAAGAAAACCAAAAGCAATCCTCCTGCGGGAAAAAGATTTATCCGAAGAAGCGTATGAGGATCTGGCAAAAGAAGTAAAGATGATCTGTAATCGTCATGGAATCCGGCTGATCTGCCACAATTATCCTGCGGTGGCAGAGCGGCTTGGAATTTCCGCACTGCATTTGCCACTTACTAAATTAAGGGAATATGCAGCCTGCGAGCACGAAAAGAAATTAGAACTGGGCTGTTCGGTACATGCGGTGGAAGAGGCAGAGGAGGCAGAGCGGCTGGGGGTATCTTATCTGGTGGCAGGTCATATCTATGCGACTGATTGTAAAAAGGGGCTGCCGCCGCGCGGACTTTCCTTTTTGAGAGAGGTCTGCTCGAATGTCACAGTTCCGGTGTATGCGATCGGCGGGATCGGATTTGCTGATGGAAGGATTGAGGAAGTATGTAAGAATGGTGCCAAAGGTGCCTGTATTATGTCGGAAGTGATGAAACTCTAGCGAAATGTTGGCTCTTTTTTGGGAATGTGCATTGCACCAATGAAAATAATCTGCTATACTTAATCGGATAGTAAAATGGAGGAGCGATATGTCACAGGCAGTTATTATAAAAAGTAATAAATCCGGAATCCATCTGATCTTAGATAAGGAGATGTCATTCCAGTCGCTTTTGAATGCAGTTGTTGAAAAATTCAAGGAATCCGATAAGTTTTTTAAGGGTGCCAAGCTGGCAATCTCCTTTGAAGGACGGGAACTTACTCCGGAACAGGAGAATGCGATTATTGATGCTATCACAGCGAATACCTCGATTGAGATCCTCTGTATCGTGGACAATGATCCGGCACATGAGGCATATATCAGACAGCAGATCGAGGCATGTCAGGCAGCAGTGCAGCAGCCATATATGGACGGCGGTACACAGTTCTACCGGGGAACACTTCGTTCCGGGCAGCAGATTGAAAGTGAGTCCGGCATTGTAGTAGTGGGTGATGTAAATCCGGGTGCGACCGTGGCGGCATGTGGCAGCATTGTGATTCTGGGTGCGGTAAAGGGCAATGTCTATGCCGGAACAGCCGGAGATGACAGCGCATTTATTGTCGCACTTGATATGGATCCGATCCAGATACGCATCGGAAGCGTGATCGCCAAAAGCCCGGATAAGACCTTTGGCAGAAAACGACGGAAGAAAAAAGTAAAAGAGACTGCTTCAAATCCGCAGATCGCATATACCAAAGACGGTACAATCTGCATTGAACCGTTGACGAAAGAGTTATTAAGTGATATTTAACAGCAGGAGGAATGAAAAAACATGAGCGAAGTAATTGTAGTTACATCCGGAAAGGGCGGAGTCGGTAAAACCACCACAACTGCAAATGTGGGAACCGGTCTTGCGCAGTTAAATAAGAAAGTTGTATTAATCGATACCGATATCGGTCTGCGTAACTTAGACGTGGTTATGGGACTTGAGAACCGTATTGTATACAATTTAGTCGATGTTATCGAAGGAAACTGCCGCATCAAACAGGCATTGATCAAAGATAAAAAATACCCGGAGTTATATCTCCTTCCGTCCGCACAGACCAGAGATAAGACAGCAGTAAGCCCAGAGCAGATGCAGGCACTGATCGAGGAACTGAAACAGGAATTTGACTATATCTTACTGGATTGTCCGGCTGGTATCGAGCAGGGCTTTAAAAATGCCATTGCAGGAGCAGACCGTGCACTGGTTGTAACCACACCGGAGGTTTCTGCAATCCGTGATGCAGACCGTATCATCGGACTTCTCGAGGCAAACGAAGTAAAGAAGATTGATCTGATCGTCAACAGACTTCGTATGGACATGGTAAAACGCGGTGATATGATGAACGTCAACGATGTCTGCGATATCCTTGCTGTAAAACTGATCGGAGCGGTTCCGGATGACGAGCACATCGTAATTTCCACAAACCAGGGTGAGCCGTTAGTAGGTTCTGACTGCCTGGCTGGAAAAGCTTATGAGAATATCTGCCATCGTATTATGGGAGAAGAAGTGCCATTCCTTGATTTAGAAGGAAAGACAGGAGTATTTTCTAAAATAAAAGACCTGTTCAAGAAAAACTAAGGAGGAAGCAGCTCATGGGATTAATGGATTTATTCAAAAAGAAGAGCTCGGGTGATGTGGCAAAAGACCGTTTAAAGCTTTTGCTGGTATCTGATCGGGCAAGCTGTTCCCCAGAGATGATGGAACAGATTAAAAATGAGATTATTCAGGTTATTTCCAAATATATGGATATTGATACGGAAGGACTGGATATTCAGATCACACAGACAGAGTCAGAGAGTGGAAATGGCTCCGTTCCTGCACTGGTGGCGAATATCCCGGTTCGTGATATTCGCCACGGAAAATAATTTAGGAAAGGATACATCCCAAAAGGGTGTATCCTTTTTTTACTATATATCCCCAATTTCTACGCATAATATTCAGGTTCACTGAGATTTATTGCAATGGGAAAGTGTCAGAAACAAATTACAGAACATGAATATTAGCGTAGAAATTATGAATTATTCTGTAAACGCATCCGAACACTCTGCCACCCCCTGTTTAAAAGCAGTGCAAGAACCAGATCCAAGAGAAAACGGCATGGTATCAGAACTCTGGTTGAAACCGGGATGGAGTGGATAAAATGCGAAAGCAAAGCCTGATCGGTTGCATGGACACATAAGATCCAGATTGTTTTGGAGCCGATATAGGCAAAAAAGTTCGTAAGGAACGGACTAAAACGCTCTATCCACTGGCTGATCCATTTGACAAAAAGGATACCGCCAAAGGCAGACAGCAGTTCGAATCCGTAGAAAGAATACAGGAACTGATTGATATCAAAGCGATAATCAGCCTTGTATTCAAACAGGGCAATGAGAAACCACAAAACGATCAAAATTTTTTCGGCAGCAGGAGTGATGATAAATCGCGGGTCATTCCGGTACAGGTAGCCAACATATCACCAGGCGGCAAAGACAGTTCCGTAGTGGAGTCCGAGCGGAATAAAAGTCCAGGTGATAAGCCACTTGGAGAAAAACACTGCATAAAGAAGAATGATAAGCCGCAGGTAAACGTTTTTTAATTTCAGCAGAAGTGCCAGATAGATTTCTCCGACAAACAGAGCACCGAGAAACCATAAGGCATAGACAGTTGGAATAGATTCCGGCTTGAATGGAACACCAAAATCCGAAGCAAAAACAAAGAAGCCGGAAACAAGCCGTTTGGCAACCATCCGAAGGACGGAAACAGATTCAAAACCCAGATGATTTTGGATCAGAAAATAAATGCCCTCCAGAACAGACATGGCAAAAATGGTGATCCAATAGGGAGCAAAATAGAAACCGAAGCCTTGTGGAGCCGTTGCCGAAACGGCAGATCGCGGAAAAAATATCCACTGATAAATAGAAATAAAGGCATATGAAAGGACCAGATAAAAGTGGACACCAGACGATTGTTGAAATAGTGCCCGACCATAACCAGAAGAATGGTAATGCCTTTCATAATATCAATATAACGAATCCGTGTTGTTTGTCCGCTCATCCGTGCTATGAACCTCGCCTCTTTTGTAATGATGTAACCGATAGAATAATTTATTATAATATAAAAGTAGGAAATATGCAATGCAGGTTGACAGGCATTTTAGAAGATAGTATTATCATACTAATTTGATATGAATTAAAGAAAAGAGAAGAAAGATGAAATATGATTTTGATACAGTGATTGACCGCAATCATACCAACTGTTTGAAATATGACTTTAAAACAGAGCGTGGCATGGAAGAAGATGTCCTGCCGCTTTGGGTGGCAGATATGGATTTTCAGACCCTGCCGGAGATCAGAAGCTGTTTGCAGGAAGTCGTTTCCCATGGGATCTTTGGTTACAGTGATGGAAAAGAGGATTATTTTGCCGCTGTGCAGGGCTGGTATGCAAGGCACTTCGGATGGGAGATCAAAAAGGAATGGCTGATCAAGACGCCTGGGGTCGTATATGCGATCGCGGCGGCAGTGGCGGCCTATACCAATGAGGGAGATGCGGTGCTGATCCAACAGCCGGTATATTATCCGTTCGGACAGATGATCCGGGAAAATAAACGGAAACTGGTCAACAATCCGTTGCAGCAGAGAGATGGACATTATGAGATCGACTTTGCGGATTTTGAGCAGAAGATCGTGGAACATCATGTGAAACTGTTTTTATTATGCAGTCCGCACAACCCAGTGGGCAGAGTGTTTGGAGAGTGGGAGCTAAAGAAACTTGGTGATATCTGCATCAGACATCATGTGATCGTATTAAGTGATGAGATCCACAGCGATTTTACCTACCCGGGACATACGCATCATGTTTTCGCATCGTTGGGAGAAGTATATGCAAATCAGTGTGTCATCTGTACTGCACCGAGTAAGACATTTAATCTTGCAGGATTGCAGATCTCAAATATCCTGATCCCAAATGAGAAACTGCGTCATGCGTTTGAGTCGGCAGTGACGAGGACTGGTTACAGTCAGGTCGGTATCATGGGACTGGTAGCAACACAGGCGGCTTATGAGTACGGCGATGAATGGGTGGCAGAGTTAAAAGCGTATCTGTATGAAAACCTGAATTTTGTCCGGAAATATTTAAAAGAAAACCTTCCACAGATTCGGCTGATCGAGCCGGAGGGAACGTACCTGTTATGGCTTGATTTTTGTGGACTTGGACTGACAGAAAAAGAACTGGAAGAGCTGGTTGTAAAGAAAGCAAAACTCTGGCTGGACCGTGGTGCGGTGTTTGGAGCGGAGGGAAGAGGATTTGAGCGGATTAATATTGCCTGCCCTCGCAGTACGCTAAAGCAGGCATTGGATCAGTTGAAAAATGCTATTTCATAAGAAGTTCTACCGGACAGTGGTCGGATCCGAAAATATCCGTGTGGATCTTGGCATCCAAAAGCTGCCCGTTTAAGCGTTCCGAGGTAATAAAATAGTCAATACGCCATCCGGCATTCTTTTCTCTCGCCTTGAAACGGTAAGACCACCAGGAATAGACCTGTTCTGTGTCCGGATAGAAATACCGGAACGTATCGGTAAAACCACTTGCTAAAAGAGTGGTCATCTTTTCCCGTTCTTCATCTGAAAATCCCGCATTTTTACGGTTGGTTTTCGGATTCTTCAGATCGATCTCTTTGTGGGCAACATTCAGATCTCCACAGAGGATCACAGGTTTTTTTTCATCCAGCGATTTCAAATAGGATAAAAACGCATCTTCCCAGGTCATGCGGTAAGGAAGCCTTGCCAGCTCGTTCTGGGAGTTCGGAGTGTAGCAGGTAACCAGGAAAAAGTTGTCATATTCTAAGGTGATGACACGTCCTTCTTTGTCGTGTTCCGGGATTCCGATGCCATAGCTTACCTGAAGCGGCTCTTCTTTGGCAAAAATGGCAGTGCCGGAGTAACCCTTCTTTTCGGCATAGTTCCAGAACTGGTGATAGCCGGGAAGGTCAAGTGAGATCTGACCTTCCTGTAATTTTGATTCCTGGATACAGAAGAAATCCGCATCCATCTCGTGAAAAACATCCATAAATCCTTTCTGTATGCAGGCGCGCAGCCCGTTGACATTCCAGGAGATTAATTTCATAGAGAATACCATCCTTTCAAAAAGTTGTCAGTCTTATGATAAACCAAACCGGCAAAAATAAAAAGTGGATATTTGTTTGAAAAAAAACGGAGGTATGGTATGCTTAAAAAAGCGGACATTAAAGTAAGAAAGAAACGGAGCCCCCATGAACATTACAGTTAAAACGCAGTCTGGCAGCGTAGCCGGACAGGTTATATTTGAGGAAAAAGAAAAGAAAACACTCCTGGAGTTACTGCGGGAAGATCAGATCTATCTGGATGCACCATGCAATGGCAATGGAAGTTGTGGCAAATGTCTGGTGCAGTATGAAAAAGGCAGTACGAAAGTGACAGCGGCAGAGCAGGAAACACTTTCGGCAGCGCAGCTGCAGCGGGGCTTCCGGCTTGCCTGTCAGTCCGTGCCACAGAAAGATGCAGTGGTTGTATTGCAAAGTTCAGAAGAGATGGCAGTGCAGACAAAGTTTATAGAGAAAGAAACGAAAACAGATCGTAAGGATAGCGCGGAGAAGCCGGTCAGACAAAATGGTATAGATAGTGGAGAACGTCCGGTCAGACCGCAGAACGATAACCTTGGGATCGCAGTTGATATCGGAACCACCACACTTGCGGCGGCACTGGTGGATCAGACCACAAAAGAGACCATCTGTTATGCCGTTTCCGTCAACCATCAGAGAAACTATGGGGCAGATGTCATCACAAGGATACAGGCGGCGTGTGAAGGAAAACAGGATGCGTTGCAGGCGGGCATCCGTGATGATCTGGAAGATTTGTTCCGACAGCTTTTAGAAAAAGGGCAAAAGAAAAAAGAGGACATAAAAGAGATCGTGATAGCTGGCAATACGACCATGTGTCATCTGCTGTGCGGTTTTTCCTGTGAAGGACTGGGCAGTGCACCGTTTCATCCGGTAGATCTGTCATTGCAGCACTATACTTATCCGGAGCTGTTTGGCAGGGAAACATATCCTGCGACCGTTACGATCCTGCCTGGCATTTCTGCTTTTGTGGGGGCAGATATCGTGGCAGGACTTTACAGCAGCGGCATGTGTGACCTGTGGAGACAGGAAGCAAACGATCCAAAGACCGTGTTGTTTTTAGACATTGGAACGAACGGAGAGATGGCGCTTCTGACCCCTGGGGGATTATTCGTGACATCGGTGGCAGCAGGACCTGCTTTGGAAGGTGGAAAGATCCGCTGCGGCATGCCGGGCATCCCGGGGGCGATCGCAAAGGCATCACTTTTAGGCAGACAGCGGATGATCACGACGACCATTTCCGGTGCACCTGCGATCGGGATCTGTGGAACCGGGATCCTTGAGATCGTAAGTGAGTTGTGGAAATATAAAGTGATCGATGAAAACGGAACCCTGTCAGAGCAGTACCAGAAAGACGGATTTCCGGTGGCAAAGGGGATCGTTTTCACGCAGGAAGACATCAGGCAGGTGCAGATGGCAAAAGCAGCGATTCGTGCGGGAATGGAAGTATTACTGCAGACCGCAGGGATACCGGCAGAAAAGGTTGACAGGGTATTGGTTGCCGGAGGTTTTGGCACGGCATTAAATATTGAAAAGGCAGCCACGATCGGACTGTTCCCCAAAGAAGTGCAGAACAAGATCAAATTGCTCGGAAACAGTGCATTAGAGGGAGCCATCGACTGTATCAAAGATCCGCAGGCAGCAGAGGAAATGCAGCAGATCGCAGAGGAAACGGTGGAAAAAAATCTGGCAATGCAGGAAGATTTTCAGGAAAAATATATCCGATATATGCAGTTTGATTAAAACTGCGGGAGTGAGGAGTCAGTATGGAAGAGAAACACAAAGAGGGAAAATTGCGCCAGCTTGCACACAGACTGCTGGGCATCAAACTGGGCTATCGAATGTTCTTTATCTACATCATAGGCGGCTTCCTGCCTCTGATCTTAATTGGCGTCTATCTGATCCACGGAACGAACCGTCTTTTGGTTGAGCAGGCGGAAAATGAGGAGATACAGGAGCTGGATACGGTTGCAACTCAGATATCAGAATTGGAGGGAACTTTGACGACGGTGTCAAAGTATTTTTATTTTGACAGCCAGCTTGAAGAGATTGCAAAAAAGCAGTATACCGATTATCAGGACATGATAAATGACTATAAGAATTACACGAATTTTCTGGTTTACAGGCAGTATTATAACAAGCTGATCTCTAATATCAGTGTCTATATGGAAAATGATACGATCAAGGGTAATCTCAACTTTGTGCAGGTAGATGATGAGATCCGAAGCGAAGACTGGTATGAACGGGTAAGCGAGGAGAAGAGCGGTATCGTATGGGCGTATCTGCCACACAAAATAGACGGATACGACCATACACTTGCCTTATGCCGGATGATAAAGACCAAGAAGAGCGAGAATGTGGGAGCTCTGGTCATTTACATACGGCCGGAGCGGTTCGAAGAATATATCAGAGACCGTGCCGGAGACACCTTTTTAGTGCTAAATGGCGGGCAGCTCATCAGCAGTAAACGCGATAACTTGAACTTTAAGAAGATCAAGGAAGAGATGCCGGATAAAACGGAAGAGAAATGGCAGAAGCAGATCACAATCGATGGAGAAGAGTACATTATGACCTGTGAGACCATCCAGCAGAAAAACAGTACGGATTATCTTCAGGTAGTGGGTGTGCGTGCCTACCGTGATATTTTAAAAAATGCAAATAAACAGAGCAGGAAGAGTATTATACTCTCCGGTATTTCCGTGTTGTTTGCTGTGACGATGATCATGCTCTTTTCCTGGTCATTTTCCAGACGGGTCGAGCATTTCAGGGAGCAGATGCAAAAGGCGGCATCCGGAAGTTTTGCACTGGAAAAGAAACTGGAAGGAAATGATGAGATCAGCCAGCTTTATGATTATCTGAATACGATGATCCACGATATCCAGAAGCTGTTGTCGGAAGTGTATCGGGAGAAACTGCATGCCGAACAGTTAAAGACGAGTCAGAAGGATGCCGAGTTAAAGATGCTGACCAGCCAGATCAACCCGCATTTCCTCTACAATACATTAGAGACCATCCGCATGAAAGCAAGGGTCAACAAACAGTATGAGATTGAAGAGCTTGTTAAGATGCTCGGCAAGATCCTGCGGAGCAGTATTCAGGCGGGAGAGAAAGAGGTTGAAGTAAAATCTGAAGTGGAACTGGTAGAATATTACCTGAAAATTCAGCAGTACCGGTTTGGAGATCGTATCTCGTATTCGATCGCAGTAGAGTATGGACTGGAAAACAAACGGATCTTGCCATTGATCCTGCAGCCGATCGTCGAAAATTCGATTATCCATGGCCTCGAGGGAAAAGAAGAAAATGGCCTGATCGCCATTGCGGTAAGAAAAGAGAGTGAGATTATGGTAATTTCAGTTACCGATAATGGGAGCGGGATCGAAGAAGAAAAACTTGAAACGATACAGAAAGAATTGAAAAGCCGCCGGTTTAAGGGGGAGCATATCGGGATCGGAAATGTAAACCAGAGAGTCAAGCTAAAGTATGGAGATGAGTACGGAGTAACGATAAAAAGTGAGGTCGGAGTGGAAACGGTTGTAGAGATCAGGCTTCCATTAAACTAAAAAGGCCCGGAGCAGGGAAATGGGAAACTGCTCCGGGCTTTTTGCCGTAAAAATAAGACATTAAAAAAGTGATGTAAAAAAAGTAAGGTAAAATAAATGAAATTAGTGCGGT
>URUD01000049.1 GCA_900550935.1 uncultured Roseburia sp.
CAGAGTTTACAAGTCAGCTCAAGACGCAGAGGATTGGAGTTACTATCCTTGCGTTGTAAAGCCGTGTTCGGGCGGTTCAAGCGTAGGCGTTTCAAAGGTTGAGAATGCAGATCAGTATAAAAAGGCTGTTAAAGAGGCCCTCAAATATGAGGACGAAATTGTTGTTGAGCAGTTCGTAACAGGCAGAGAATTTTCCGTCGGTCTTATCGGCGGCAAGGCACTTCCGCCGATTGAGATTGCTCCTACAATCAGGCAGTAAATTGCAAATCCGGTAAATTTCTTTTTCCGCACGATGACGAGCATGGTCTTGATACAGACATATCCAACCACTGCCGCGATCACCATTCCGATCACATAATATGTAATTTCAGTTCCTGTCACTGCCAGGTTTTTCATGTCTTTTAACTCTAACACCAGTGCACCCAAGATCGCCGGTATTGACATGATAAAAGAATATTTTACTGCAAAATTACGGTTGAACCCGCTCAACAGACATGCTGTGATCGTGGTTCCGGACCGTGATAAACCAGGGAGTGTTGCAATCCCCTGTGCGATACCGATCCCGAATGCATTGGTATAGGTAACACTTTTCGGTAATTTTTCACCATCTTTGGTATGATCTGCTATGAAAAGCAGGATTGCTGTCACGATCAGGCAGATGCCGGGTACGATCAAAATCTCTGATGCAAGCTCTACTGCATTTTTGCCAGCCACACCGATAATTCCGGTTGGGATCGTCGATACGATCACTAACATTACAAATTTGCGGTAACTGCTGTTTACGATCCGCCGGTAAGGTTCTGTGTTCTTTCCTGTTTTGTTTTTAAAGAAGAGAACGACATTTACCACCGCATCCCGTATAATGCAACAGCCCTCTACGATCATCTTCCAGATATCTTTATAGTAAACAACACAGATCGCCGCAAGCGTTCCGACGTGCAGCAAAACATCATATAAAATTCCCGTGTCCGTCTCTACGCCGAACATGATCTTAAAAATTGCCAGATGTCCGGAACTGCTGACAGGTAAAAACTCGGTCAACCCCTGAATAATCGCCATAAATATCGCTTGAACTAATGACATATCTGCCTCCTTTGTAACTTTAAACTCACGCTCATTGTATCATACCATATTTGAGGCAGATTGTCATTAACTGCTTTTTATGATTTTTTACTCTTTTTTTTCCGGATCATTTCATGCAGCTTGTCAAAAGCCTGCGAGATCCCACCGACTTCATCGATCAATCCCTCCCGGACCGCCTCTTCTCCAACCAAAATCGTCCCCAGATCTTTTGTCAGAATTCCTGTATTCATCATAAGTTCCTCCAGCCGTTTTTCATTTGCTCTGGAATGTCTGCTGATAAATGTTAAGATCCGATCCTGCATCTGCTTGAAATAGTCATAGGTGGGCTGTGCCCCAATGACTGTACCGTTCATCCGCACCGGATGGATCACCATTGTTCCACTCGGCACGATAAAGGAATAATCCGTCGACACTGCAAGCGGCACTCCGATTGAATGACTTCCCCCCAGTACCAGAGATACGGTCGGTTTGCGGATAGATGCAACCAGTTCTGCAATTGCAAGTCCGCTTTCCACATCTCCCCCTACCGTATTTAACAGTAAAAGCAGACCGTCGGTATCTTCGTTGTCCTCTAACTCTGCCAGCTTCGGCAGCACATGTTCATATTTCGTTGTCTTTGTTGATGCAGGGAGACATTCGTGTCCCTCAATCTCTCCAATGATCGTAAGCAATGATATCTTATTATGTTCTCTGTTATTCTGTAACTCGATCTGACCAAACTCCCGTATCTGTTCGTTTTTCTTTTCCTGATTTTCTGCCATAGTCCCTCCATATACTTTTTGTTCTGATACATAACAAAACAGGATGCCACGACACCCTGTTTTAATATTTGTCATATTTTATTTTTTATACGGAAGTCTTCCTGCAGAACAAACTAGCATCCTAACAGATAATTGTATAATCCCTCATATTTTCCCTTGGATGATTTCCATGAATAATCATTTGCCATGCCGCGGTCAATCATCTGATTCCACTGTTTCTTTCGGTCAAAGTAAATATGTTTGGAATAATTGATGACACTAAGCATTTCATCTCCATTGTAATTTGCAAAGGAGAAACCATCTCCGGTATTTTCATATTCGTTGAAAGGTTTTACCGTATCTTTTAAACCACCTGTTTCTCGCACGATCGGAACGGTTCCGTAACGGAAAGAGATCAACTGTGTCAATCCGCAAGGCTCGAAACGGGATGGCATTAAGAACGCATCTGCAGCCGCATACAGCTTGTGTGCCAGTTCATCCGAATAACAGATATTGGCAGAAACCCGGTCGCCGTATTTCCATGCATAATGGCGGAACATATTTTCGTATTTTGGATCTCCGGTTCCGATGACAACGAGCTGGGTATAATCATCTACGATTCCATCAATGGCATAATTGATCAAATCAAGACCTTTCTGGTCGGTCAGACGCGAGATCAAACCAATCATATATTTCTTTTTATCGACTGCAAGTCCCAATTCTTCCTGCAGTTTGACCTTATTCATGTATTTCTTCTTGCGGAAATCCTTCGGTCCGTAATTGGTATAGATCTTCTCATCCGTCATTGGGTCATAAACCTGATAATCAATCCCATTGACAATACCCTGCATATCAAAATGTCTTGCAGCAAGAAGCGGATTTAAACCTTCTCCATAATAGTCTGTCTGGATTTCCTGCGCATAGGAATCGCTCACGGTCGTGATGTAATCGGCATAAACCAGACCACCCTTTAACATATTGGCATCCTTCATAAACTCAAGTTTATCCGGAGTAAACAGGGAAGAGGAAAATCCGGTCAGCCCCTGCATCGTCTTGATATCCCAGATACCCTGGAATTTCAGATTGTGGATGGTCATGATCGATTTAATTCCCCAGTAGAAAGAATCTGCCTGAAATTCATTCTTTAAGTAAACCGGTACCAGTCCGGTCTCCCAGTCATGGCAGTGGATCAGATCCGGTCGGAAATCAATCTGTTTTAGCATGGATAATACCGCCTTGTCGTAAAAACAGAATTTCTCGATGTCCCAACGGATATCTCCGTATGGTGTATCACAGGTAAAATACTCCTGATTGTCAATAAAATAATATGTAATACCATCCAGTTCGCACTTAAAGATACCGACATACTTACTTGGTATATAATTGCCTGTTCCCATATAAAAATGAGTAACATATTCGCATTTACTCCGGTATTTCTCCGGTATACAGCTATAATAAGGAATGACAACTCTTACATCCCACTCTTCTTTATCAAACTCTTTCGGCAAAGCACCACATACGTCTGCCAGACCGCCCGTTTTAATAAATGGTACACACTCAGATGCAGCAAAAAGAATCTTTTTCATGGAAAAACCCCTCCCTTGTCTGTTTCTATTATTATCATATAACATTTCCCTGTATAATGCCATTTATTTTTGAATTTTTATAAAAAAAGCAGAAAACACCCCGTGTCTTCTGCTTTTTTCTTTCTTATTCATCCCAGTTGTGATATACTTCCTGAACATCATCATCGTCATCCAACAGATCCAGAATACGATTGATGTTTGTGATATCTTCTTCTGCAGTCAGTTCCACATAATTCTGTGGGATCATGGTAACTTCTGCCTGTACCATAGCAACTTTTTCTGCCTCTAATGCACTGCGCACTGCCTCGAAATCATCCGGTGCAGTCAATACCTCAAAGCTGTCCTCTTCCTCGGAAAAATCCTCTGCTCCGGCATCCAATGCCATCATCATCAGATCATCTGACTCTAAATCACAATCCTCTTTTGCAATGATGATCTGCCCTTTTTCATCGAACATATAAGATACGCATCCCTGTGTTCCAATGCTTCCGTGTCCCTTGGTAAATGCATTTCTGACATTTGCTGCGGTACGGTTTTTATTATCGGTCAGACATTTTACGATGATTGCTGTTCCACTTGGACCATATCCTTCATAAGTACAATACTCATAATTGACATTGCCACCTTCTCCGGCTGCTTTTTTGATACCACGGTCGATCGTATCGTTTGGCATGTTATTTGCTTTTGCCTTTGCAATGACCTGTGCAAGCTTAAAGTTGTTTGCAGGGTCCGGACCGCCATCTTTTACTGCAACTGCAATCTCTCTACCGATAATGGTAAAAATTTTCCCTTTTGCAGCATCATTTTTTTCCTTCTTATGTTTAATATTTGCAAATTTTGAATGTCCTGACATAACATCTTCCTCTTTTCCAAATTTTTATCTTTTCATCCGTATCTTTCCGCAAAATACTCTTTATTTTACCATTTTTTCTTCATTCTGACAAGTCTCATCTGCATTTTGCTCTTCTTCCGGCAATTTTGTTACCTTTACCGTATGGATCATCTTGTTCTGTACGGAAAGGATTTCAAACAGATATCCGTATGCTGTCGTAGAAAATACCTCGTCATCATTCGGGATCTTATCGATCAATGAGATCAGAAATCCGTTTAAGGTTTCGAAATCATCTTCCTCTGCAGCATCGATCCCAAGGGTCTCAACTACCTCCTCAAACTCTGCCATACCGTCCATCCGGTAACTTCCGTCCGGCAGTTTCTGGATCATTGGCATCTCTTCGTCATGCTCATCTTCGATATTTCCGACGATCTCTTCTAAAATATCTTCCATCGTGACAATACCGGAGGTCTGTCCATATTCATCCACAACAATGGTCATATGGCATTTTTCGTTCTGCATTCTGGTAAACAGTACATTGATATTTCTTGTCTCCGGAATGAAATCGACCTCACTGATCAGCCCTTCTATCTCACCGATCGGCTTTTGCAGCAACTCCTTTTTCTGACACAAACACAGTGCCTCTTTAATATGTAAGACACCCATAATATCATCGATCGTATCCCGGTAAACCGGAAATCTGGAATAATGGTTTTCCGTTAAGATCGGCAGTGTTTCTGCGAATGTGAATGAAGCATCGAGCGCAACCAGGTTCTTGCGGTGCGTCATGATATCTTTCGCTTCTTTGTCTCCAAATTCAAAGATATTGTGGATCATCTCTGCCTCACTGGCAAGAAGTACTCCCTGTTCGTGACCCTCTTTGACCATGGAAATAATCTCTTCTTCTGTCACATCATCTGTGTCACTAAGCGGGTCTACTCCAAAGGTCCGCGACAGCAGGTTTGCCACCGCATCAGTCAGAAAGATTGCCGGGTAAAATACCAGTTCTACCACATGGACAAAGCCAACCAGACGTAGTGCGAAACTGTCCGGTTTTCTGGATGCCACCTTTTCCGGCGTATAAATACCGATGATCAGCACCAATAAGATCAACACAGCAAAAATAAGCACATCTACCGCAAATGAAACCGCCATTTTTGTCGGTTCCGGCAGAAAATATGCTTTCCACAGGGGAATCTGGTAAAATCCTAATATCATATGTACAACCAGTATGATCAGCTGGCACACATGCCGATACCGCTCTGTCTTATCGGTGTACTTTAATAGCTGGGCCGCTCTGTTTTCCCCTTCTTTTGCCATTTTTTCAATTGAGGCCTGATTGAGATTTTCCATAGCTGCCATAAAGCCAAAGATTACAAAATCAAGCACTAATAAAATCGCAAACACCAGAACGCCCATAGTGGGACTGACACCCTCGTCCATAAATCATTCTCCTCTTCTGTCTGGTCTGTTTTTCATTTTATGTTGCCTTTGAGATACCCTTTTTGCATCCCAAAAGCAGTATAATCTTTAAAAATATATCATTTTCAGGCATATCCGTCAAGTATTGCCCCTGTTTTTCCCTCATCTTATGTATACAATTCCAGACTGATCTCCAATGCCTTGTCTATTTTTATCAGGATCTGATGATCCAGATGACAGACCTTGTCTTTCAGTCTTTTCTTATCAATGGTGCGAAGCTGTTCTAACAGCACGACCGAATCTTTGACCAGATCATATTTATGGCAGTCCAACTCCACATGTGTTGGAAGCTTTGCCTTGTTCATCTGGGATGTGATCGCCGCACATATGACAGTTGGGCTGTGACGGTTTCCCACATCATTTTGTATGATAAGAACAGGTCTGACTCCTCCCTGCTCCGAACCGATGACCGGTCTTAAGTCAGCATAAAATATATCACCGCGTCGAATTACCATCTACTTTTTTCTCCACTCTTTCTGATAACGGTCCTGTTATCATTTTTCAGATGGATGTTCCATCTACGGATAGTATTGCCAATTTTAACGGGTGTATTCCAGATTATTCCGAAAAATGATCTTTTGTGCCAACCACTTTTCCCTTATGCACATAAACACGCGGGATCCTTTTTCCCAGATCGCATACAAACTCATAATTGAAGCGTCCTGAGATTGCTCCGACCTCTTCCATCGTGATGGTCTCTTCTCCTGCACTTCCAATTAAGATCACTTCATCCCCGACAGTCACATCCGGGATGTCCGTCACATCGACCATAAACTGATCCATACAGACCCTTCCACAGATTGGGGCTCTCCTGCCATGGATCAGCACATCTCCCTTATTGGAGAGGGAACGCGCGTATCCATCCGCATATCCCACCGGGATAGTTGCGATCCTTCTGGTTTCTTTGGTCGTATAAGTACCACCATAGCTGATGGAATGGCCTGCCTCTAACTCTTTGACATATGCAACATGAGTGATGAGCGATAATGCAGGTTTGATGCTGATCTTCGTTTTATCCACCTCATCCGACGGCCAAAGACCATACAACGTGATTCCCGCACGCACCAGATCCATATTTGCCTCCGGGATCTCCACAATGCCGGCACTGTTGGAACAATGATGGATCGGTATTTTAACACCACGCTGCTCTAACATCTGTATCATATGGGTAAACAACTCGATCTGACGATGTGTTGGTTCTTTTTCTATCTCATCTGCCTTTGCAAAATGAGTAAAAATACCCTCTACCATAATATGCGGTAACTTTGCCAGACGTGTCATCTCATCTGCTGCTTCCTCTGTTACCTGATATCCGATTCTTCCCATTCCGGTATCAATCGCAAAGTGGATCTTACAATCCATGCCCGTCTTTTCTGCAGCCTCCGACAATTCTTCTGCCATCTCTGCCGTAAAAACAGTTGGACGGATCTCTGCCCGGATCATTGCCTCGTACTGGTCCGGAAATACATATCCCAGTATAAGGATTGGCTTTTCTATGCCATGCTTCCGCAAAATCAGTCCCTCTTCTACCGTTGCAACTGCATAGCCAAAAACATAATCCAGATGATCGATCGCCTCTGCAATTTCTACCGCTCCATGTCCGTAACCATCCGCCTTGATGACTGCCATTATTTTCGTATTTTCTGCTATGTTCCCACGCATAGATTCCATATTATATAATACAGCATCCAAATCTATCTCTGCATATACTCTACTGTACTGATTCATTTTCATCCTCATTTCTCTAATTTCTTAGTTGTGATCCGGATCCCCTCGATCAGATCCGATGCCATCATCCCGTAGCTTCCCATCTGTCCACGGATCTCATCTCCGGATACGCCATGTAAAAACACACCAAATGGTGCCGCCATACAGGTTTCCATCCCCTGTGCTAAAAGAGAACCTAAAATACCACTTAATACGTCTCCACTTCCGGCTGTTGCCATTCCATGATTTCCGGACAAATTCAGATAAGCCGTTCCATCCGGACAGGCAGTAACCGTATGTTCATCTTTTAATACGCATACTATATTATATTGCCTTGCGAACACTTCTGCAACTTCAAATAATTGCTTTTGTATCTCCGGCACACTTTTTCCAGTCAGACGGCTCATTTCTCCCAAGTGTGGGGTCAGGATGGTGTCTTTGGGGAGCAGTGAAAGAAGTTCTTTTTTCTCTGCCATTTCGTTTAGGGCATCCGCATCCAGAACGAGCGGCACCCTTGCATGTTTTATCACATATTCCACCAGTTGTCCTGCGACATTTTCCCTTCCGAGTCCCGGTCCGCACACGATCACATCTGCCCAGTCCATTGCATTTTCAAGTAACTCTGTGTCCAGATCTTTTCTGTCATAAGTGGTCAGGATTGCCTCTGGCAAAGTCGTCTGGATCACGAGTCTGTTTTCTTCCGGCGTTAAAATACGGACCAGTCCGCATCCCGCCGCATAGGCAGCTCTGCCACAAAGACATGCTGCTCCCGCCATATTAACTGTTCCTGCGATCACAAGAACTTTTCCATAGGTTCCTTTATTCGAATGTCCCTGTCGTTTTGGCATCCAGTCCAAGTCGTTCCGCTCCAGCACGGCAACTTTTGGCGGGTCTCCAAACCAGCTTTCTTTTCCTATGCCGATCTCTGTCACAATAACTTTTCCGGAATACTCATTTCCCGGAAACAGATACTGTCCTATTTTTCCATAGGCAAATGTGATGGTAACATCCGCCCGGAATGCCGTTCCAAGTATGGCTCCGTTTTCCGCTGACACACCGGATGCAAGATCCACCGCATATTTTTTCCCGGAGAGGCTGTTTAATTTTTCGATCGTTTCTGCATAGCTTCCGGTCACTTCTCGCGACAGTCCCACTCCAAAAATGGCGTCTATGACCGTGGTATAGTCATCTCCTGAAGGGATCTCATCTAAGATCGCATTGCCATGCGCGCGAAAGATCTCCTGCTGTAAGGCGTTCTGACCGGATGATTTTTTTCTGTCCCCAACCAAAACCGTATCTACCTCATAGCCTTCCTGCACCAGAAGTCTTGCGATCGCAAGCCCGTCGCCGCCATTGTTTCCAATCCCGCATACCACAAGGATCTTTTCCTGCGCCACACTCTGCTTTTTCCACTCACACACGAAAGTTAAGGCTGCACGCTCCATTAAGACCATGCCCGGTATATGAAGTTTTTCGATCGTATTGGTATCATACTGCTGCATCTTTCTGCTGTTTACCAGATATCGCATTTTCCCCTCCATGCTTTCGCAAAAAGGGAGCTGTCCGGCAGCTCCCTTTACTCTTCCTGTGTTGTATTCTCCTCATCCTCGTCTTCGTCTTCATACACAATATCAAACAGATCCAAAATCTGCATTCCAAAAATATCGTGCATAAATCCGTAGATTTCCCGATTGTTCCATTCCCGGTTTTGTTTTTTTATGATATTTTCCTTTAGTTCGACCCGGATTCCCTGGATCCACTCTGAGATTTCTTCTGCTTCTCTTTCATTGACACGCATCTTGTCATAGCAGTATTCCATGGAAGCGAGCATCAGGGCTTCGTTGGTATCACGGATGATATGTGGAAGTTCTAACAGACGATCCTCGTAACGCTCCATCTTTTGATTGATCTCATCCACCAGACGACTGTTCTCTTCCAGTTTTCTGGTCTTTAGGCGGTCCTCATTTTCCTCATTTGCGCCATCCATATTTCTGCGTATACTGTCGAGCAGATTATTTTTTAAATGCTTTAAGTCCTTTAATTCCTGATTGACCCGTCCCTGCTCTGCCAGATATCTGCTTAACTTTTTTTCTATCTCAGAAATCCGTTCCGTCTTTCCATGGATAGCAAACAGTCTATGCCACTTGGGGTCTAAGATCAGGATTGGTACCGAATGTTCCCGCAATGCCTGACGAAACACTTCTTCCTTCATGAACGGCACCCTCCTTAGGCATCATTCTCTCTTGCACGTCTGTTTTTGACAATATTATAAGATAACTGCATCAAGCTGTCTGACAAGTGAACATTTTCTACAACAACATCCTTGTCGATCAGTTCCAGGTCAACATGTGCAAAATTCCAGATTGCATGAATACCAAGGTCTACCAGACGGTTTGCAATGGCGTCTGCCTTTTCCTTTGGCATCGTGAGTGCTGCAATATCCACCTGATTATCCTTGCAGAACTGTTCAAGCTCATCCAGCATACGGATGCGGATCCCTCTGACAGAAACTCCGTCCAGCGCAGGATTGACATCGAACAGTCCTATGATCATAAATCCAAGTTTTTCAAATTTTACATAATTCGCCAACGCCTGACCTAAGTTACCTGCACCGATAACAATGATATTATGTCTCTGATCCAGTCCTAAGATCTTGCCGATTTCCTCATAAAGAAACTTTACGTTATATCCATATCCCTGCTGTCCAAATCCACCGAAATTATTGAGATCCTGACGGATCTGAGATGCAGTTACATTCATCCGTTTGCTCAGATCGTTCGAAGAAATACGTTCTACTCCGGCATCTAATAACTCTCCCAAATAGCGGTAATATCTTGGCATTCTCCGAATCACTGCCTGTGATATATCTTTTTCTTCCACCTAAGATGCCCACCTTTCTATCTTTAATCGCATATGATTTCTGAGATACATTATAGTGATTTGCCGCAAATCTGTCAATGTGTGAAAAATTTAACTATCTAACTGCATCGACAATTCTTCCCAGTCCTCATAGCACTGTTCCAGTTCTTTTTTGTAGGTATTCTGCTCCGCTGAAAGTTCATTTAGCTTTGCCGAATTGGTTGCATTTTCCGGCTTTGCAAATGCTTCGTCGATCTCTGCAATCTTCGTTTCCAGCTCCTCAATCCTCTTCTCCGTCTTTTTTAACGCATTTTCGATCTTTCGGATCTGTGCCTGTTTTGCTTTCTGTTCCTGCCAGTCTGCCTTTGCAGCAGGCGCAGCTTCCTCTGCTGGCTGTGTGCTCTCGGCATCTTTCGTCGACGGATTGACGTAGATTTTGGTCAGTTCCTCATGCTTTTCCAAATAGTAGTCATAATTTCCAATGTAATTTACGACCATCTCTCCGGTCAGTTCCAGGATTCTGGTTGCCGTCTGGTTGATAAAATAACGGTCATGGGAAACGAAAAATACTGTACCGGTATACTGATTCAATGCAGATTCCAAAATCTCCTTTGATGTAATATCAAGATGGTTGGTCGGCTCATCCAAAATCAGGAAATTAGCATCGGAAAGCATTAATTTGGCAAGGGAAACTCTTCCCCTCTCTCCACCGCTTAAGTCCCCGATCTTTTTAAATACATCATCATTGGTAAATAAAAATGCCGCCAGTACATTGTGGATCTTCGTATTGTTCAATGTCGGATAATCATCTGCGATTTCTTCAAAGATTGTCTTTTCCATATGCAGTAACTGATGTTCCTGATCGTAATATCCAATGTGCACATTGGAGCCAAGGGTCACGGTTCCTGCATCCGCCGGAAGTAACTGGTTGATGATCTTTAAGATCGTTGTTTTTCCGGTTCCGTTGTTTCCGATCAGTGCCACACGCTCGCCACGTTTTACCTCGAAAGATAAATCTTCAAACAGCGTAAGCGGTGGATATGCCTTTGCCAGATGTTCTACGGTCAGCACGTCATTTCCACTTGTCACGTTTGGCTCTAAAATGATCTTGATATCCGTATTTTCTTCGGTCGGTTTTTCCAGACGCTCTATCTTATCGAGCATCTTTTCCCTGCTCTCCGCACGCTTGATAGATTTCTCACGGTTAAACGATTTGAGTTTTGTAATGACTTCTTCCTGATGTTTGATCTCACGTTGCTGGTTATAGTACTGTTTGAGCATGTCCTCTCTTACTTTTGCTTTTTTCTGCGCAAAAGCAGAATAGTTTCCCTGATATACAAATGCCTGATGTTTAAACAGCTCTACCACTTTTGTTACAACGCGGTCCAGAAAATAACGGTCATGCGATACAATGATCACCGCTCCCTTATAATTCAACAGAAATGTCTCCAGCCAGCGGATTGATTCCATATCCAGATGGTTGGTCGGCTCATCCAAAAGCAGTACATCCGGCTTTGTCACCAGCAGCTTACCAAGGGAAACACGCGTTTTCTGTCCACCGGACAACTCACTCATCTGTTTTCCAAACTCTTCGTCGGTAAATCCCAGTCCTTTTAAGATACCGGTCACTTCACTGCGGTACGCATAACCGTTTTGCAGTTCAAATTCATGATTTAATTTATGATAGGTCTCTAACAGTGTTTCTAACGAATCACCAGTCTGGTGATTCATCTGCTCTTCCATCTCACGAAGCCGTGCTTCCATGGCAAGGATATCCTCTCTGGAATGGAGCACCTCATCATAGATCGTGTGATGCCCGGATACATCCTGATACTGCGCAAGATAGCCGATCGTTTTGTCTTTTGCAAGGATCACTTCGCCGGAATCAGCTGTTTCTTCCTGCATAATTATTTTAAGCAGCGTAGACTTGCCGGCACCATTGATGCCGACAATCGCTGCTTTTTCATTTGCTTCAATATGAAAACTAATGTCTTTTAACACTTCATCCGTTCCAAAGGATTTCGAGATATTCTGACACGATAAAACCATTTTTTACCTCTATATTTCTTCTAATGTCGCTCTGATTGCCTTGATAAAATCTTCGCTGTTTAAGACAACCGGATTTGGATTTGTCGTGATCAGCGCAAGGTCTTTTGTCATTTTACCATCTTCAATGGTCCTGATACAAGCCTTTTCTAATTTTTCTGCAAAATCAGACAGCTCTTTGTTGCCATCTAATTCACCACGTTTCTTTAAGGCCCCCGTCCATGCAAAGATCGTTGCAACAGAGTTTGTGGAAGTTTCCTCTCCCTTTAAGTGTTTGTAATAATGTCTCTGTACGGTTCCATGTGCTGCTTCATACTCATAATAGCCATCCGGAGATACCAGAACCGATGTCATCATGGCAAGAGAACCAAAAGCACTGGATACCATATCACTCATGACGTCACCATCATAGTTTTTGCATGCCCAGATATAGCCACCCTCAGATTTCATCACGCGGGCTACCGCATCATCGATCAGCGTATAGAAATAGGTAATTCCTGCCGCATCAAATTTCTCTTTGTACTCTGCATCAAAAATCTCCTGGAAAATATCTTTAAACGTATGGTCATATTTTTTGGAAATCGTGTCTTTCGTTGCAAACCACAGATCCTGTTTCGTATCCAGTGCATAATTGAAACAGCTTTTTGCAAAACTCTCAATGGAGTTGCACAGGTTGTGCTGTCCCTGAACGACACCTGCACCAGTAAAGTTGTGGATCAGTTCTCTTGTCTCGGTTCCGTCCTCTGCGGTGTAGACCAGTTCGCATTTTCCGGCACCCGGGATCTTCATCTCACTTGCTTTGTAGACATCTCCATATGCGTGACGAGCGATTGTGATCGGTTTCTTCCAGTTCTTGACACACGGTTCAATACCTTTTACCACGATTGGAGCACGGAATACGGTTCCGTCCAACATCGCACGGATTGTTCCGTTTGGGCTCTTCCACATTTCTTTGAGGTTATACTCTGTCATACGGGCAGCGTTTGGAGTGATGGTCGCACATTTTACTGCAACGCCATATTTTTTAGTCGCATTGGCAGAATCAATCGTCACCTGATCATTGGTTTCATTCCGATGCTCTAACCCTAAGTCATAATATTCTGTATTTAACTCAATGTATGGCTCTAACAGTTCCTCTTTGATCATTTTCCAGAGGATTCTGGTCATCTCATCTCCATCCATCTCTACCAAAGGGGTTGTCATTTTAATTTTTTCCATAATTGCTCCTTTCAATCTCCAAATACTTTGTCCCAGCCATGCATGTCAATATTGTGCATGGTATTCATCATATGTTCATTTGCCAGTTTTTCTGCCGAAACAGCATCATGCTGTTTCAGTGCCTCTACAATTTTGCGGTGTTCACTGTTAGAGTTGCCCGCCCGCTCATTATCTGCCAGCGTGATCTTTCTCACACGCTGCAAATAATGATGAAAGTCACCCAGAATACGTTTGATTTCCCTGCTTCCAGATGCATTATATAAGATTTCGTGAAAACGGTTGTCCAGCTCTAAGATCTGCTCTGAATTTCCCTTTGCCACATGAAAATCCGAAAGATAGATATTTTCCTCTAATTCGTCCAACTGTTCTTTTGTGATATTTTCCGCTGCCCATTTGGCACACAGTCCTTCCAGTCTGGAACGGATCTCATAGATATCCCGAATATCTTTTCTGGAAATGCCCACAACATAGGCTCCCTTATTCGGAATGATCGTGACAAGCCCTTCTAATTCAAGCTGTCTTAATGCCTCCCGCACAGGAGTACGGCTCACTCCCAGTTCCTCACCGATCGTCTTCTCTTTTAATTCCTCGTCCGGCGCATATTTCCCGGAAAGGATATTTTCTCGCAGAATTCGAAAGACACGGGAACTTAATGAATAATTGTCATCTCCCATCGTACTGTTCATCCCCCTATGACTGTAACGTAATATTTAATTTTTTACAGCACTTATTGATCTCTTCTACTAATTCTTTATCGGTCAAAACAGTAACTCGTCCCTCTTCGTATTGTTTGTCGACCCATTTTTTTACCATAATAACAAGTTCTGAATTTTTATCAACACCATGCTCTTTTTTCAGATGATAGTAAGTGTTGATCCAATGTGCAATACCTGCAAGACCGGAGGTATTGGATACAGATACCAGTGGTGGTCTCTTTAAGAATTTGTCCGTATCGAAGATATTGTAGATTTCCTCGTTCTTTAACAGTCCATCTGCATGGATGCCGGCTCTGGTCACGTTGAAATTGCTTCCAACGAACGGTGTACGCTCCGGCTGCACATATCCTAATTCTTTCTCGAAATATTCTGCCAGTTCCGTGATAACGGTGGTATCCATACCGTCCAATGTCCCCTTCAACTGGGCATACTCAAATACCATTGCCTCAAGCGGTGTATTTCCGGTACGCTCTCCAATACCAAATAAAGAACAATTGACTCCGCTGGCACCGTAAAGCCATGCGGTTGTGGAGTTGTTTACTGCTTTGTAGAAATCATTGTGTCCATGCCACTCGATCAATTCGGATGGTACACCTGCATGTGTGGTCAGACCATAAATGATGCCCGGCACACTTCTTGGGATTACGGCACCCGGGAAGTTGACCCCATATCCCATGGTATCACAGGCACGGATCTTGATCGGGATCTTATACTCTTCCATCAGTTTCATCAGTTCTACGCAGAATGGGATAACAAAACCGTAAATATCGGATCTTGTGATATCCTCTAAGTGGCAGCGTGGGCTGATACCGGTCTCTAAGCACTCACGGATCACGCTTAAGTAAAGGTTCATAACCTCTCTTCTTGTCATCTTCATCTTATAGAAGATGTGATAATCCGAACAACTTACCAGAATACCGGTCTCACGCAGTCCGATATCTTTTACTAACTGGAAATCCTGTTTGCTTGCACGGATCCAGCTCGTTACCTCCGGGAATTTATAACCTCGCTCCAGACATTTATAAACTGCATCACGGTCTTTTTTACTGTATAAGAAGAATTCACTCTGACGGATCAGTCCCTTTGGTCCTCCTAATTTATGCAGATAATCGTAGATCGTCACGATCTGTTCGGTCGTATACGGTGCCCTGGACTGCTGTCCATCACGGAATGTCGTGTCTGTGATCCAGATATTTTCTGGCATATTATGTGGCACGATCCTGTCATTGAACGCAATCTTTGGTATCTCTTCATACGGGAATAAGTTATGGAATACATTCGGTTTCTCGACATCTGCCAACTGGTAGAAATGTTCCTCTAACTGCAGCAGATTTGTTTTTTTATTCATTACAACTTCTCTCATGTCTTCTTTCATTACACTAATCTCCTTTTCCCTGTGCCGATTATGTGTCTTTACGCTCATCTGCATAAATAATCAAATCTTCGCATATTCTTGCGGTATAATTGTATACAATTATACTTGTTATGTTAAACTATACACGATTCTGATATTTTGTCAATGAATAAAATTTTATATTTTGTATAACTTGCTGTTATGTACTTACTGTTTTTTCCGCAGGGCAATGCTGATGATCTGTTCCTTATCACGGCAAATGGTATAAAATTTATAATCAAATGCGGCGATTGCCTCCTCTGCTGCTTTCCAGACTGCCTTTCGTATTTCCGGATTTTTCTGGACAAAATCCGGAGACTCTTCCATTTTAGGTGATGCGATCCTCAACACATAAGCTTTTTCCGTATCTTCGATCACAGCTGCGATCTTATAGGTTCCTGTGCATACACGATATGCCTCTAAAACCATGTTGAGCATAAACGCCATCTCATTCATCTGCGTCGGCTCAACCGCCTCTTTGGTGTTCTTTTTCATCTGAAATATCTTACCTTCATCCGGATGATGGTATTCGGACTGCAGACCTGCCTTGCAGGTTTCATATCTGCCATCAGAATCGATCAGCGTACCTACATAAGTCTCTAACAACCAGCCAAACCACTGCTTGAGTGCTGCTTCCATGGATGGTTCCATCCCGCCGTTTTCCAGATTAGTTGTGATTACACGCTCGATCACACTCTGCATCCTGCGATAGGTCAGTAAACGTTCTCTCCAGGATGTCTCCAGTTTCTTTAAATCTCCTTCGGTTGCAAACAATCCCAGGTTAACATCCTCTTCTTCTTTTTTCATCTTTTCGCAGACACGCTTGTATGCAATGCTGGCATTGATCGGTGACAACAGATCATCTGCCACACGGCATGGCTTGATGATCACTTTATAGGTCTTGCACTGGTTCATACAGGCGATCGTGGATACAACCTTATCCGGGCTTGTCATTGCCACACGGATCGTATCCGGTGAGATCATCTCGATCATCGTAAAAAGTTCTGCCCCCGTCATCACTGCCAGATCCAGCGAGCTGATAAAAACGTCTACCTTTCTGCTTTCTACTATCTCTATTGCATGCTCCGGAGAAGCAGTCAGTTCATATTCAAAATCCCGGTCTACCGATTCCAAAATAGCACATATGCTGTCGGCATTTACCTCTTCTGGTTCTACAATTACAACAAAGCTCATATCTGTTCCCTCCATCCTGCTATTCCTCATTCGATCTTCTACTCCTAGCATACCAAATTCCAATCCATATCACAATATTTTTCAAAATAATAAAGTAACACATCTTACCAGGGCACATATGATACAGTGTAAGAAAATTTTGGAGGTAAAAACATGAGTGATTTAGCTGCAACAAACTGTGGTGGTGGATGTTCTTGTAACGAAGGAGGATGCGGATCTATTCTCTGGATCATCCTGTTATTATGCTGCTGTGGTGGCAACAATGGTATCTGCGGCGGAAACAACGGCTGTGGAAATGACTGTCTCTGGATCATCATCCTTTTATTCTGCTGTGGCGGATGTGGCAATAACAACGGATGCGGCGGTGGCTGCTTCTAGTTGCAAACTGGATCATCGTTCTAAAAAGAAAGGGTATCGCAGATGCGGTACCCTCTTTTTAACTGCGCGGACGATGATGTGTGCCCTTTTGCTTTTGTTTTTCCTGCTGCTTTTGTAATATCTTTTCGTAAACCCTGCACTCTTTCGGCACTTTTCTTTTTCTGACACATTCTTCATCTATTTCATATACGCTGTTTCCTTCGATTACAAGCATATCTGATCCTCCTTTTCTCCCCCTGTTCTATCTTATGCATCGGCTGTCATAAAGAACCTTTTCCCATCATACACTATAAGAAAAAGGGCAATCCCGGAGGTCCCAATGGAAGAAAACGTACTGACACCATTTGATCATATGACCCAGACAAGGCAGCTTCAAATGTTAAAAACAGCCGTTCCCTATATGAAAGGCGACCAGAAAAAACAGTTTGCTATTCTGATCAAATACATGGAACTGCAAAATACCATTCAGGTATTTTCCGAAGAGGAAAAAGTATTGTCGATGTGCTCAGTCGGCGAAGAAGAAAATCCGACCCTTTCCATGCTCAATGAAATCCGTAAATTCTGTTCTCCAAAGGAATTAGAGACACTGGATATGATGACGAATCTGCTTTCTGTCATGGAAACCTATGAAACCATTTTTGCCTAAAAGGAAGGATCTGTTATGGATTATAATTTTTTGAATAATAACCCGATGCTAAAGAATATGTCCCCGGAAAAATTGCAGTTTCTTATGAATTTTGCCGGAAGCCAGAAGCCTACCGATATCAAAGATATGATGCCATTCCTGCTCGGTACAATGAACTCTGCCAAAGAAAAAAATATCCAGTTTACCGCACCGGAAACAGAACTGCTCGTTCAGATCTTAAAACAGAACATGTCTGAAGAAGAAGCTGCCAAAGCAGATAAGATTCTAAAGCTCATGCAAAACAGACGGCGCCAATAACGGTGCCGTCTGTTTTTTCTTACCAGATGGAAGCCACATTTACTTCCAGTACCTTATCGATCGGTGCAGATGTCTTTCCAATGCCATCCGTACCTTCAAAATATTTTTCACTTGCCGATTCAAATAAAACATAGAGATTGTCCCCGACGATCGCCACTTCCTCCGAACAAGGCGGCATCTCCACCTTTACGGACGGGCTGTTTGGCTTTTTATTTAAAGCAAGAAGTGAACTGTATACTTTTAAATAGGAAGAATTATTTCTGCCGTAGGAAGTGCTTAAGTATACCGCTCCGTTCTCGTCAAAGTCAATTCCCTGCACTTTATTTGGAATACGATACGTACTCAATGCTGTGAGCTGATCCAGTTCATCATCATAACGGTAGGATACCATCTGCGAGTCGAAAAAACGGGTATGCGTTGCCACCCAGATACGTCCACCATAACAGGTAATGCAGGACGGCACATTGTCCAATGCATATTCATCGGATAATGCAGATGCGTCAATACAGTATCCCGGTGCATCCTGTGCGATTTTTAAAATATATTCATATGGGATGCGCTCTAACGTGTTGGAATTGGAATGACAGATCCAGACACTTTCTCCATCAAATGCAATTCCTCCGAGATGGCTTGACTTTTTCATCCCAAGTGTGACCAGATATGCGCCGCTCTCCCGGTCAAATACCATCAAAGAGCCTAATTTCTGGCGGTTCTCTGAATAAGAGGTCAGTAGTAACAGATCCGGCGTAAAACAGATGCCCTGAAGACACTGGCTGGAGCTGCTGATCAGATTCTCCTTAAAATCTTTTTCTCTCGTAGATGGCATCCCTGGGATTGTCACATCGTCTAAAAACGCATAATTGCAGTCTTTTAACTCCTTCTGATTGTTTCCAAGTGCCTGATTGGTCTGATAAGAGTACATCTGTACACTGTAGTTATTGTCAATGACTTTGGTCCATTTTGCAAACAAAACCATATTTGCTGCATTTTCTTCGTTGATCTCGCTGATCTTCTGTGTATAATTGCAGTCGCTGTA
>URUD01000050.1 GCA_900550935.1 uncultured Roseburia sp.
AAAATTTTCAAAGTTCTTTCATTTTAGCCTTGACTTTTTATTTGCAGGCTGTGTTGGAAAGAAAAACTGGGTCATGATTGATACCGTTGCAGGAGCCGAAGCAAGTGCGATGATTTACAGCATTGCTGAAACTGCTAAGGCGAATAACCTCAAGCCTTATAATTAGTGTCTGCTGATTAATCTAGAACACTTGATTTTACTGACTTTTCCTCATTTTCTGCTATAATAAATGCAAGGATTTTGATGAAATCAAATCGTTCTTTTTGCAGTTTCCTGACAGATTTTAAGCATAAAGAGGTTAAATCAATGTACAAACCGATTGATGCAAGTACACTGGTTCTTTTCCGCAAACGCATATCAGCAGAGATGCTGATAGAAGCAAATGAGTATCTTCTTGATCACAAGGATGATGACAAAGATGACCCTTGATGCAACATGTGCACCTGCAAATATCTGTTATCCGCAGGACATCTCACTCTTGAATGAAGCAAGAGAAAAGCCGGAAAACATCATTTACCATTTTTGTAAATGTTATGGTCTCAAGCTACCCAGGGGATACCGCAAATGTGCCAGAAAAGAATATCTTGCATTTGCCAAAAGCAGAAAATAAATACAATGTGATATTGGCATTTCCATTTTGTGTGTGATAAACTTTTATTGTCCATATGGACCACCTCCTGTGATTAAGTTTGGCTTGCGACACCATTCTTAATATATCACAGGAGGTTTTTTATTGATATCCTCACCGCTTCCAGCTATTCCATTCTCCCCAGCATAGCTGGGGGATTAGACTTTTCATTTAATTTCCAATAACATTTGCTTTAATTCCGGTAAATCATCCGAAATAATCTCCCAGACAAGCTTAAGGTTTACACCTTCATAATCATGCACAATACGATTTCTCAATCCATATACTTCCCGCCATGGTATCGTATTATGAATCTTCTGAAAATCTTTATCTACTTTGTTTGCCAATTCCCCCAACTGGCTCAAATTAAATACACAGGCTTCAACAACCATATCCTTGCTTTCAAATTCCGAATATTTCATTCCATCCGTATATTTCAATATTTTTTCAACATAGTTAATCATCTTTGAAATAATCACATCATTTTTCATAGATCTTTACCCCGGTTTCTGCGATCTCATGCTCAATTTCCGTCCCCTTCTCCACATGAGAAACATCAAAAACATCCATTTCCTTATCTAAGGCTGCCCGCAATGCCTCAATCAATCCAACAAACTTTAAGCCTTTTAGTCCACTGTCGACCAATAAATCCACATCACTTGATGCATTTGCGCTACCCTTTCCATATGAGCCAAACAGGGTCGCACTTTTTACATTATATTGGCTCAGTACAGGTGTTAAATATGTTTTTATCTGATCTACTGTGTAAATGCAATCTGCCATCTTATCCCCTCCACACGTCTTTTTTTCATTATACAATGCTTCTGGTAAAAGAACAACGTTTTCAAATCTATTGTCTCTCATTTATAACATCATATATATTTTTATCCGCTTTTTGTATATATGTTGTTCTTTCATATATTTATCATCATCCCCTATTAAGTCTCGTATAAGTAGCAAACTACTTTTTCCTATTAGCTTTTTCTGCTGAGGAGTCATTTTTATTTCATTTATATATCTCCTCAACCGTTTATCTACTTTTTTATCGTTATCCTCTCCTAAACATGCGCATACAAGAACTGGCAATATCATAGCCCCCATGTTTCTTTTATTTTGTTTTTCAAACAGATAATGCACGAGTGGAATTTATTATATCCGCTGGATATACCTGTGCATTTTCATCTATCTGTGCCGCAAATAAATCATAAAATCCCTCTGCTGCACATACCGCTTTCTCACAGCCTTCAACAATAGCATCCTCATACTCATCCAAATACTTCGTTTTAAGTTTGTCCAATTTTTTCTGATATTTTTTTAAACTATAAACATTTCCAATACCATTAATTGCTGTACGTGCCATTTCACTGGCCACATTCATGGCTTCGGCTTTCAGGCTTCCTATAACTGCACCTTTAATACCAAAACCACCACCAATCCATTGTCCTCTATTGGCTTTTCTTAATTCACGATATGCACGCATTTTCTCTGGTTCAAAAATAATCTCCAGATACTCTTCTACCAGCTTTGAGCATATTTTATACCACGGATCTGCTATAGTCTTTTCCATTGCCTCCTGCACCTGATCAGTAAGTAACTCTGCAACATTTTCTCTCCCCAGTGATGTATACTGCATCAAAAGCAACTCACCATATTTAGAACATATTTCCATAATATGCTGCGGATAATCTTCACATTCTCCAGCCTCAATTTTTTCACCAATATCATAGATTTGCTCTTCTACGTCATCAAACGCCGCAAAAAACATCTGATGTATCCATGAACGCGCCATTTCTTCATCTGTAAATGTTATTACATTTCTTAATAAATTAAACTTCCCCTTTTCCTCTCTATTCTGTTCCTGCTGTGCACTCATTATTATTCCTCCCAATTCTATTCATCCTCTTTATTTGTATTTCCGTCATTATCTAATGGCTACATTACATAACCCGCACATCATTCATGCAAGCATAAGTTTTTGGATATAATTTTCCTAAAGTCAGGAGGAACTCATGGTACGCTTACGCATATTAGATATATTACAAGAACAGGGACACACCAAATATTGGCTCTACAAGCAAATGGATCTTAGCTATCAGAATTTCAACCGGATGGTAACAAACGAAACATCCTCAATTAAGTTTGAAAATCTTGATCGGCTAACTAAAATTCTGCAATGCCCCATTGGTGATCTATTTGAAGTCACAGATGACGAAGAATAAAGCAACACACACTGTTTTACTTTCTTTTATATATAAACATTTCCAATTATTTACCTAAAATTTTATTAAGTAATGTCTTACTTTCCATTTCCGCTTTTCCGAATTACCCAAATAATAAGAACTCACGCTCTGAGAACATTCTATTATCATGAACAAAAAAGCCCGGAGGGACACATATTCTGCATCTCTCCGGGCAAAAAAATAACCTCAGCATCTCTGCTGAGGTCTCATTAGCAGGGCTACAAGGATTCGAACCTTGAAATGACGGAGTCAGAGTCCGTTGCCTTACCGTTTGGCGATAGCCCTATGTTTTGTTTGTTTCCGGTGCTCTGTTGCGCCGTCAACAATAGCTATTATATAGGACTTATATAAAATAGTCAAGCGTTTTTTTCAAAAATTTCAACTTTTTTTTCGATCAATGCGTACAAAACCTCCTCCCCCCAGGAAATACGGGCGTTTCCGCTGGTTGCCTCTGTGATCTCTTTTTCGATTTTTTCCTGTAATTCACTCGGGATCATCAAAATTAATGTCACTTTTTCGGTATAAAGCGTATCGATTGTCGTCAGATCATTCTGTGCGACCAGGTATTGTAATTTTCCCAGATCGGTATAATCGGTGTCGATCGTAAGTTTTCTCCCTTTTTTCTTATCTATGATCGTGCTCGTCGCAAGTCCTTCCTGCGTTGCCTTCTGATAGGCTCTTACCAGACCGCCGGTTCCGAGCAGAACACCCCCGAAATAACGTGTCACGACTACGGCAACGTTGTGGATCTCTTCCCGCAGCAAAACATCTAACATCGGTCTGCCTGCTGTCTGCGCCGGTTCTCCATCATCGGAGCAGCGGCTCATCTCCTGCCTGTCCCCGATCACAAATGCCGAGCAGTTGTGCCTTGCATCCCAGTATTTCTTTTTCATTTCATTAATAAAAGCGACTGCCTCCTCCTCGGATGAGACCGGTCGCACCGTAGCGATAAAACGTGATTTTTTTTCCACAATCTCTGCTTCCCCACCGGAATAAACTGTTTTCATGACAATTCCTTTCTATTCTGGCTGCTGTTTCTTTCTTTTTCCCATAGTAACACGTTTTCTCTGCCTTGTGCAAGCGTGTTTCAAATCTGCCCTGCTCATTCTTAAGAAATTATGAACAATGCCCATATTTTCAGTTTTTTCTTTATTCTGACACATTTCTCTGTTATAATATCCGGTGGTATGGTATTTAGAAAAGGAGGCCATTATGAATTATGGAAAGAAAAGTACTCGGAAGCAACAGAAAGAACTTGTTTCCAAGGGTACCATGATTCGCAAAAAATTCTATGTAATTTTTTGTAAGGCATTACTTATATGCTTTTTTGCCGTCATCATTGTAGGCGGCTGTTCCGCATTTGGTGTCATCAGCGGCATTATCGCTTCCGCTCCGACCATTGAGGACATTGATGCAACACCTACCGGATTTCTCTCAACGGTGCTTGATAATACCGGAAAAGAAACCGCTACGCTCGTCGCATCCGGTTCCAATCGAAAATATGTCACGATTGATGAAATCCCACTTGATCTGCAGCATGCCTTTGTTGCGATCGAGGATGAACGTTTCTACGACCATAACGGTATTGATCTACAGGGTATCATCCGTGCCGGTGTCAAAGGTGTTACCAGCGGACATTTTTCCGAGGGTGCCAGTACGATCACACAGCAGCTTCTGAAAAATACAGTCTTTACCGGGTGGACAAGCGAGTCATCCATGGCAGAAAAATTTGAGCGAAAATTTCAGGAGCAATATCTTGCACTCCAGCTTGA
Source organism: uncultured Roseburia sp. (assembly GCA_900550935.1). Lineage (GTDB taxonomy): Bacteria > Bacillota > Clostridia > Lachnospirales > Lachnospiraceae > Roseburia. Next base: position 4,641 of record URUD01000050.1, read on the forward strand.
AAAGGTGGTAGATAAAAACTGGATTCTGGAAAACTACCTGAATGCGATCAACTTAGGTCAGAATACTTTGGGTGTCGGTGTTGCTTCCGAACGCTATTTCGGAAAAGACGTATCCAAACTGACACTTTCTGAATGTGCCGTACTCGCAGCCATTACGCAGAGCCCTACGAAGTACAACCCGATCTCCCATCCGGATGATAACGCACAGCGTAGAAAAAAAGTTTTAACAAACATGCTCGACCAGGGTTATATCTCGCAGGATGAATACGACACAGCTATGGCTGACAATGTTTACGATCGTATCCAGCTCGTAAATATCGAGACCAAGAGTGGCAATATCAACTCCTACTTTGTCGATGAGCTGACCGATCAGATCATTGCCGATCTGGTAGAACAAAAAGGTTACACCGAAACTCAGGCTTACAAGGCACTTTATCAGGGTGGTCTGACGATCTATTCCACACAGGACCCTGAGATCCAGGCGATCTGCGACGATGAAGTCAATAACGTAGATAACTATCCGACTTCGCCGAAAGTTTCGTTTTCCTATCGTGTTTCCATCCTCTCTGCTGATGGCACGATCTCTAATTACAGCGAGCAGACGATGCTCTCCTACTATCAGGCGCACCGGAGCCGTGATTATAATATTAATTTCAACTCCGAAGAGGATGCTGTTGCTGCGATCGAGCAGTACAAGGCAGATATTATGAAAGATGGCGACACGATCGTAAACGGCAGTGAGACGATCACCTATACCTTACAGCCACAGGCTGCACTGACCGTCATTGACCAGTCCACAGGCGAGGTCAAAGCACTTGTCGGCGGTCGGGGCGATAAGACAGCCAACAAAACCTTAAACCGTGCTACCGATACGACCAGACAGCCTGGTTCCACCTTTAAGATCATTGCAGCTTATGCACCGGCTCTGGATGCAGGCGGACTTACCCTGGCAGATGTGCAGGATGATGCCCCGTATTCTTATGGTACCGGCGAGGGAGCATCTGTCAACAACTATGATGGACGTTACCGTGGTTTTACCACATTGCGTGAAGCGATCACCAATTCCATTAACATCGTAACCGTTAAAACACTGGCACAGATCGGTCCATCCCTGGGTTATGACTATATTATGGATTTCGGTTTTACCACCGTTGGCATTGACGAAAGTTCCAACGAGACTCTGGCACTTGGCGGTCTGACGCATGGTGTCACAAATCTGGAGCTGACCGCAGCTTATGCTACGATCGCAAACAACGGAACTTATATCAAACCTAAATTTTATACCAAGATTTTAGACCACGATGGAAATGTTCTTTTGGACAATACGACTTCAACTTCACATACGGTATTAAAAGAAACTACTGCATGGCTTTTAACTGATGCGATGGAAGATGTCATGACACAGGGAACCGGTACTCCGGCCTACTTTGGGAATTCAATGGCACAGGCAGGAAAATCCGGTACCACAACCAAAAACCGTGACGCGCTCTTTGCAGGATTTACCCCATATTATACCTGCGTTGTCTGGGGTGGATATGATGACAATGCACCGCAAAGCGGCGGACAGACTTCTTATCCGAAGAAGATTTGGAAATCGGTCATGTCAAGGCTGCATGAAGGACTTCCTTATAAAGACTTCACTCAGCCTTCCGGCATTGTAACTGCATCCGTCTGTAAAGAATCCGGAAAGCTTGCGATTGCCGGTGTTTGTGACAGTGATCCACGCGGCAGCTGTGTCTATACTGAATATTTTGCAGCCGGTACACAGCCAACCGAATACTGTGATCACCACACACTCGCAAATATCTGTAATGAATCCGGACAGTTAGCAGGTGCCAACTGCCCTGTTACTTCCCTTTCACAGCGTGTATTCGTCATTGGCGGTACGCCTGGAACAGAAGACAACGATTATCTGCTCTTAGACGGCTATACCACTGTATGTACACTGCACAATGGAGAGAATGCAACCTATCAGGGTGCTACCCCTTCTCCGGTTCCAGGTGTTACAACACAGCCGGAAGAAACACCGGCAGATCAGCCGCCTGTAATAACGGATACACCGTCAGCGGATGGCAATACCGATGGACAATAGTGAGATTTGAATCAAAAAACCGTAATTCCAAAATTGGAATTACGGTTTTTTCTAATCTTACATATGTGCAATCTCATTCAATCGCAGCACTGCTTTTTCTGCCTTTACAAGGCTTGTCTCTCCACCACAGCACAACTCTATAATACCTTTTTCATAGCCTTCCAGTCTGTCCCAGTTCTCCTGCGGCAATTCGCCCCCATACTCTTTTAATGTATAATTGACCAGACGTTTCATATAGTGATTCATGCTAATCTTTGCATTGTCCTGATTTTCGATCTTCTGCTGGATCGCCAGTATTCCGTTTTTGTATTCCTTCATTTTTTCCTTGCGTTCTACGTTTTCCTCGCTGTTTTTTACCTTTACAGCATAGTACTCAAACGCTTCTTCCAGTGCCTCAAAAAATTCTGCCCTGAAATTGACCGGGCGAAGGAACACACGGAATACATCTCTCTTATTGATGAAAAAGTGTAGCTGCGCCGCACTGATCGTCGTTGTATAAATGATACAGACGGTATTCGGATGGGCACGGTTGATGTAGCTGATAAGCTGCTCTCCATTGTAGCCGTCCATCGTTAGTCCGGTTACCACAATCTGATATTCATTTTTCTTTAAAAGTGCCGCTGCATCGAGTCCATTGTCTGCCGTTTCGATCTCGATATTCTTATCTTTCATGGCATCCAAAAACTCCTGGATAATATCCTTATACTTGCTAATGAATAATAATCTCTTTTCCATCTTCCGTCCCCCATTTCCGTTTACTTTTCTTGCTTTAGCGTTTTACCTTTATCGTCCTTACCTTGTTCCAGTCTCCGTAATAGTATTTCTTACCAACCTTCAGATAGCTGCGTGTACGTATATAATATTTTCCTTTTTTCACACTAAAATATTTTCCCGAATAACTGGACGCCGACATTTTCTTTGTCTTTGTTGCTGACTTTGAAAAATTCTTTTTCGTTGAATACTGTATCTGATATCCACTTACTCCAGACTGTGTCTGCCATGATACATATAATTTCTTTGTGCCGTAACTATATGCGTATGGTCTTGCCATCTTCTTTGGTGTTACAAGAAGGGAAAATGTCTTTGTGACATTACTTCCATCCTTTGCCGAAGCTATAATATTAACCCGACCAGCTCTGTAGGTTGTGACCTTTCCATTCTGGTCTACTGATGCAATTCCGGTGTCTCCACTGCTCCACTCAATCGTAGGGTCGGTAATATTAGAAGGACTTAACGTTGCACTTAACTGTACGGTTTTTCCGGCTACTACTTTACTCTTGCCGGAGATCTTAATACTCTTTGTAACAATTTTCTCTTCGCTTAACAGCGTATATCGTCCCGTGTTGTTTCCGTATGGCAATACTTTGATATAGTAAGTACCTGCATCCAGCATCTGCTCAAACACATGCACGATCGGTCTTTCCTCTGCCGCTGTATAAATTTCCTGATTATAAATCCTTACATATTCACTGTTCCAGTGCCAGTTCATATGATCTTGTGATCGGGCTGGTGGCACTTGAAGTATAAACATTCTGTCTGGTGTACTGTTTGGTCATATCCGCATTCTTAATTTCAATATAAGAATCGGCAATATCAAATGCCTGATATCCAACCGTCAGCCATCCATCGCTCGGCATGTGGATCGTATAGAAATCAGTCTCGTCTTCTGTATCGATCGAACCGGACACCCAGACATTGTCGGTTGCAAGTGGAATGTAATGAATAGATGCTGCTTCTGCTCTTGTTGTCAGGAAAAATACCCATGACATGCAGAGTATCATACATGCCAGTACTCTTCCCAGTGTTTTTTCTTGTCTTCTCATAACTGTAATCTTCTTTTTTCTATGATGCTTTTATTATATCACTTCTTTCCTGTGACTGTCTATCTTTCTCTTTTGGTCCTTTTATCTGACAATATGGTTTTTCACAGCAAAAGACCCAGGCTCCCGCCTGGGTCTTTTGCCGTTGATGTATATACTAACTAAGGGGATTAGATTTCACCAATCTAATCAAGTTAGATCAGTGAACTACTCCACATCCTGCAGAGCTGCTACTCCCTGCTCTCCGGTACGCACTTTCACAACCTGTGCCACATCGTATACGAAGATCTTGCCATCGCCGATGTGTCCGGTATAGAGAGCCTTCTTGGCTGCCTCTACTACTTTTTCTACCGGGATCTTGCTTACTACAACTTCTACTTTTACTTTTGGTAACAGAGTTGCATCCACTTCAACACCTCTGTATTTTTCGCCGGCACCTTTCTGGATACCACAACCCATAACCTGTGTTACAGTCATACCGGTTACGCCAAGTTCGTTCATTGCTTTCTTTAAGTGGTCGTACTTGGTCAGTCTTGAAATAATAACCACCTTGTAAATACCGGTAGAAGGAACCGGCATTGCCTCTACTTTGACTGCTGCATCCTTTAATACATCCGATGCACTTGCATAATCAGACTCGCCAAGGTCTGTGTTTTCATTGATATCCATAGTCATGGTGTTGGAAACATCCATTAAACTAAATCCTGCATATGCAGATGGTAAACCATGCTCGGTTGCATCCAGACCAACGATCTCTTCTTCTTCTGTTACACGAAGACCCACGGTTGCTCTAATTACAACAAATGTGATAGTAATACAGATGGCTGCCCATGCTGCAACGGTAATGAAACCTAATAACTGAAGTCCTAACTGATGGAAACCACCGCCGTAGAAAAGCCCAACAACAGAGTCATTTCCAGGAGCTGATGTGGTTGCAAATAAACCAACAGCGATCGTTCCCCAGATACCATTCATCATATGTACGGCTACTGCACCTACCGGGTCATCTACATGTAATTTGTAATCTAAAAGCCATACGCCAAATACTACTAATAAACCTGCTACTGCACCAATGATCAGCGCGCCAAAGCAATCTGTTACATCGCATGGAGCTGTAATCGCCACCAGTCCTGCTAAAGAAGCATTCAAACACATGGAAACATCCGGTTTTCCATATTTTAACCAGGTAAATATCATACAAACGACCGTTGCGGTTGCAGGTGCTACCGTTGTTGTTAAAAATACAGAACCTAACTGCTCAATACTGGTACATGCAGCACCATTAAATCCATACCAGCCAAACCATAAGATGAAACATCCCAGACATCCCAGCGGAAGGTTGTGTCCCGGGAATGCGTTTACTTTTACAATTTTTCCTGCTTTGTCTTTTGTGAACTTACCAATACGAGATCCAAGGAATGCTGCACCAATGAGTGCGGAGATACCACCTACCATATGGATTGCACAAGAACCGGCGAAATCATGGAAGCCAAGCTGTGCCAGCCAGCCACCGCCCCAGATCCAGTGTGCCTCGATCGGATAGATCAGTGCAGAGATCACTCCGGAATAAATACAATACGATAAGAATTTTGTACGTTCTGCCATAGCACCGGATACGATGGTTGCTGTGGTTGCACAGAATACTAAGTTAAATACAAAATTCGAGAAATCAAAATCTGCATATGCTGTAAAAATATCAAATCCGGGTTTTCCTATAAACCCAGCCAGATCCTCGCCCAGCAAAAGCGAGAAACCGATCAGAATAAATACAATGGTTCCGATACAGAAGTCCATCAGGTTCTTCATTAAAATGTTACCTGTATTTTTTGCTCTGGTGAAACCCGCTTCCACCATGGCAAATCCTGCCTGCATCCAGAACACCAACGCTGCGCCCATTAGGAACCAGACGCCAAAGATGTTATCACTGATAAACTGCATAATCTCTTCATTCATAATCTTATCCTCCTCAATTAGCTTCTTATAAAATAAAAAGCGATACTTTTCCCTTGTTCCACAGCTTTGTGGTTCTGGAAAAAGCATCGCTTTTTCATAACATATATCGATAGATTTTTTCTAAATTATACCTCAAAGATCAGATCACCGTAAGATGGCATTGGCCACATAGATTTGTCTACTAACATCTCTAATTTGTCGATCGGTGTCCGAAGATCATCCATTGCTGCTTTTACTTCATCTCGGTAGTAAACAGCCTGCTCTCTTCCCTCTTCCATAGAAGCTGCTTTCTCGGTTACTTCCTGTAACTTCACAAGTGCTTTCTTGGAAGCGGCAAGTAATGTAGATACTTCGGTTAAGATCTCGGTCTGTGCGCTGACATCTGCGGTACATGCACTCTTAACAGCGGTAATAGACTCAGCAAGAACTGTAGTGTATTTGATTACAGCCGGGATGATCTGTTTCGTTGCAATATCGATCATCGCTTTTGCTTCAATGTTGATTTCCTTTGCATAGGTCTCATACTCGATCTCAACACGAGAGTCTAACTCTGCCTTGGTAAATACTTTGAATTTTTCAAACAGGGCAACTGCTTTCTCTGTGTTCAGTGCCGGAATAGCATCTACCATGGATTTGATGTTTGGTAATCCACGTTTTTCAGCTTCTGCTACCCATTCGTCAGAATAACCATTTCCGTTGAATACGATTCTCTGATGCTCGGTTGCATATTGCTTGATCAGATCATGTACTGCCAGATCAAAATCATCTGCTTTTTCAAGTACATCACATGCCTCTGCAAATGCCTCTGCAACGATCGTATTTAATACAACGTTTGGCTGTGCAACGGAATCCTGGGAACCAACCATACGGAACTCAAATTTGTTTCCGGTAAATGCAAATGGTGAAGTTCTGTTACGGTCTGTTGCATCTTTCATAAAGTCTGGTAAAGTCTTAACACCAGTCTCTAATTTCTGACCGGAAAGGCTGTGCGTTGCAGCACCGGTATCGATCAACTGTGTCAGGACATCCTGCAACTGCTCTCCAAGATAGATGGAAACAATTGCTGGCGGTGCCTCATTTGCTCCTAATCTGTGGTCGTTACCAACATCTGCTGCAGACTCTCTTAACAGATCTGCATGTTTGTCAACTGCTTTTAAGATACAGGTCAGTACCAATAAGAACTGAATGTTATCATGTGGTGTTTTACCCGGCTCTAATAAGTTGATGCCATCATCTGTGGTAATAGACCAGTTGTTGTGTTTACCGGAACCATTGACACCTGCAAATGGTTTCTCATGGAGCAGACACTGCAAACCATGACGTCCTGCCACTTTCTTTAATGTCTCCATGACTAACTGGTTGTGATCTACTGCGATATTTGCCTCTGCATAGATCGGTGCTAACTCGTGCTGTGCAGGTGCAACCTCGTTGTGCTGTGTTTTTGCAGTAACACCTAATTTCCAGAGTTCCTCGTTGACATCTTTCATAAATGCTGCGATTCTCTCACGGATTGCTCCAAAGTAATGATCATCCATTTCCTGACCTTTTGGAGGCATTGCACCAAATAAGGTACGTCCGGTAAAGATCAGGTCTTTTCTCTGTAAGTATTTCTGTCTGTCTACGATGAAGTATTCCTGCTCCGGTCCAACGGAAGGTGTTACTTTCTTGGAAGTTGTGTTTCCGAATAATCTTAATAAACGAAGGGACTGCTCATTAATCGCTTCCATCGAACGAAGAAGCGGTGTTTTCTGGTCGAGTGCCTCTCCTGTGTAAGAACAGAAAGCAGTTGGAATACAAAGTGTTGCACCTGCAGCATCCTGTCTTACAAAAGCAGGTGATGTACAATCCCAGGCTGTATATCCTCTTGCTTCAAAGGTTGCTCTTAAACCACCAGATGGAAATGAGGAAGCATCCGGCTCACCTTTGATCAGCTCTTTACCGGAAAAGCTCATCAGAACTTTGCCATTTGACATTGGAGCTGTGATAAAGGAGTCATGTTTTTCTGCGGTTACACCGGTTAACGGCTGGAACCAGTGGGTATAATGTGTTGCACCTTTTTCAATAGCCCATTCTTTCATCTCATGTGCAACTACATCTGCTGTTTCGAGGTCAAGTTCCTTGCCCTCTTGAATGACTTCTTTGAGTTTTTTGTAAACTTTCTTCGGGAGACGTTCCTGCATAACTGCATCATTGAATACATTCTCACCAAAAATTTCTGCTACATTTAAGTATCCTGTTTCACTCATTTTCTACATCCTTTCTTTTTCACAATCCTAAATCCCCTAGCGATTTGATTTGCTTATTTTTATGTGAATTGACATTCTTACTAAAAAAGGGCATTCCAAGCTTCTTGGAACACCCTTGTTCATCTTTTCACATCGTTTTGTTGCTTTTACGATAATACTTTTTGTTTTAAAAAGCAAGTGAAAATTTTATATTTTTTTAATTTTGATATTTTTAACAAGAAAAGAAAGAGAACTTTCTTTTTTTTGTTAAAATAGCTTAACCAGATTAGTTAGCCTTTCCAACGGATCCGAACAGCTCCATCTTCTCTTTTACAGTTGCTTTGATTGCTTCTGCACCAGGAGCTAAGAGTTTACGAGGATCGAATCCTTTGCCCTCTAAATCTTTTCCTGCTTCGATGTATTTACGTGTAGCATCCGCAAAGGATAACTGGCACTCTGTATTTACATTGATCTTTGCAACACCAAGAGAGATTGCTTTCTTGATCATATCCTCAGGAATACCTGTACCACCATGAAGTACTAATGGCATGTCCCCTGTTAATTTCTGGATCGCATCGAGAGTCTCGAAGCTTAATCCCTGCCAGTTTGCCGGATATTTTCCATGGATGTTACCAATACCAGCAGCTAACATATCTACGCCAAGGTCAGCGATTCTCTTGCACTCTTCCGGATCAGCGCACTCACCCATACCTACAACACCGTCTTCTTCTCCACCGATAGAACCAACCTCTGCCTCGATGGACATTCCCATTGCATGAGCAACAGATACTAACTCTTTTGTCTTCTCAACGTTCTCATCGATCGGGTAGTGAGAACCATCAAACATGATAGAAGTAAATCCGGCTTTGATACATTTATAACATCCTTCATAAGTACCATGATCTAAGTGTAATGCAACTGGTACTGTGATGTTTAATTCGTCATGCATTGCTTTTACCATAGCAGCAACGGTTCCGAAACCTGTCATGTACTTTCCGGCACCTTCAGAAACACCTAAGATAACCGGGGATTTTAACTCCTCCGCGGTAAGCAGAACAGATTTTGTCCACTCAAGGTTGTTGATGTTGAACTGTCCCACTGCATAGTGACCAGCTTTTGCTTTGTCTAACATTTCTTTTGCAGATACTAACATAATTCATTCCTCCATAAAATATATTTATTTTACCCTAGGGCTATTATATATTACTTTATCCAAAAAATAAAGTTAAATTTATAACAATCTTTTTATGCCTTTGCAGGTTCATCCTTCGGCACCATGATCTCCACTGCTTTGCAGATGTTTTTTACCGTAACTTCGGTGTGGTCGCCACCAAATTCTCCATCCAGTGTCCATGGGATCTCTTCCATCGCAGTAAAATGGACTTCCGCTGTTTTAAACGAATAGATCATATCCGTATCATCTGCAAGATTGATCAAAGAAGCGATGATCTCATTTAATTCGATCGGATTTTTCGGCTTTTTGATCAGTGTTACCTCAAAAACACCGTCATCCAACAACACATCCTTGCCTGTCATTCCTTTAAATCCGCCAACGGACGTCGAGTTACTGATCATTCCATAAATAAATTCATCCTGCAAACGGACATTATCATATTGCACCTGCACCCGATAGGATGGGATGTCATGAAGGCTGCGCATGCCCTCCAGAATGTAGGCAGCATGCCCGAGCACATTTTTCCACTCCTGGCTGGTCTTATAGGAAACCGCCGTAAAAAGTCCAAATGCCGCCACATAGACGAAGTATTCCTCGTTAAAAGAACCGATGTCGCAGGCAAATGGTCTGCCTGATACAGCCGCCTGTGCCGCCTTTGTCATGTCTTTTGGAATCCCGAGTGACGTCGCAAAATCATTGGTACTGCCTGCCGGGATATAGCCCAGTGGAACTTTTTTCTCCCTGTGCATCATTCCCGTTACCGTTTCATCTAACGTGCCATCTCCGCCACTGCAGACCACCAGATCATAGTCGCCTGCTTCTGCTTCTACCTTATGTATGGCATCACCGGAAGCCTGTGTCGGATAGATCGTGACCTCATACTCTGCTTTCACCATCGTATCCACAATATCCAAGAGCTGATTTTTAATCTGCGCTTTTCCGGAAAAAGGATTAAAAACAAACAATAATCTTTTCTTCTTTTCCATAAAACTATTTCACCCTGTTATCTTATTTTTTTAAAAACGTCTCCAATGCATTGACTGCTTCTGCCTCGTCTTCACCTTCTGCATCGATCACAATCTGCGTGCCATTGAGCAAAGCAAGGCTCATCACGCCCATAATGCTCTTTGCATTGACTTTGGCAGCCCCTACTTCCAGATAGATCTGGCTTTTGAACTGGTTCGCAGTCTGAACTAACAGTGCGATGGGTCTTGCCTCTACATCATTCTGCATCTGTACGGTCACATTCTTTCTCATGTCAACACCTCTGCCTTTCTCGTCTCCTACTCTCTTAACGTTTCTGCGATCTCACTGATCCTTCTTAATCTGTGATTGACTCCTGATTTTCCCACTGGCGGGTCTAAAAATGTCCCCAGTTCTTTCAGTGGTGCATCCGGATTTTCCAACCGGAGCAGTGCGATCTCACGCAAATTATCGGGCAGGCTGTCAAGGCCAGCCTTATCCCGGATGAAAACAATATCTTCGAGCTGCTTTACCGCCGCGTTTACCGTCTTGCTGATATTCGCGGTCTCGCAGTTTACCTTGCGATTTACGGAATTACGCATTTCCTTTAATATCCTGACGTTTTCCAGATTCATCAATGCCACATGTGCCTCCATAATATTTAACATATCCACGATCTGGGCACCCTCTTTTAAATATACGACCTGATGTTTCTTTCTCTCTACGATCTTGGCTTCCATGGCAAAGCTGTTGATGATATCCCGTAACTGCTCTGCCTGTTCTAATGTTTTACATACGATTTCAAAATGATAGGATTTGTTCGGATCGCTGATCGATCCGCCTGCTAAAAATGCCCCGCGGAGAAATGCCCGCCTGCAGCACACCTGCTGGAGGAGCAGCCCGTTTACCGTGCTGTTGATCTCCGGTTTCTGCTGTTTCTCATCCCACATCTTTACCAGTTCTAAAATACGCCACTCTGCAACATCTTTTTCTCCCGGAAAAAGTTCGCCCACAAGAGCCTGATATTTTTCATTCAAAAGATGGTTTTCTATCCCGATCCCGTCAAATGCTATCATCGCCGCAAGCTCTGCGATCTGGCAGTGTCTGCTCTTGCCTACCTGCTTTTGCAGTTCTTCTTTTACCTCCGCTGAAAACGACATCTATTTTCCCCTCAGTGCATCTTTTCCAATGTCTCTGTGTTCTATCTTGATACCATATTCGGTACGCTTGGAAAGGCATTTATAAAGCTCATTTGCCAGTGTGACCGAACGATGTTTTCCCCCTGTGCAGCCAATAGAGATGACCAGCTGGTTTTTCCCCTCTGCAATATAATTCGGGATCAGGAAATTCAGCATGTCCTCCAATTTATTCAAAAAAACATGTGCTTCCTCAAACTGCAATACATAATCCTGTATCTCTTTATCATTTCCCGTCTTTGCGCGAAGCCCCTCGACATAATACGGGTTTGGCAAAAACCGGACATCAAAGACCAGATCCGAATCGGTCGGTATGCCATACTTAAATCCAAATGAAAGGATCGTTATGAACAGATTCTTATAGTCCTGATTTTGCATAAAGATCTTTTCCATCTCGGCTTTCAACTCTCTCGTCAAAAGCTGGCTGGTATCTATAATATAGTCCGCACGCTCTTTTAAGAACGCCAGACGCTTTCTTTCTTCCTTCGTCACACTGTTTACCTTTTTGCGCGCATCAATCCCCGAAAGACGAATGATAACGGGAATCAGCTTCTGCGGCAGAAGCGCATCCAGTGCGTTTGCAAAATCCTTATTCGCAAATTTTTCAAAATCGCGCAGAATACGCGCATCCAGTTTTTTCTCATCCATCGCAGGCTTGAGGTCAATGTAAAGCCGATATCCTTCCTCTATCGTCAGAATGATATGCCTGCTCGCGCTCAGAATCACAGGACCGGAAACGCCGAAATGCGTAAACAGCATTTCCCCGAAGTCACTGTAAACCTTCTTGCCCTTCTTATTTTTTATCGTAATTTCAATATTTTTCAGACTCAGCCCCATCAGCTCATGGCACCAGTCCTCCTCTGTTCTGAGCGGCACCAGAGAGGGGTACAGCTTCGTCACATGATGTCCTGCCGCCTTCGCAAAGCGGTAGCCATCCCCCGTAGAGCCTGTACCAGGATAGGAAAGACCGCCCGTGCAGACAATCACGCCGTCTGCCCTTTCCTCCTTTCCGTTTTTCAGCCGAATCCCTTCTGCCCTGCCGTCCGCAATCAGAATACCCTCCACAGGACTTTCCAGATGCAGCTTCACCCCATTTTTCTTGAGGTATTTTTCCAATGCCAGCACCACATCCAGAGAACGGTCAGACACAGGAAATACACGCTTGCCGCGCTCCACCTTCAGCTCCAACCCCTGCTCCTTAAAAAATTCCTGCAAGCCGAAGCTGTCCAGCTGGTAAAAGGCACTGATTGCCGGGGATATTTTCCAGAAGCCCCTCCACATCGCTGTCATTCGTCACATTGCAGCGTCCCTTGCCCGTAATCAGGATTTTCTTCCCGATGCGGTTATTTTTTTCGTAGAGATGTACCTCATGTCCCCGTTCTGCCGCGCGTCCTGCCGCCATCAGTCCTGCCGCACCGCCGCCGACCACGATAATTTTCTTCTTCATTTTCCTTCACCCTTTTCAAACAGCTCTGCCATTTCCAGATGCGCCTTATCGTTTAAGGTCATGAGCAGCTTTCTGCCGTCCTCCATCACATCCACCATCGTCACAGAGGTATTTGTCATCCATGTCTTACGGTAAAATTCATCCCCCATGCCAAGCAGACCGACCAGCATCACGCGCAGCAGGCCGCCATGTGAAACAATCGCGACATTCTGCCCCTTATGGCGCTCTGCCAGTGCTTCAAAGCCTTCCAATGCGCGATCCATCGCATTCTGAAAGGAACCTTCTCCGGGCACAGGATGGTCAAAGGGATTTTCAAAAAAATCTATATATGCCTTACCATATTTTTCCTTCAGCTCCGCAATGGTATGTCCTTCCCATTCGCCGAAGTTGATTTCTCTGAAATGTGCATCCTGAACGGGGGTCAGCCCATGCGCCGCCGCCAACGGTGCCGCAGTTGCCACCGCCCTGTCCAGAGGGGATACATAGACCACATCCAGCGGCAGGAATTTGAAGCGTTCCCCCAAAAGGCGCGCCTGCTCCCTGCCTGCATCATTCAGCTG
>URUD01000051.1 GCA_900550935.1 uncultured Roseburia sp.
TCAGCTGGGAGAGCATCTGCCTTACAAGCAGAGGGTCACAGGTTCGAGCCCTGTAACTTCCATTGACTTTGTGAAAGCAGAGTCAGGAAAATGCCGGCGTGGCGGAACTGGCAGACGCGCAGGACTTAAAATCCTGTTGTAGAAATACAGTACCGGTTCGATTCCGGTCGCCGGCATTTGTTAAAAGCAGGAGAAACGTTGAATTTACAGCGTTTCTCTTTTTTTGCTGTACGGGAAATTCAAAATACAGCAAAAGCGGGCAAGATTGCGGAAAATAAAAAGCCGGTGCCACAATATGCGAAAGCATAATCCTACTTCGTATCTGTAGAATGTGGACATTCAATAGAAGAAATAGCGGAGATCCTGGAAGAGGATATCGAAACCATCCGCCCCATCTGTGAAGTGGCGAGGGCATATGCGCCGGACTGCGAAATAGAAAAAATATGGTCCGCTTACTGCAAACAATCGTCATAAAACCATGCCTGTCCTCATAAAATGTGGATAAACCGGGGAGTCATCAGGCGGCTCCCTGTCTTGGAAAAAGAGGGAGGCCACATGGGACGGGAAAGAAATGAGCAACAAGGGAAGAACGTATTAGAACAGGAAGAAAAAAAGTCGGTGCTCGTCCGCTTTATGGAACAGCTGAATGACCCGCTGATCTTCATCCTGTTTGCGGCGGCAGCAATTTCCATAGGATTAAGAGAATATGGGGATATGGTGATCATTCTTGCTGTGGTTCTGCTAAACGCAGTCGTAGGAGTCATACAGGAGGGAAAAGCAGAGCGGGCGTTAGAGGCGTTAAAGGAAATGACGAGCCCACATGCCTGGATCAAGGATGGTGGAGAGAGAAAAGAGATACCAGCAGCAGATCTAAAGGTGGGGGATATCGTATACATAGAAGCGGGATGTCAGGTGCCGGCGGATTTAAAACTGATCGAGGCGGTGCAACTGCAAATAGAAGAATCGGCACTGACCGGCGAATCTTTTCCAATCTCTAAAAATGTGACAGAGCAGAATCAGGCATACATGACCACAAATGTCACCTATGGACGTGGCGAAGGGATCGTTACAGCAATCGGTATGGATACGGAGATCGGAAAGATCGCCAGTATGCTGCGAGGGGCAAAGACAGAGCTGACGCCACTGCAGAAACGTCTTGCCGAGCTGGGAAAGATTTTAAGTACCATAGCGGTATTTTTATGTGTTCTTTTATTTTTTATCGCGGTACTGCAGAAACGGGATATCGGAGAAATGCTGATCACTGCAATTTCACTCGCGGTAGCGGCAGTGCCGGAGGGACTTGCGGCGATCGTCACGATGGTGCTTGCACTTAGTGTATCGCGCATGGTAAAGGTTAATACGATTGTAAAAAGACTTCCAAGCGTAGAGACACTAGGGTGTGTTTCGGTGGTCTGCTCGGATAAGACCGGGACGCTGACACAGAACCGGATGACGGTAAAGGAATGTTATACCAATGGGGAAGTAAAGAAAGGAAAAATGCTTGATCAGGAGAAAGACAAGCAGTTTTTACAGGGCTTTGTGTTATGCAATGATGCCTCGATCGAGAATGGAGCAAGAATCGGAGATCCAACAGAGCTTGCCCTTTTGCTTATGGCAGAACCCCTTGGGATCCACAGGGAACAGTTAGAGCAGAGGATGCAGCGCGTTGCGGAACTTGCATTTGATTCGGAACGAAAACGGATGACAACTCTGCATGAAGATGGAAGAGGGTGGATATCCTATACGAAAGGATCGCCGGATGAAATCATAGAACGCTGTCAATATGTACTGATCCATGGGGAAAAGCAGCCGATGACACCGGAGCGGAAGAGGCAGATTTATCAGGTGCTTTCCCGATTTACGAGCAGGGCATTGCGGGTGCTGGCACTTGGCATCAAGGAAAGCGCTGTAGACACATTTCCTGAAAGCACTACAGGTGGTATTTCCGAAAACGGACTGACGTTTGTTGGCATGGTCGGGATGGCGGATCCGATAAGACTGGAGGCGAAAGAGGCGGTGGCGGAGTTTTACCGCGCCGGGGTAAAGACCATCATGATCACCGGGGATCGGGTGGATACCGCATTTGCGATTGCAAGGGAACTTGGGATTGCGACCGACCGAAGAGAGTGCATTTCGGGGGAAGAGCTGGTGCTGCTGTCGGAAACGGAATTAAAAGACCGCTTATCCTATCTTAGAGTTTTCGCGCATGTCTCGCCGGAGCATAAAGTACGGATCGTCATGGCATGTAAACAGAACGGGGAAGTTACGGCAATGACGGGAGACGGAGTCAATGATGCACCTTCCCTCAAATCCGCAGATGTTGGTATTGCCATGGGGAAAATGGGAACCGATGTGGCAAAGAATGCAGCAGATATCGTACTGACGGATGACAATTTTGCTACGATTGCAAAAGCGATCGCACAGGGGCGTTCCATTTATGAAAATATCCGTAAGTCGGTGCTGTTTTTACTGTCCTCCAATTTTGGCGAGATCATCACGATGCTGTGCGCGATCATACTTGGATTTGCGGCTCCATTAAAATCCAGTCATATCCTGTGGATCAATCTGATCACGGACTCACTTCCGGCACTGGCTCTTGGTGTGGATGTGGAAGAAAACAAAAGCTATATGGACCGCCCGCCGAGAGGGCGAGAGGAAAGTCTTTTTGCCGGGGGCGGATGGAGCTGTACCTGTTTTTACGGGCTTTTGATTGCAGTGATCAGCACGGTGGCTTTTTTACAGCTTCCGGTGGCATTTCTGCTGCAGAGACATCTTCCGGTTTCGGTAGGGAGCATTCGGGAACTTATAGCAGATCCTGCAATGTTAAGTCGGTGTCAGACGTATGCGTTTACGGTTCTTGGCATGTCGCAGCTATTTCATGCGGTTGGGATGCGCGACATCGAGACGTCACTGTTTCGCATGAATCATTTGGGCAACCAACTGATGATAGCGGCCGTTTTTGTGGGATTTGGGTTGCAGTTTGCGGTGACGGAGATACCGGTGCTCATTTCCTTATTTGGCACCTGCAGGTTGTCTGTACTGGAATGGGTAAAACTTCTGGTATTATCTGCTATGCCGCTATTGGCGCATGAGATATTAGTAATGCTTGCTTATTCCGGAGAGCAGGAGGAAAAAACGCAAGGCTATCCGGTTCGGAAAAGTACCGAAAACAGATGGCATTAAAAAAATGCTAAGATATGGGGAAACAGGTAGACAATTTAAAATCATTTTTTTATAATCAGACAAACAACAAAAAAGCTTAAATCAATGAAATGGCTTTTGGAAACAGAAGCCGCAACGCTAAGAGGGAGTAGTAGGAAATACATCATCAACATACGCGATTGAAAAATCTGGTGATGTATACCACTCTGGTGGTTATGAGACTTTTGGCACAGGGATACAACTTGTATTTTTGTGCCGGAAGTCTCTTTTTTGTATAGGAAATTCCTATACAGCAAAAGCAGGCAAGCCTGTCATGTCAAAATCTAGGAGGGAAAAAATGCGCGAATGTTATCAAAGAGAAGCAAGGGATGTTGTAACGGAACTGGAAAGTGATGAAAGAAGGGGACTTTCCGAGAATGAGGTAAAGAGGCGGCAGGAATGTTATGGAAGAAACGAGCTTGAGGAGGAAGAAAGAAAACCAATCTGGCGGATTTTTGCGGAGCAGTTTTTGGATGTGTTAGTGATCATTTTGCTGATCGCAGCAGTGATATCTGCACTTTCCGGAAATCTGGAAAGTACGCTTGTGATCCTTGTAGTGCTGATCTTAAATGCGGCACTTGGAACAGCGCAGACCAGAAAGGCAGAAAAATCATTAGACAGTTTAAAAGCCCTGTCATCTCCAAGTGCAAAAGTTTTACGGGAGGGAGAGAAGACAGAGGTCATGGCATCCGAACTTGTGCCGGGGGATATTCTTTTGCTGGAGGCAGGAGATCTTGTGGCAGCGGATGCAAGGATCCTTTTCAGTTATTCTCTGCAGGTCAATGAAAGTTCGCTGACCGGGGAAGCATTGAACGTGGAAAAAACAGATACTGCATTAGAGGGCGAATGGGCACTGGCAGATCGCACAAATATGGTGTACTCGGGAAGCCTTGTCACATATGGGCGTGCAGAGGCAGTGGTGACAGCCATCGGAATGGAAACAGAAATAGGAAGGATTGCAACCCTGCTCAATCAGACAAAGGAGAAAAAAACACCACTGCAGAGATCATTAGATGAGTTTGGGAAAAAGCTCGCGTTCGTGATTTTGGCAATCTGTGTTCTGGTATTTGGGCTAAGCTTGTACCGGAAGATGCAGCTGTTAGATGCCATGATGTTTGCGGTCGCACTGGCCGTTGCGGCAATACCGGAGGCACTGGGATCGATCGTTACGATCGTTCAGGCGATCGGAACACAGAAAATGGCAAAAGAGCAGGCAATCATCAAAGATTTAAAAGCGGTGGAAACGTTAGGGTGCGTTTCCGTCATCTGCTCGGATAAGACCGGAACACTGACACAGAATAAGATGTCGGTGCAGAAGATCTATGCAGACGGGGAAGTGTTTGCACCAGAAGAACTGGATCTGAATAGGAAATGCCATCAATATTTTGTCTGGAATGCGGTTTTGAATAACGATGCACAGATCAGGGAAAATACAGTGCTTGGCGATCCAACGGAAGCAGCTTTGCTTGAAATGGCAGAAAAAGCTGGGGTAGACGAAGAAGAGTGGCGGAAGACGTGGCAGAGAAAGCAGGAACTGCCCTTTGATTCCGAACGGAAGCGGATGAGCAGTACCTATCAGATCGGGGAAAGAGAACTGCTTTTTACCAAAGGAGCTGTTGATGTGCTGCTTTGGCATATGACAGGCATTATGGAAGGAGAGCAGGAACGACCGATCACGGAGGAAGATAAACAAAAGATCGAAGAGCAAAACAGGACATTTTCCGAGCAGGGGCTTCGGGTATTGTGTTTTGCCTGTCGGGAGTATGAAGCGGATTGTGAGCTTACCTTAGAGCAGGAGAAAAACTTTGTATTTCTTGGACTTGCGGCAATGATGGACCCGCCAAGGGAAGAAGCGGCTACGGCCGTGGCAGAGGCAAAACAGGCGGGAATACGACCGGTTATGATCACCGGAGATCATAAGATCACAGCGACAGCGATCGCGAAACAGATCAGCATTTTTTCGGACACAGACTTAACCATGACAGGACCGGAGCTGGATGCGATCACAGATAAGGAACTTGACCAGCTTATTGAAAATATCTCGGTATTTGCGAGGGTTTCGCCGGAAAACAAGATAAGGATCGTGGAAAGCTGGCAGCGGAAAGGTGCAATCGTTTCCATGACAGGAGATGGGGTAAATGATGCACCGGCATTAAAAAAAGCAGACATTGGTGTTGCGATGGGAATGACCGGAACAGAAGTGGCAAAGGATGCGGCATCCATGATACTGGCAGACGATAATTTTGCCACGATCATAAAGGCAGTGGCGAATGGAAGAAATGTATACAAAAATATCCGCAACGCGATCCTGTTCCTTTTGTCTGGAAATATGGCAGGTATCCTGGCAGTACTTTATACATCGGTTGCGGCACTTCCGGTTCCATTTGCACCCGTGCATCTGCTGTTTATCAATCTTTTGACGGATTCTCTTCCGGCTCTTGCGATTGGCATGGAGCCAATGGAACGAGATGTCCTTCTTGAAAAGCCTAGAAATCCGAAAGAGGGGATATTGACAACGGCATTTCTGGGACGGATCTTGTGGCAGGGAACTCTGATCGCGACAGTTACCATGGGAGCGTTTTATCTTGGGCTGAGGGAGAGTGCTGCGATGGCAAGTACAATGGCATTTGCCACCTTAACACTGGCACGTCTTTTCCATGGCTTTAACTGCCGCAGCAGACATTCGATCTTTCGGCTTGGATTTTCGGGCAACTGGTACAGCCTTGGCGCATTTCTGCTTGGAGTGCTGCTCCTTGCGGCGGTAACAATGATACCGGTTTTGCGGACGCTGTTTTCCGTAGAGACGATGGGCATCGTTTGGCTTGGAATGGTCGTATTTCTTGCGGCATTGCCGACGGTGGTGATCCAGATCGGGAGAGTACTGAGGGGAAAATAAAAACACAATATTGAAAAAAATATAAATTAATGGTTGACGAAAAAAAATCTTGTGTATGATAATAGGAAAGGTAAATTGATGTACGATACAAAAACACAAGAGGATTTAGAAGATGAAAATAGGGTTTGATAATGACAAGTATTTAAAAATTCAGTCGGAGCACATCAAAGAGCGGATCGGACAGTTTGGCGATAAACTGTATCTCGAATTTGGTGGAAAATTGTTTGATGATTATCATGCATCGCGTGTACTTCCGGGATTTGCTCCGGACAGTAAATTGCAGATGCTCATGCAGTTATCTGATATGGCGGAGATCGTGATCGTCATCAGTGCAGCAGACATTGAAAAAAATAAGGTGCGTGGCGACCTTGGGATTACCTATGATATGGATGTGGTACGTCTGATCGGAGAGTTTGAAAAGAAGGGTCTCTATGTCGGAAGCGTGGTGATCACTCAGTTTGCAGGGCAGACTGGTGCTGTGCAGTTTCGTGAGAGACTGGAAAAAAGAGGCATCAAAGTATATCAACACTATAAAATAGAAGGTTATCCGGCAAACATCCCGCTGATCGTCAGCGAGAATGGGTTCGGAAAGAATGACTATATCGAGACGACAAGACCGTTAGTTGTGATCACTGCACCGGGACCAGGAAGCGGAAAAATGGCGACCTGTCTGTCCCAGCTTTACCATGAGAACCTGCGCGGCACCAAGGCAGGGTATGCTAAATTTGAGACATTCCCAATCTGGAACATCCCGCTCAAACATCCGGTAAATCTGGCATATGAAGCGGCAACTGCAGACTTGAATGATGTCAATATGATCGACCCGTTCCATCTGGAAGCATATGGAGAGACTACAGTAAATTACAATCGTGATATCGAGATCTTTCCGGTCTTAAATGCAATTTTTGAAGGAATTTACGGAGAAAATACCTATTATAAATCTCCAACCGATATGGGTGTCAATATGGCAGGAAACTGTATCATTGATGATGAAGCATGCTGTGAAGCTTCGAAAATGGAGATCATAAGACGGTATTACACAGCAGTTAATAAATTGGTCAAAGAGGAAGCAAGTGAGAACGAAGTTTATAAGATTGAACTTCTGATGAAACAGGCGAAGATCTCAACGGATGACAGAAAGGTAACAGTAGCAGCGAAAAAACGTGCAGAAGAGCTTGGAGTTCCGACTGCGGCGATCGAGCTTTCTGACGGACATATCATCACTTCAAAAACATCGGATTTCCTTGGGGCATCTGCGGCATTGTTATTAAATGCAGTAAAATATCTGGCGGGGATCGAACACGATGAAAAGCTGATCCGTCCGGAAGCAATCGAACCGATCCAGGATCTGAAAGTCCGGTTTTTAGGTGGCAAAAATCCAAGACTTCATACGGATGAGGTGCTGATTGCACTGTCGCTTGCGGCGGCAGCCAATGAAAATGCAAAGATGGCGTTGGAACAGCTTCCGGCACTTCGCGGCTGTCAGGTGCATACCTCTGTGATGCTTTCGGAAGTCGATATCAAGATCTTCAAAAAACTTGGGGTAGACCTGACCAGCGAGCCGGTCAGGAGTGGGGCTTATAATGTTTTGCCTGCCTGATAGCGGGAAGTGGATTCACGCTCGATCAGTCTTGCACGGATCTGGGTACGGCAGAACGGGATATGATGCACCAGGGAATTGAGAATGACGTAGGCGCATTTCCCGAGCTCATTGCGTTCCTGTCGGATTGTCGTAAGTGGTGGATTTAAGGTGGCTGCCAGCGGGATATCATCAAAACCAACTACACTGATATCCTCCGGGACACGGAAGCCTCTCAATCTGCACTCTGCAATGACACCGGAAGCGATCAGATCATTACCACAGATGATAGCGGTTGCGCCAGCACCAAGAAAAGCAGGCACATGGTATTTGGCACTGTCAGCCACATAATAGCCGTATGCAGTCAGCTCTTCTATAATCGTAAGACCGTGCGCGCGCATACTCTCATAGTAGGCTGCCTGCCGTTCCTCAGAAACCATGGAGTGTAAGGAACCATTTAAAAAAGCAATCTTTTTATGTCCTAATGTATAGAGGTGGTCGACCGCGGCGTCGATCCCCTCGAAGTTGTCGGTACCGACATAGCATACATTTGGATTCTTCTTAATATAATTATCAAACAGTACGGTAGGCATGGTCGTATGCTCCAGCTGCCGCATCCATTCGTCATGCAGTGCAAAACCAATCAGAAATGCACCGCAAAATCCATTCTTTAACATATAGGTATCATATTTTTCTTCCAACTGAAACGCAGGGGTAACCGGAATAACGGTAACATCCCATTTGTGGCGGAATGCATTCTGCTTAAAACCGAGCACCACATCATAACCGAACTGATCCGGTGTATCATATTCCATATTCTCAACGAAAATGGCGAGTTTGCGGTTTTCAACTTTTTTTGATTTTTTTGTTGCATAGCCCATTTCCACCGCAGTATCCAATACAAGCTGCCGCAGCTCTTCGCTGATATCGCTTGCACCATTTAGGCCTTTGGATACGGTACTGATGGAGATGCCGAGCTGGTTTGCAATGTCTTTGATGGTTGCCATAAACATATCCCCGATCTGTATAAATTACTTTTTATTATAGCGGAGAAATCACGGTTTTACAAGAAGATGCCAAATGCGGTGTCGTTTTTTCGAAAAAAAACTAAAAAACGGTGGTTAATTTACACAAAAAACGTCAAACAAAAACGTTAAATATGGCAAAAACGATATCAAAACCTGCAAATTCGTTGACAAAAAACGTTTTCAGTAATAAAATTATCACAGATACGAAAAAAAGCGAAAATACGAAAACGAAAGGAAACCGGGGGAGAAAAATTGGAAGAAAAACGGTTGACCAGAGGCGCAGGAATCCTTCTGGCGATTACAAGTTTACCATCTTCATATGGAATAGGAACATTGGGAGATGCGGCATTTCAGTTTGTGGATCTTTTGGTGGACTTAAAACAGCGGTACTGGCAGGTGTTGCCGGTAGGACCTACCGGATATGGTGACAGTCCGTATCAGTCGTATTCTGCATTTGCCGGTAATCCGTATCTGATCGATCTGGATGATCTGGTTGCACAGGAACTGTTAAAGGAGGAGGAGATCCGCAGTTTCCACTGGGGTACGGATGAAAATGATATCGACTATGCATTGATTTACGAAAATCGGTATCAGGTACTTCAGATGGCATACAAAAGGTTTACTCCAACTGACGAGTACAGACATTTTGTAGAGGAAAATAAAATGTGGCTGGATGAATATGCTGCTTATATGGCATTGAAACACCACTTTGGTGACCGGGAATGGCAGAGCTGGGAAACACCGTTTAAAGACCGGGAGCCACAGGCAATCGAGGAATGTCAGGAAACATTAAAAACAGAGATCTTATTTTACAAGTTTTGTCAGTACGAGTTTTTCAGACAGTGGGAACTTTTAAAAAATTATGCGCACAGCAGAGGAATCCTTCTGATCGGAGATGTCCCGTTTTACATAGGTGCGGACAGTGCAGATGTCTGGGCACACAGGGATTACTTCTTATTAAAAGAAGATGGCATGCCAGACGGTGTGGCAGGAACACCACCGGATCTGTTTTCCGAGGAAGGTCAGAAATGGGGAAGCCCGATCTACCACTGGAAACATATGGAAGAAGATGGATTTTCCTGGTGGGAGCAGCGAATCGCACAGCAGGCAGCAATGTTTGATGTCATTCGTCTGGATCATTTTAATGCGATCGTAAAATTTTATATCGTGTCTGGCGAGGCAGAAAATGGGAAGAATGGTAAGTGGAGCAAAGGTCCCGGAAAGAAATTAACCGATGTGATACAGAAAGCATCCGGTGAAACACAGATCATTGTGGAGGATATGGGAACAAAATATTCCCTGCCGGGAGTCAAAAAACTGTTGAATAAGACAGGATGGCCGGGCATCAAGATCTTAATGTTTGCGTTTGAAGAGGATACCGCAAATGAACATCTGCCACACAATTATGTGAGCAGCAATCTGGTGGTATATGCCGGAACCCATGATAATGATACGATCGTTGGTTATTTCAGAGACAAGACAGATTATGAACTGGCTTACCTTTATGAGTATCTGAATATCCGGTACAAGGAAGAAATACCGGATGCGTTGATCCGGGCGGCGTATGCAAGTATCGCAGATGTGGCGATCATCCAGATGCAGGATCTGTTAAAGCTGGGAAATGAAGCCAGAATGAATGCACCGTCTACGGTGGGAAGCAACTGGCGCTGGAGACTTGGCAGGGATCACTTAAGTGAGGAACGCCGGGCATGGATCCGGACACTTGCAACTGTATACAGACGTTAATCAATTTGTTATAAGATGCCGGATAAGGCATTTTATATAGAACATTTTCAATGGAAAAGAAAAGGAGAGGAAAAGATGAAAAAGAAAGCAGTATCTTTATTACTCGTTGCAGCAATGGCAGCTACTATGATGGCTGGTTGTGGAAACAATGCAGCAGGAAATGCTGGAAACAGCACAGATAATGGCACAAGCGGGGACAACAGTGCAGCAGCACCGGCTACAGAGACAGCTGAAGCAGGTGACGCAGCAGATGCATCAGAGGAAGAAGCATGGGCAGGAACGATCAAAGTATGGAGCCCACAGGAAGACCAGGATACAGGATGGCTTTCCGAGCAGTGTGATGCATTTAACGCAGCACATCCAAACTGGGATGTAACATTCGAATATGGTGTATGTGCAGAGGGTGATGCAAAAGCAACCATAACACAGGATGTAGAGGGATCTGCTGATGTATATATGTTAGCAAACGATAATATCCCTGACTTAGTAGCAGCAAATGCACTTGCAGAGTTAGGTGGAAGCTACCTGGATTATGTAACAAGCACAAACTCAGAAACTATTACAGCTTCTGTAACATACAATGATGCAGTTGTGGCATTCCCATTCACATCAAATACATGGTTCATGTACTACGACAAGAGCGTATTCTCAGATGATGACATCAAGAGCTTAGACACTATGTTAGAGAAAGGAAAAGTTTCTTTCCCATTAAACAACTCATGGTATATTCAGGCATTTTACGCAGCAAATGGATGTACATTATTCGGTGATGGTACTGATGCAGCAGCAGGTATCGACTTCAGTGGAGACAAAGCAGTAGAGGCTACCGATTATTTAGTAGATTTAGCAGCAAATCCAAACTTCATCAACGATAAAGATGGTTCTGGTATGGCTGGTTTAAGAGACGGAAGCGTAAATGCAATCTTCTCCGGTACATGGGATGCTGAGGCTGTTAAGGAAGCATTAGGTGACAACTTTGGTGTTGCTGCACTTCCTACTGCAAACATTGGTGGAAAAGAAGGTCAGCTGAAATCCTTTGTGGGTTCTAAAGCAATCGGAGTTAATCCAAACACAGAGAATATGCAGGTGGCTATGGCATTAGCAGCATATCTTGCAGGTGAGGATGCACAGAAAGCTCATTACGATATGAGAAACATCCTTCCTACTAATGTTAACATCCAGCTTGCAGATGATCCAATTGCTACAGCAGTTACTAAAGTAATGACGGATACATCTATCATGCAGCCATTAGTTTCTGAAATGGGTAACTACTGGTCACCAGCAGAAAACATGGGTAATGCGATCATCTCCGGTGAAGTAACACATGACAATGCTGCTGAGAAGACAGAGGCAATGAACACAGCAATGAACACAGACGTTGCACAGTAATAGAAATGATCTTACTACCACTCAAAATGTATGATTATGAATGATAAAATGGATTCCAAAGGGTGCCACAGGCACCCCGGAATCCTTATAAACGTTATTAAGGAGGCCCATAACGTGAAAAAGGCTGGTAAAAAAATAAACGAATTTCCAACACCCTATACAGTGACGAATGCACTGACAAAGGGAAATATAATAACCAAAATTTCCATGCTCATTATGGGCTTGGGTAATATTGCACACAGGCAGATTGGAAAAGGTATCATGTTTCTTGCAGTAGAAGCTGCTTATATTTTATTCATGATACAGTCCGGTATCTATAATTTATCTATGCTTCCTTCTCTTGGATGGAGAGAACAGGAAAAAGTCTGGAATGAAAAGAAAAGCATTTATGAGTACACCGCAGGCGATCAGTCTTCCCTGATCCTTCTTTATGGTGTTGCAACTATTTATATTACTGTGATGTTCATTGTTGTATGGAGAGAAGCAGTAAAAAGTTCTTATAAATCAGAAGTGCTTGCAAAACAGGGCAGACACTTAAATACATTTGGCGAAGATATCAAGAGTTTGTTTGATCAAAATTTACATAAATTGTTATTGGCTGCTCCAATTATGGGTGTTTTGATTTTTACCATTCTTCCATTGCTTTATAATATTACGATGGCATTTACAAACTACAGTAAGGTAAATGAACATCTGGTATTATTTGACTGGGTTGGACTGGCAAATTTCAAAAAGATTTTAAACTTTGGAGACACCATTGGAAAACAGTTCTATTCCGTACTGGCGTGGACGATCATCTGGGCAGTTTTTGCAACAGCCCTTAACTATATCTTTGGTATGATCCTGGCAATCGTTATCAACCGGAAAGAGACAAAGGCAAAGGGATTTTGGAGATTTTGCTTTGTACTTTCCATTGCAGTACCGCAGTTCGTATCCTTACTGATCATGAGAAGTATGTTGCAGCAGACCGGTATTGTAAATACACTGTTATTAAAATATGGCATCATTGACACGGCACTGCCGTTCTTTACAAATGCGACATGGGCAAGAGTGACGGTTATCGTTATTAACCTCTGGGTTGGTATCCCATACACGCTGCTTCAGGTAACCGGTATCTTACAGAACATTCCGGGAGAACTTTACGAAGCAGCCAAGATTGATGGTGCAAATGCAGTACAGACTTTCTTTAAGATCACACTGCCATACATGTTCTTTGTTATGACACCATATCTGATCACACAGTTTACAGGAAATATTAACAACTTTAATGTCATATTCCTTCTGTCAGGTGGAAATCCTACTCCGGTGGATGCAACGGCAGGAAAGACGGATTTGCTTGTTACCTGGCTGTATAAACTGACGGTAGACAAGAATTACTATAACTTAGGTGCCGTAATCGGTATTATGACATTTATTGTCCTTGCTGTTGTTGCACTGGTAACATATCGTAATACCACATCCTACAAAGATGAGGAGGGATTCATGTAATGAGTAAGACAGTTAGTTCCGGAACCAGAATCCGTAAAAAAGTCGTAAATGTGCTGATCCACATTTTACTTGCCATACTGGCATTTATCTGGGTGTTGCCGATCGTATGGGTTGTGCTTACCAGTTTTCGTGCAGAAAAAGGTTCTTATGTAACCACATTTCTCCCGAAAAGTTATACTTTTGACAATTATGTCCGGTTGTTTACAGATACCAGTATCTTAAACTTTCCGAAAATGTTTATGAATACATTTATCATTGCGATTTTTACCTGTATTATTTCAACTGTATTTGTGCTTTCAGTATCTTATTGTATGTCAAGAATGCGTTTCAAAATGAGAAAGCCGTTTATGAACATTGCAATGATTTTGGGATTATTCCCATCTTTTATGTCCATGATCGCAGTATACTATATTTTAAAGGCGTTAAATCTGGCAGATGGTGCAATGATCCGTGTTGCACTGATCATCGTATTTTCTGCCGGAAGTGGTGTCGGCTTCTATGTGGCAAAGGGCTTCTTTGATACCATTCCAAAGGCACTTGACGAGGCAGCAATTATTGATGGGGCAACAAGATGGCAGGTATTTACCAAGGTAACCGTGCCGCTCAGTAAACCGATCATTGTTTACACGATCTTAACTTCCTTTATGACACCATGGATCGACTTTATCTTTGGAAAAGTAATCTGCCGTGCAGATGCACAGTATTACACTGTATCGATCGGTCTTTGGAAGATGCTTGAAAAAGAGTATATCGACAGCTGGTATACCTGCTTTGCAGCCGGAGCCGTTGTTGTATCGATCCCGATCGCTATTTTGTTCCTTGTTACACAGAAATTCTATGTAGAAGGTATGAGTGGAGCAGTAAAAGGCTGATTAAAATTTGAGGGTAAAATGACTGGGTGGAAAAAGTTAAAAGCCCTTCTTTGCACAGCTACCCTGTTGGTATCTGTGGCAGGATGTGGACAGAATGTAAAAAATGAAGATCAGGATGTGGATAACGGCGCAACAGAAACGGTGGATGCAGTGGCAGCGGATACCGAAACCACACAAAGCGCTACTGCCCGTGACCGGATGCGTGCCGTCAATACTGCGCAGGAAGAGATCATAGATGATAATTACCGCACCTGGTATGAGGTGTTTGTCTACAGTTTCTTTGACAGTGATGGAGATGGCATTGGCGATTTAAAGGGTCTTAACGAAAAAATGGATTATATCAACGATGGAGATCCTGATACCGATACTGATCTGGGCTGTAACGGGATCTGGCTGATGCCGGTTATGCCATCTACGACTTATCACAAGTATGATGTCATTGACTATAAGGCGATCGACCCGGAATATGGTACACTGGATGATTTCTCTGCGCTGGTGGAAGCATGCCATCAGAGGGGCATTGATGTGATCATCGATCTGGTGATGAATCACACTTCTTCCCAGAATGAGTGGTTTTTAAAGGCGACAGAGTATTTAAAGAGTCTGCCGGATGGTCAGACACCGGATGCATCGGTGTGTCCTTATGTCGATTATTATAATTTTGCAACAGAGGCAAAGAGCGGATATGTGGCATTAGAGGGTACGCCTTATTACTATGAGGCGCAGTTCTGGAGCGAAATGCCGGATCTGAATCTTGCCAATGAAGCAGTACGGGGAGAGTTTGAAAGTATCATAGATTTCTGGCTGGACTTAGGGGTAGACGGTTTTCGACTGGACGCCGCAAAAGAGTACTATAGCGGCAGTATTGATGCCAATGTAGAAGTTTTAACCTGGTTCAACCAGATGGTAAAAGAGAAAAAAGAAGATGCTTATATTGTTGCAGAAGTGTGGAATGATATGAATACTTATGCAAAATATTATGCAAGTGGGATGGACAGCTGTTTTGACTTTGATTTTGCAGACAGCACGGGTATTATCGCCACTGCACTGAGGGATGGTAAGGCATCTTACTATGGAGGTTCACTGGAACGCGTGCAGAGTTCGATCGCAGAGTACAGCGAGAACGGGATCGATGCACCGTTTTACACGAACCATGACATGGCAAGAGGAGCAGGATATTATTCGGGCGATGACAGTGAGCAGCAGACTAAGATGGCGCAGGCAATGAACCTTTTGATGTCAGGAAGTGCATTTTTGTATTATGGCGAAGAACTTGGCATGAAAGGTTCCGGTAAGGATGAAAACAAACGTGCACCAATGTACTGGAGCGAGGATGCAGATGCCGATGGCATGTGTCACGGACCGCTTGATATGGATACGGTGAAGATGAAATATGGTTCCGCAGAGGAGCAGCAGGCGGATGGAGATTCCATCTATCAGTTTGTAAAGGAGACCATAAAACTGCGAAACCAGTATCCGGCAATCGCAAGAGGAACGGTCACATTTGAAGACACTTTGTCCGATGATGCCGTATGTGTGGTAAAAAAGACGTATCAGGATGATGAACTGGTACTGGTGTATAATCTGTCCGCAGAAGAACAGACCGTGGACGTATCGTCCCTTACAGTAAATGGCATCTCTGGTACATCTCTTGCGGTCGCAGGAGAACTTTTGACCGGAACAGATGAGGTGAAATATGACCAGGGTGTTGTAACGCTTCCGGGATATTCGGTCGTGGTATTAAAATAAGTTTTCATGGAATGATAGAGCGGGATCTGAAAGATCCGGCTCTATTATTGCGTCTGGAGGTTTGTGTTGTTGCGATGGGGCACAGGTTTTTCTTGCGATTCTTGCGGAATAGGAATAAGATAAACATATTGTATTTGTTTGAAATGAGAGGATTGTGTGAAAACAAATGAAAAAACAGTGTACATATACAGAGTTATTCAAAGAAACCGTTATCTTAACAGGTGCGGTTGCGATCATTGCGGCTGCCGTATATTTTTTCCTGGTGCCAAGCCATGCATCGGTCAGCAGCATTTCAGGTCTTGGTATCGTGCTTTCTAATTTTGTGCCGCTGCCATTGTCTGCGATCACTATGATTTTAAATGTGGTGCTTTTGATCATTGGATTTTTTACCTGTGGCAGGGAGTTTGGCGTAAAAACCGTCTATACCAGTATTGCGCTTCCGGTGTTCCTTGGACTTTTTGAAAAGATCTTTCCGGATTGCGGGTCGCTGACGGGGAGCCAGGAACTGGATGTACTCTGCTATATTCTGGTTGTGAGCGTGGGACTCAGTATTTTATTTAACAGAAATGCTTCTTCCGGCGGATTGGATATTGTGGCTAAGATCATGAATAAATATCTGCATATGGATTTAGGAAAGGCGATGTCGTTTTCCGGCATGTGTGTTGCACTTTCTGCGGCACTTGTCTATGACAAGAAAACAGTGGTGCTCAGTATTTTAGGAACATATTTCAATGGCATTGTGCTGGATCATTTTATCTTTGATCACAACATGAAACGACGTGTCTGTATCATTACGGAAAAGGAAGAAGAACTGCGCGATTTTATCTTAAATGATCTGCACAGTGGGGCAACGATTTATGAGTCGATCGGTGCCTATAATATGCAGAAACGTAATGAGATCATCGCGATCGTCGATAAATCGGAGTATCAGAAATTGATGAATTATATCAGTCACGAAGATCCCAAAGCGTTTATCACGGTGTATACAGTGGCAGATATCCGGTATCAGCCGAAAGGGTGATATTATTCTAACAAAAACTTCGCAAACTGTGCTGTGGCATCCGGGATTTCGGTATGGTAAATGACACCGAAATAGCAGTTGCCGTCACTGTAGTAACCATTTTCTTTCAGCCATTCATTGTCTGTAAGTTCGATTGCACAGGGATACTCTTCGGTTTCGCCATCATCTGTGGAATAGAGGATGGAACCTTCGTATTTGGAAAGCGTTTCGTCGGAAAGGATATTCCGTAAATCTATAAATGCGCCCTGTTTGGCATAATCTAAAAATACATCTCCGGTTCCGAAAAAAAGATCTTCCTCACCGGCGGCGATCATAGTGCTTAATACCTCGTAATTAGAATAAGTTTCGGTAAGGTTGATCCCGGTATCGACAAACTGCAGGGAACCATAAATCGAAACCGGGTTGTCCTTTCTGTCATATCCATAAGCGTCTAAAAATTCATTGAAACCATCAGAAGAGGTTGCTTCTCCGCTGCTGGTATTGATCATGATCACGTTAAGTAATGGTTCCCGATAGGTGACAAAATGATGGATAACGGAACCGATGATAAGAACGGCGGCAACGCCGACAATGATGTGTAACCGGTAATAGTCCCAGATATATTGTACTTTAGCTTTGTTTGAGAGTGCTTTAAAATCTGTCTTTTTTTCCATGAATGATCTCCAAAATCTGATTTTTAATATGAGTAGTCCCATATAAGAATAACACAAAAAAATAGGGGAAAAGATTGAAATGTATAAAAAAAGAGTTCCTTTCGAAACTCTTTTTTAGAGCGGGTGATGGGAATCGAACCCACGTATCTAGCTTGGAAGGCTAGTGTTCT
>URUD01000052.1 GCA_900550935.1 uncultured Roseburia sp.
ATATGCGCGAGTGGCTCAGTTGGTGGAGCACGACCTTGCCAAGGTCGGGGCCGCGGGTTCGAGTCCCGTCTCGCGCTCTTTGAAAAAAAGAGACATATTAAATGATATGTCTCTTTTTTGTTATGAGTCCTGCCGGACTCGAACATTCGAGTTTCTACGTTTCATTTCGATCCTCGCAGAACAGGTGTCCACCCGACGCCTTGTGGCGTCTCGCACTCCTATACAGTAAAAAGAAGAGGCATCTACCTCCAGATCCCTCTTCTCTTTCGAATGGTATAATACAGATCATTTTCCATTGCCATAACTTTCTCCACTGGAACACTTTTAAAAACAGGCATTTTCATTTTAAATTTAATCCAGAAGAAAGAATACACTGCCAGGATTGCAAACGTGATCGCGGTAAGGATCCAGATTGCATTGCGCTCTGTGGGATCCGTAGAAATATTTAAGATCATATAAACCGTTCCCATAATTCCGATCAGTGGGAATACCGGACCAAGCGGTACCTTAAAGGAACGTGGTGCTTTTGGCAGCCGTTTCCGTAAGATCAGCACATCCACATGTGCAAGAATATAAGAGATCATCCAGAATACCGACCCCGTCAGGATCAAAAATGAAATTGCATCCGATGAACTGTCACTTAATGCCGCAAACAGGAAAATAAATGCACTGACAAACACAACTCCAAACCATGGCACGCCATGTTTATTTGTCTTTCCGAAAATCTGTGGCATCATGTTCAGTTTCGCCATTCCCTGGCAGATGCTTGCCAGACCATTGACGGTAGAATTCTGCGTGCTGACAACCGCTAACGCAGCAACCAGTGTCATCCACAGTTTTCCTCCCTCCCCTAACAGATTGTAGCCATATAACAGATGTGGTGCTGCCGAATCTGCCAGCTCATCCCATGCCGTATAATTGTGAAATCCAAGAACCATGATCGACTGCACCATGCAGATCAGTGCAAGACCGATCATCATACCAAGCGGTACATTTCGCTTTGCATTTTTCACATTTTTTGATACCGGAATGACATATTCTGCCCCGATAAACAGCCAGAATGCAACGGCTGTCATTGAGATCACTTCAGAAAAATTATCCACCATGCTGTAAGGCTGTTCGATCACGGTTCCTGTTCCCATTTTAAACATCCCGATCAGTCCCATTACAACCATTGAGCCAACCAGTAAAAATGCGACCAGATCCTGAATTTTGGCAAACATATCCACACCGTACAGATTTGCGACCATAACAACCACGGTCATCACCAGAGTATATACAATACTTGGGACCGGAAGCCGGATCGTCTCTGTCATCGCATAGGAAAAAATGGATGCCTCCACACCGGAAGAGAGGATATTACAGATCAGATATCCGCCCACCATAGAAATTAATGTAGGGAAAGGTCCCATACATGCCAGCGTATACTGTGCCAGCCCACCGGTCGTATTTGGCATAAGTGCGTTTAATTCCGCAAGGGAAGCAACCGTTGTCATATTAAGCAGACAGGCAACGATCATGGCTCCGATAAATACGACGCCAACGGTACCGGCGCCCTGCCCCAGTGAGACCAGACAGCTCGTTGCAATGACAAGTCCAACGGAAATGGATACGACGCTTCGCAGTCCTAATTTCTTTTCCTCACTCATAGTAAGCCTCCTTTCCGAACAGCTCCGCTGTAAAAAGGCAATGGAACACCCTGTACTGTAACGTTCCACTTGCCCACTGCAATGTTGTTACAGCGCATCTACCCCTTCATCTCCGGTTCTCACACGAATGACATTGTCCAGAGAATAGACAAAGATCTTTCCATCCCCGATATGACCAGTATACAATTCCTGCTTTACCAGCTCCACGATTTCCGGTACCTTTTTTGTCTCTACAACGATATTAATCTGCTGTTTTGGTAAAAGTTCCATCTCATAATTTTCGTCCACTTCATATTCTCTGGTTCCTTTTTCCACTCCGCAGCCTAACACCTGCATCACGGTCATTCCGCGCACCCCTGCCTTGCTGAGTGCTGTTTTTAAACTGGAAAACTTTGACATTCCTGAAATGATTTCAATCTTTGATAAACTTTCCATACGCCCCATCCTCTCTTCTGTGCTCTTTCTGTGCTTTTGATTCGTTTAACAGTTTCTGGTAATGTTCCGGCGTCATGCCGGTATAATTTTTAAAATCCTTTATCATATGGGACTGATCATAATATCCACTTTCCAGTGCGATATCTCCAATCCCCCGAAAACTCTCTTTATCCATCCGGTCTAACATATTCTGAAACCGGACGATCTTTTCAAATACCTTCGGAGAAATCCCATGTACTTCTTCGAAAACGCGCCTGATATAACACTCTGAATACCCGGTCTCTGCTGCAAGTTCTCCAATGGAAATATTTCCTTTGCTTTCGTAAATCCGCTTTCTCATATAGCTTTCGATATTCCCTGCTGTTCCCGTTACTTCTCTTTTCCGAAGCATCTCCATATAGTAATCCATAAAAATACCAGACCGCTCATAGATATTTTCTGCCTCTGCAATTTTTTCCGCAAGTTCCATTCCATAGGTATTTCCATCCAGTTCCAGATCATCATTGACGATCTCTTTGATGGAAAATTCTTTCGGAAGAACGCATTTTCCTGGAAGGAAACGGACTCCGAAGTAGGTTCTGCCATCCTCTAAGGGCCAGTTTTTTGCCTTTAAAACTGTGCCTCCAATATAAGACTTCACGTTTTCTCCGTTAATGCCAAACACCAGATCCACGCTGCCATCCGGAACCGCATTGATCGGACTGCTTCCTGCTTCTCTGGTAAACTCATAAAAGTGAGAGATGCCTGTCTTCTGCGCAATGACCCGCTCATAATCATCGGTATGTATCATAATGTAAGGCTGCACGGGCATAATATCGGACTGTTTCTTTTCTTTCATGGCACTCCTTCCACAAAACAGAAGAAGCACCGTTTTTTATGCCATATCCGGCTGATCCCAGAGCGGCAGTTCCACACCAATTCCCATCTTTAGGGCATTGCGGTATACGGTTCCACCCCATGCAATATCCTCTACCGGCATGCCGCCTACGGAATAAACAATGATCTCATCATCACTTTCCCTGCCCGGATGCTTTCCGGTAATGATATCTGCAATATCGATCATATCTTCTGCTTTGATTTTTCCTTCCGTTTTCAGATCCGTGAACTTGGTACCGATGATCTGCACTTTCTCATAGCTAGGATATGGATACTCCTCCTCCCATGCCTCATACAGCTTGGAGTTGTCTACCACGAGCTTGCATCTTTCTGCCAGGAAATCATCATCCAGTCTTGCAGCGGATGGCATACTAAGGAGTGCTCCTTTTTTGATCCATTCTTCCCTGATCTCCGGAAAGGATGCTTCATCATTGCGGACTGTCGTCGTCGTGCTGATGATATCGCTGTCCCGGACTGCCTCTTCTACCGTTTCACAGACCTGGATATTTTTGATCTGTGGCAGTTCTTCCCGGATAAATGCAATAAAGGAATCCATGGAGCGTTTTCCTCTTCCCTTGATCTTTACCGTATCAAGATGCGGGCATACACTGACAAATGCGCTGAGTGATGTTTTTCCCATAACGCCCGGTCCGATGATCGCAACTGTTTTGGCGTCCTTTCTGGCAAGATATTTTGCTCCGACACCCGGAACGCCACCGGTACGATAAGAGCTTACCAGATTTGCAGACATGAAAGAAAGCGGTGCTCCCGTGTCCTTATCACTTAAGATCATCATCAGGATGGAACGTGGCAGCCCTTTTTCCTTATTCTCAACATTGGAGCCGTACCATTTCATTCCAGCCATCTGGTATCTGCCGCCTAAATATGCAGGCATCGCCATAAATCTCCTGTCATCTGCATTCTTTGGCATTCCGGGAAATTCCGGATCATCCGGAAATGTGATCATACATCCGTGGGAATTGTGGTTTTCTCCACCCATGACATAATCCCCTTTCTGAAGAGTAATGAGCAGATCCTCCATTACTTCCACGCATTTTCCCATATCCTTGACTCCCGCTTTGATCATATCGGGTTCACTTAAATATAAAAACGATAATTTTGTTTCCATTTTGTTTCCTCCTTCATCATATCACATTCAAAAGATACCATACTATATCTTTTTTTTATTGCTTATATGACTGCCTTAAATCGATCATAACGGAATGCACTCAGATCCAGTGTCGTTTTCTCGCCCCGTGCCATCTCAGAAAGAAGGATCCCAACGATCGGGGAAATACCGAATCCATGACCGGTAAATCCGCAGGCTAAGATCAGGCCCGGCACCTCTTCCACCTCACTGATGACCGGAACACCGTCTGCACAGACATCCTCATATCCTGCCCAGGTCCGCACGATCTTGGCATCTGCGAGTTTTGGAATATACTTCATAATACCGCGGCAGATACAGGGAGCTGTGATACTGTTTGTGATCATTTTGCCGTTGTCCCTGTTCATGGTCTCAAAACCGGATGCACCGCCAAATACAAAGGAACCATGGTTGGTCTGATGTCCGTAAAAGTCTGCATCCGCAGTTCCTAACATCTGAGGGAACATTTTCGGTTCCGCCTCTGTTACCAGTGCCTCGATCAGGTCATTGCTCATCGGGACATCGATCCCTACTGTTGCCGCGATCGCGCGGCTCTCATAACCGGAAGCAAGGATGATTCGGTCTGCTTCAAACACATCATGTTTTGTCACAACACACCTTGCAACTCCTTTTACCTTTTTAATGGCAACAACTTCTTCTCCTGTGTAAAATGTAACGCCGAGTGCTCTCGCCTTTCTGTAATAACCCAGTGTTGTTAAAAGCGGATTTGCATGTCCATCGGTCGGACACCAGCTTGCACAGGTTACCTCATCGGAAAGATAGGGATTGATCTCTCTTACCTCTTTTCCATCGATCATCCGCACATCCAGTCCGAGTGCCGTTGCCCGGTCTGTCAGTCCCTGTAAGATCTCTTTGTGATGCTCTGTTTTTCCAAGACGTAGATTTCCCTCTTTATGATATTCCACATCCAGATCCAGTTCTTCGGAAAGGTGCGGCCACAGATGTTCCACCGCATACATTGCCAGCGGAAGTTCTCTCGGGTCACGCCCGGACTGTCTGACTCCACCGCCATTCCGGCTTGATCCACCGTTTCCAATGCTGTCATCTTTATCGAGAACAATGACGGAAGTTCCTTTTTTTGCCAGTTCATATGCTGTGGCACATCCGATCACGCCACCGCCAATGATAATTACATCTGCCTGATTACTCATGTTCCTCGCCCTCCTTTGCCTCGTTTGCAAATACACGCATCTCGATCGGCCGCATTGGTGCACGCGAGCCCGCCGGTTCCAGTTCATCCGGGGAACATTTCAGTTCCTGTGCCACGATCCGTTTTACCAGCTTTGCACAAGTCTGTCCCTGACACAGTCCCATTCCGGTTCTTAAATATCTTCTGATCTCTGTAATCGTAAACATTCCATCATGTACTGCCCTGCGGATCTCGCCTTTTGTCACTTCCTCGCAACG
This sequence comes from uncultured Roseburia sp., assembly GCA_900550935.1. Classification (GTDB taxonomy): domain Bacteria; phylum Bacillota; class Clostridia; order Lachnospirales; family Lachnospiraceae; genus Roseburia. Next base: position 5,536 of record URUD01000052.1, read on the forward strand.
GCAGATCAGCATATCATCATCCGGCTGTGGAATAAATTCTCCCAGCTCTTTTGTTCTATCATTTATCGTACGCATCCCGTTATCCTCCTCTTCCTTCCGTCCTTACATAGCACGGTAAAATCTTGCCTTCATCGCATATGCTTTCGGCACTTTAATCGTCAGAAGATTTGTCTTATCAAATGCCTTTGACGTTTTCATATCAACGACCTCTGCCTCACAGACTTTTTCTCCGTTTCTGCCCAGTCCGTACCCTTTTTCTCCTTTTTGCGGCAATGGCAAAAATTCGTAAGGCAGTGTCACCGTAGCAAATTCTTCATCATAGGTTTCGTTTACCAGGAAGATCGCCTGACCGGAGCAGGATGCCACACACATGCCACAGCCGATACAATCCACACTCTCATCCACAGCCGGAAGTGCTGTAATGTTGGAACCGATCTTAATACAATGTTTCGGACAGGCATCCTGACAGGGATTGCATGGAATATTCTGGGAACACTCCATGACCGGATGGATACCAACCTTGTGTGTCACACCCGGGAAACGCTCAATCTCATCATCTGCAATATAGCCCTTCTGCAGCAGGTTCATGGAAATATCGATCCCTTCCTCGGTCTTTTCTACCAGCTTGCCACGATTCTTTGGTGCAAACATACCCTGTCGTAATCCTTCGAGTGCCTTTTTATTTTCCTCAAATTTTTCATCCAGTTCGCTCTTTTCAATGTAACCGAGATAATAAGCTGCCGCAACACCAGCGATCCTTCCCTCGATCATGGCGGAACTTGCCTCTTCGATGCCGGATACATCCCCTGCAACAAAAACTCCCGGAATGGAAGTCTGTCCGTATTCATCACAGATCGGCACCTGACCGCCTCTCTTTGGATTGTCCTCCATCTCGCAGCCTGCCATTTTAAGAAGCTGTGACATCGGGGAAAGTCCAACAGCAAGACAAATGGTATCCACATCAAAATGTTTTTCTGTTCCCGGTATAAACTGGAACTTCTCATCTACCTGCGCGATCGTAACACCGGTCACACACTCTTCGCCCTCTGCTGCCACGATCGTGTGAGACAGATAGAACGGAACTCCGGTTCTTGCCACTTTTGCCGCATGTACGCCATAGCCTCCGACTCTCGGTGCTGCATCTACCAGTGCAACCACCTCACATCCACACTGTACTAACTGAAAACTGACGACCAGTCCGACATTTCCGGAACCTAACATCAAAATCCGGTTGCCCGGTTTGACTCCGTGTAAATTCATCATGGTCTGTGCTGCTCCGGCTCCAATGACACCCGGAAGGGTCCAGCCCGGGAAAGTTACCATATTTTCTGCCGCACCGGTTGCAATGATAATGCTGTCCCCCTTATAGTGATAGATCTCCTCACCCTCTCTGACGACAATCTCCTTATCCAGATACATTCCGATGACTGTGGAATTTAACCGTACCGTAACGCCTGCATCCGATGCCTCTTTTAACAGCTGTTCGCCGATGACGAAGCCTCTTATTTTTGCCTTATGTTCTTTGGAACCAAAAAATTTATGGATCTGTTTGAAGAGCTGCCCGCCTGGTTTTTCATTTTCATCAAATACAACTACTTTTAATCCTCTTTTTGCCGCTTCGATTGCTGCAGAGAGACCGGATGGTCCTGCTCCAACAATGATCAAATCATACCGTTTCATATCTTACGCCCTATCCTTTCCTTACGATTTTTTCACCCGCTCTTTAGATGCCATCCTGTGTCTCTACCTTCATGCCCTCCTCGAGTGGAGTCACACAGGTACGGATATTCGGTTTGCCGTTCACGATCATAACGCAGTCCGTACATCTTCCAATGGCACAAAAGATACCTCTTGGCTTATGCTCCTTTTTCGTGTAACGATGTTTCATCACACCTGCTGCCCGAAGTGCCGCTGCGATCGGCTCGCCCTCATAGCCCTCCATCTCTTTTCCGTCCAGATAGAACTTCACCAGACGCCCTTTTTCTGTTTTTCCTAAAATAGGATGCTCTTCAATTCGATTTGCCATAATTACGTCCCCTTTTTTGAATCAGAAAAGGTGCCTGTTATATAACAGACACCTTTGGCTGATTAGAATAATGTTTTCAGTTGATATGTGTATCATAACCAATCTGTTTTTTTCTGTATTGTAAAAAACGATACAACTTTTTCCCTTGCACCACCATTTTTTCTCCCTTATAATAAAGTAAGATTTTACATAAATACAAAACGAGGTAACTATGAATAAAAAAGATATTTTAGAATTAAAAAGACGTTTCAAAAAAGATGCCTGCACCTTTACCAGGCTCTGCGGCTGTTATGTCGATGCCGACCGCAATAAGGTCACCACATTCGGAGAGACTTTTCTCAATTTAGAAGATGAGGAATTTTATAAATATCTCGAGATTGCAAAGAAAGTCATGTCCGGTACTATTGCAAACAATATTTTGGAGCTGGAATTTCCACTTGCCGAGGAAGCTGCCGGTGGAAGACAGCAGTTTTTAATGGGTCTCCGGGAAAGTGCCTTAAAAAATGACGACCTCATGGATGCGTTCTATGACCTTGTCATCGAAAATTACCGCTATGTAGGAAACTATCTGATCCTGGTATTCCACGATGCCTATGACGTCATGACCAAGACATCCGATAACAACAAATTAGACGAATCCGAAGAAGTTTACGAGTACCTGCTGTGCGCCATCTGCCCTGTCACGCTCTCAAAGCCGGGGCTTGGATACCGCGAGGACGAAAACCGCATCGGACCGCGTATCCGCGACTGGGTTGTCGGCGTACCGGATACTGGATTTGTTTTCCCGGCATTTACCGACCGCAGCAGTGACATCCATTCTGTGATGTTCTACACCAGAGATGTCAAAACTCCACATGCGGAATTTATGGAAGGTGCCTTAGGGTGCGATCCTAAATTCACCGCAACCGAACAGAAACTGGCCTTCCAAAACATTGTAAAAGATGTCATCGGCGAAGATGATGAAACAAGCGAAGCAGTATTTTTAGATATTCAGGATAATCTAAATGACCTGATCCCGGTCACAGAAGAAGATGCCCCGGAACCGGAACCGACTCCGGTAACGCTCAGTACCATCTCTTCCGTACTCTCAGAAAGCGGTGTGACGGAAGAACAGGCTGCTGTGATTGAAAAAACATATGAGGATGTCTTTGGCGAAGAACTGCCTCCTGCCGAGCATCTGGTCGATCCAAAACTCTTAGAGGCAAATGCCAAACGAAAAGAAAAATTAGAACTGGTACAACAGGTTGAAAATTTAAAACAACAGCTGGAAGAGACCAGATCTCTCCCGGTAGAGGATCGTGACGGCGAGGATGTACCGGAAGTAAAAACTTACGATGTCATCCTGCGCGTCAAACCGGAAAAGGTTGGTCAGATCCATTCCCAGATGATCGATGGTCAGAAATGCCTTGTCATCCCAATGGACGAAAATGAACATGCGGCAGTCAACGGTGTAAATACGACCGTCTGATCTGGGCTTATTCCAGATTTGCACAAACCTTCAAATTGATGTAGTGTAACATTACTCAGTTTGGAGGTTTCTTTTTATATATCGTTCCATATCTTCCTTTGGCACACCAAGTGATAACGACAATTCACTGTATAACTCATTTTCTGCCACTTTCATATAGCGTTCATCCAGTGCCGTGATCTTCTTGCCCTGTGAGATGCGTTCCTCCCTCCGCACATAAAGTGTCTTTACGATACTGACCCATGCACGGTAATCACAGGTACGCATCGCCTCTTTATAGGTTGCCTCCCGCTGCTTGTCATTGGGTATCCATAACATTTCTATTTCCGGCAGATCATGGATCAGCTTGTCCGCCTCCTCTTTTGTAATCAGTTTCCGCATGGTAATCTTTTGATGATCCGTAGGTGCATAAATCTTTGCATTGGTATCGCCAAGCGGTGCCAGCACGTAATACAAACGCTCTTTATCCGCCCCGGAAATATCAATGTGGGTAATATCTGTGATCTGACAGACACCCTTGCTTCCATATACAACATACTCTCCTACTTCAAACATAATTTTCTATTCTCCTTTCCTGTCAATTCGATCCACAGCGCGTAATCGTCTGTGAAATCACTATTTTCAGAGTCATCTCTAATAGTTTACCACGTTTTTTTCGGAAATGTCAGTAAATAATTTTTTTATAAAGTGCAAAAAAAGAAACTGCCATGGCTATGACAGTTTCTTTCGGTTCGCACAATTTAAATGGGTAAAATAATTGTGCATTTATATATTTAATTAGGGAAAGGAATTAACGTTTTATTATCTCTGAACACGTCCAGAAGCATCTCCGCCAGCTAATTTCTTAACTTCGTCAACGCTTACCATGTTGAAGTCACCTTCGATAGAGTGTTTCAGACAGCTTGCTGCTACTGCAAACTCGATCGTAGACTGTGGATCATAGTCATTTAAGCAAGCGTAGATTAATCCGCCGCCGAAGGAATCTCCACCACCTACACGGTCAACAATGTGCATTAAGTACTCTTTTGAGAAGTAGCTCTGTCCATCTTCGTAAAGCATTGCTGCCCAACGGTTATCGTTTGCAGAGATGGATGTTCTTAATGTGATCGCTACTTTCTTGAATCCAAAGCGGTCTGTTAATTTCTGAGCAACCTCTTTGTATCCTTCTTTATTTAACTCACCTGCGGTAACCTCTGTACCCTCAGATTTGATACCAAATACATCGTTTGCATCTTCCTCGTTAGAGATACATACATCAACATATTTACAAAGCTCGCCCATAACCTGGCCTGCTTTTTCTTTTGACCATAATTTATTACGGTAATTTAAGTCACAGCTTACCGTGATACCTTTTGCTTTTGCTGCTTTACAAGCCTCTAAGCAGATAGCTGCTACGTTGTCACCAAGTGCTGGTGTGATACCTGTAAAGTGGAACCAGTCAGCTCCATCGAAAATTTTATCCCAGTCGAAATCTGCTGTTGTTGCAGTTGCGATGGAAGAACCTGCACGATCATAAACAACCTTAGAAGGTCTCTGGCTTGCTCCTTTCTCTAAGAAGTAGATACCAACTCTGTCACCACCGCGAACGATGTTGGATGTGTCTACACCATACTGTCTTAAAGAATTGACACCTGCCTGTCCAATCTCATGTGTTGGAAGCTTTGTAACGAAGCTTGCATCCATACCATAGTTTGCTAATGAGATAGCAACGTTAGCCTCTCCACCGCCATAAGTTGCGCCATAAGATGTAGCCTGTACGAAACGATAATATCCTTCTGGTGCAAGACGAAGCATGATTTCACCAAATGTAACGACTTTCTTTGCCATTATCCAAATCCTCCTAAATATTGTTCCATATTACGAAACTGTGTTTCAAAATTTATATTTTTATTATACCACCGAAATACAGAATGTCAAACATGTTTTTATTTCTGTGCATAATTTCTATCGGGAAATCTTTTTTCTCAATTTTTTCGTGATATTTTCAAATTTTACTTTTCTATTTTGCTATGCTGTTATATAATGTCTTATATGAGGTTCATAATATAGAACTTAGTTTCATAATATGAAACTAAGTTTCGTAAATATTGGGAAGAAACCATGCTCTTTACGAACCTGTTACATGCTACTGTAACCAGAAAATACATCTTATATTTATTCATTTTTATTTTAGAGGAGGATTTACGATGGATCGTAAGTATGATGTGATTACATTAGGGGAGATTTTACTGCGACTTTCCACACCGATCAATGGCAGACTTGCGCAGGGCGATACTTTGATGAAACACCTCGGCGGTGCCGAACTCAATATCGCTTCCGAGATCGGACAGCTTGGATTAAAGACCGCGATCATTTCCAAGATCCCAAACAGCCTTCTGGCTGCTTTTATCAAAAACCAGTTAAACGCTTCCAGAGTCAGCGAAAATTATCTGATTGAGGATCATTCCGATGACAGCCGTGTTGGTATCTACTATTATGAATATGGTTCTTATCCGAGAAAACCACGTGTTGTTTACGACAGAAAGCACTCTTCGATCAATCATATCGAGATCTCGGATGTTCCTGAGACCATGTTTTATAACACACGCCTGTTCCACACCAGTGGTATCACACTTGGTCTTGGCGGCAATGCGCAGAAATTTGCGATCGAATGTATTAAAAAGTTCAAAGAACATGGCACTCTGATCTCTTTCGATGTCAACTACCGTGCCAACCTCTGGTCCGGTGAGGAGGCAAGAGCCTGCATCGAACAGATCTTACCATATGTTGATATCTTCTTCTGTTCCGAAGATACCGCCCGCCTTACCTTTGGAAAGACCGGAACCATCGAAGAGATCCAGAAATCGTTCTGCGAGGACTATCCGATCTCTGTGGTAGCTTCTACCGAGCGTACCGTTATCACACCGAAGAAACACAACTTTACTTCCATTATCTATTCTGCAAAAGAGGATAAATACTTCCGCGAGGAGCCGTACAACAATATTGATGTTGTCGATCGTATCGGAAGTGGTGATGCCTATGTTTCCGGTGCCCTTTACGGCTACTTAAAATACAAAGACTGCCAGAAGGCACTCGAATACGGCAATGCCATGGCAGCCATCAAACACAGTGTGATCGGCGATATGGTAAGTACTGATTTAGAAGAGATCAAGGGGATTATCGCGGAACACCAGAATACCGGTTATCATTCCGAGATGAACCGCTAAATGCTCTATTATTATGAATAAAAGAGAAGGTATACGTAACGAACTTTCTCTTTTCAAAAAACAGCGGATGCTTTTTTGCATCCGCTGTTTTTTATTCATGACAATAGAATGTTCACAAAGCATACACTCTATTGTCTATTCACAATCTACTGTGATCTTTTTTAATTTCCAGATATCATCCACATACTCCTGGATCGTACGGTCAGATGAGAATTTTCCGGAATGTGCAACATTTAAGATTGCACTCTTTGCCCATCCTGTTTCATCCTGATAAGCTTTCATCACACGTTTCTGTGCCTCTACATAAGAACGGAAATCTTTTAAGATGAAATAGGTATCCGCATACTGGGTACACTGTGTATTCAGCAATGAATTATACAGATCACGGAACAGTTCCGGATCATTCGGTGAGTAGAAACCATTGATCAGCTGCATCAGCACCTTTCGGATATCCTGATCCTGATTGAAGATCTGCATCGGATCATAATCACGATTTCTCTCATGTGCAATGACCTCATCGGAACTCATACCAAATATAAATGCGTTCTCTTCGCCTACTTCTTCTACGATCTCTACGTTAGCTCCATCCATCGTACCAAGTGTCAGTGCACCATTTAACATGAATTTCATATTTCCGGTACCGGATGCTTCTTTACTTGCGGTTGAGATCTGCTCACTGACATCTGCTGCCGCAAAGATCCACTCTGCGATCGATACGCGGTAATCCTCGATAAAGACAACCCTGATCTTGCCATTCAAACTCTTATCGTTGTTGATCACATCCGCCACACTGTTGATCAGTTTGATCGTCAGTTTTGCATTTTTGTAACCTGCTGCTGCCTTTGCACCAAAGATGAAGGTTCTCGGATAGAATTCCATATCCGGATGCTCTTTTAACTCATTGTAAAGGTACATCACATGAAGTATGTTCAAAAGCTGACGTTTGTATTCATGCAGACGTTTTACCTGCACATCGAAAATAGAACGTGGGTCTAATTCAATGTCATTGTGCTCTTTGATATATTTCGCCAGACGCAGCTTATTCTGATATTTGATATTCATAAATTCCTGCTGCGCTTTGGTATCATCTGCATAGATCGCCAGTTTCTCAATATGAGCCAGATTGGTGATCCAGTCATCTCCGATATGTTCGCTGACCCAGGATGCCAGAAGCGGATTTCCATGTAACAGGAAACGGCGCTGTGTGATACCGTTGGTCTTGTTGTTAAATTTATTCGGGAACATTTCATAAAAATCGTGGAGCTGCTCGTTCTTTAAGATCTCTGTGTGGAGTTTTGCAACACCATTGACAGAATATCCTGCTGCGATCGCTAAGTTAGCCATCTTTACCTGACCGTCATAGACGATCGCCATGCGGGCGGTCTTTCCGTTATCTCCCGGGAATTCTGCCTGGATCTGTAAGATAAATCTGCGGTTGATCTCCTCTACGATCTGGTAGATACGAGGCAGTAATCTTGAGAAGATCTCAATCGGCCATTTTTCCAGTGCCTCTGCCATGATCGTATGGTTTGTGTAAGCACAGCTCTTTGAAGTGATCTCCCATGCTTCATCCCAGCTTAATCCCTCTTCATCCAGAAGAATACGCATCAGCTCCGCTACAGTTACAGTAGGGTGCGTATCATTTAACTGGAACGTTACTTTTTCCGGAAGCTTTCTGATGTCATCATGATATTTCTTGTAACGCGCCAATGCACGCTGTACGCTGGCAGATACGAAGAAATACTGCTGTTTTAATCGAAGCTCTTTTCCTGCAATGTGGTTATCATTCGGGTAAAGTACCTCTACCAGATTCTTTGCCAGATTCTCCTGCTCTACTGCTTTGTGATAATCCCCTTTGTCAAAAGAATCAAGTTCAAAACACTCTGCCGGCTCTGCATCCCAGATCATTAACGTATTTACCACATTGTTTCCATATCCGACAATTGGCATATCATACGGAACTGCTTTTACGGACTGATATCCTTCCTGAACAAATCTGGTTCTTCCATCCGGTGTATTCTCAGCTCTTACATATCCACCGAATTTTACCTCATAGGTGTATTCCGGACGACGCAGTTCAAACGGATATCCATTTTTCAGCCAGTTGTCCGGTACTTCCACCTGATAACCATCTTTTATCTTCTGTTTGAACATACCATAACGGTAGCGGATACCACAGCCATATGCCGGGTATCCCAGGGTTGCAAGCGATTCCATAAAGCAGGCAGCCAAACGTCCAAGACCACCGTTTCCAAGAGCCGGATCCGGCTCCTGATCCTCGATCTCATCTAAATTGAGTCCGATTTCCTCCAGTGCTTCTTTAAATCCCTGATACTCTTTTAAATTGATCAGGTTGTTGCCAAGTGCACGCCCCATCAAAAATTCCATGGACATATAGTAAACAAACTTCGGGTCATCTTTTTCGAATACCTTCTGTGTTGCCAGCCACTTGTCAATAATAATATCTTTTACCGCATAGGAAACAGCCTGGAATAATTCCTGCTGGTCTGCCTCCTCTAAGGTTTTACGGTATAAAATCTTCACACCTTCTCTGACACTGTCAATAATCTGTTCCTTTTTCAGTTCCTGGCTCATTTTAGCACCCCTGCCTTTCCAACACTTCAACTTATCTTTTATCCTACTCGTCTTTTTTAACTCCGAGAAGAACGGTTTCCCCATTGATATTCCATTCCTTCTGATAGCCATCCATCTCTCCTGCAACGATCGCATTTCCTAATACGTCAGACCGGATCTCACTTCCGTATTTACCAAAGATATCGGCTACTTTTGCATCTGCTTTATAGTAAATAGTAATCTGATCCATTACCTCAAAACCAGCCTCTTTACGCATGGTCTGGATCTTGCTGATGATCTCACGGACAAATCCCTCTTCGATCAGTTCCGGTGTTAAGTTGGTATCCAGAACAACCGTAACGGTATTGTCTCCCTCGGTCACATAGCCTTCCATCTGTGTCATAGTAATTAAGAGGTCTTCCTCGGTTAATTTTACATCGCCCTCTACTTCGGTTAATGCAAGTACACCGTTTGCCTTTAATTCTGCCATGGCAGCATTTCCGTCAAGTCCTGCAAGTGCTTTCTGGATCTGACCTAATACTTTACCGTATTTTGGTCCGACCGTACGCAGCTGTGGTTTGAATGTGTAGCTGGTATAACTGCTGACATCCTCTGTAAAGTTGACCTTCTTAACATTCAACTCATCCTCGATGATCTCCACAAAGTACTCGGATAATGTCTCCGGTGCTTTTACGAACATATTGCCGATTGGCTGACGGTTCTTGATATTTGCGGAGTTACGGCATGCACGACCCATTACAACGATCTTTAATACTTCATCCATATGAGCCTCTAATGCCTTGTCAATGTGTGCTTCATTGACACTTGGGAAATCGCACAGATGAATACTTTCCGGTGCATCCGGATTGATGGAACGTACCAGGTTCTGGTAGATGTCCTCTGTCATAAACGGAATCATTGGTGCTGCACATTTGCTGATCTCAACCAGTGCAGTGTAAAGTGTCATGTACGCATTGATCTTATCCTGCTCCATGCCCTTTGCCCAGAAACGCTCTCTGCTTCTTCTGACATACCAGTTACTCATGTCATCGACAAACTCATCCAATACTTTTGCAGCCTCTGGTATCTTATATGCTGCCAGGTTCTCATCGGTTCCTTTGATCGCAGAATTTAACTTGGACAGTAACCATTTATCCATAACAGATAATTTCTCATAGTCCAGGGTATATTTGGTTGCATCGAAATTATCGATGTTTGCATACAATACGAAGAATGCGTAGGTATTCCACAGAGTACCCATGAATTTACGCTGTCCTTCCTGCACGAGTTTTCCACTGAAACGCTTCGGGATCCATGGAGCACTGCTGGTGTAGAAATACCAGCGGATCGCATCTGCACCGTATGTCTCTAACGCATCAAACGGATCAACTGCATTTCCTTTTGATTTACTCATCTTCTGACCGTTTTCATCCTGCACATGTCCCAGTACGATGACATTCTCGTATGGTGCCTTGTTGAATAACAGGGTAGACTCTGCCATCAGGGAATAGAACCATCCACGTGTCTGATCCACTGCCTCGGAGATAAATTTTGCCGGGAACTGTTTCTCAAATACTTCTTTATTTTCAAATGGATAATGGTGCTGTGCAAAAGGCATTGCTCCGGAATCGAACCAGCAGTCGATCACTTCCGGTACTCTGTGCATCTCTTTGCCACAATCTGGACATTTGAAGGTCACAGCATCGATATACGGACGATGAAGTTCTACTTTTGCATCCTCTGGATTGCCGCTTCTCTCTGCAAGTTCTGCGCGGCTTCCGATACATTCCTGATGTCCGCACTCACACTCCCAGACCGGAAGCGGTGTTCCCCAGTAACGGTTTCTTGAGATACCCCAGTCCTGGATATTCTCTAACCAGTCACCAAAACGTCCTTTTCCGATGCTCTCCGGGATCCAGTTGACCGTGTTGTTGTTGCGGATCAGATCATCTTTGACTGCTGTCATCTTGATAAACCAGGATTCTCTTGCATAATAGATCAGCGGAGTATCACATCTCCAGCAGTGTGGATATTCATGCTCGAATTTTGGAGCATCAAATAACAGTCCTTTTTCATCGAGATCTTTTAATACCATCGGATCTGCTTTCTTTACGAAAACACCTGCATATGGTGTTTCTTTTGTCATCTCACCTTTTCCGTCTACAAGCTGTACAAATGGAAGGTCATATTTTCTTCCGACAGCAGCATCGTCTTCACCAAATGCCGGTGCGATATGAACGATACCGGTACCATCTGTCATGGTTACATAGGTATCACATACGATGTAATGTGCTTTTTTATGCTGTTTTTCAATGATCTCTTTTGCACAGTCAAATAACGGCTCGTACTCTTTGTGCTCTAAATCACTACCTTTATAGGTCTCTAATACTTCGTATGCCTTGGTTCCTTCTGCGGCATCCTTGTCAAGTAATTTGCCAAGTACCTGATCAAGCAGTGCCTCTGCCATATAATAAGTATATCCGTCTACTGCTTTTACCTTGCAGTATGTCTCATTTGGATTGACACAAAGTGCAACGTTTGATGGCAGTGTCCATGGTGTTGTGGTCCATGCAAGGAAATAAGCATCCTCTCCTGTCACTTTAAAACGTGCTACTGCGGAACGCTCTTTGACGGTCTTATAACCCTGTGCTACCTCCTGGGAAGATAACGGGGTACCGCAGCGCGGGCAGTAAGGTACGATCTTGAAACCTTTGTATAATAAGTTTTTGTTCCAGATCTCTTTCAATGCCCACCATTCAGACTCAATGAAATTGTCATCATAGGTAACATATGGGTTGTCCAT
>URUD01000053.1 GCA_900550935.1 uncultured Roseburia sp.
CAGGAATGGAAGCATGCCCCAGTTGATCAGGTTGGAGCGGTAGCGCTTCGTTGCATACTCGTTGGCGATGTTTGCCCAGCCGCCTAATACCTTCTGGCAGGAAGCTGCCTGCTCACGCGCAGAGCCGTCGCCCGGTTTTACAGCGAAGATGGTGGATCCGACACCGACATTTGTCTTGTCGATATCCGGGTACTGGGTATGGATGGCTGCGAAGACCGGTTTCAGTTCCGGAAGTGCCTCTGCCGGGCAGTTTCCTTCCTCGATGGCTTTCTCTGCGACCTGTACTTCTTTTGCACGTCCCACGTAAGCCGGATCTTTTCTTGACAGGGTGAACTCTGCCAGTCCGAGCGGGTTGGAACGGAAGGAAGAAGTCTCGCCGGATGGAATCAGCTCGTCGGTTGTCGTAACCGGATCGTGGATCTCGGAAACAACCTTCAGAATCAGGTTCTCGGCAAGCTGCGGCATAGCCGGCCAGTCTTTGATGTTCGGTCCGAACTGCATTTCTACAGACGGATCTGCCACACCCTTGCTGTCGAAGACACGGTTCTCGTAAATCTTCTTGTCGAAGTGGTATGCCGGCTTCGTGTATGTTCCGGTGAACTCGTCTGCTGCGGTCAGGAATCCCTTGTTTGCTGCGGTTGCTGCAATGGAACGTGCATCCATCAGGGCAACGGAAGAAATCTGGCCGTTCTGGATCTTGGATCCCTCGCGGTTCGGGAAGTTTCTGGTGGAGTGGCGGATTGAGAACGCATTATTTGCCGGTGTATCTCCTGCACCAAAGCATGGTCCACAGAATGCGGTTTTAACGATCGCACCTGTCTCCATCAGGGATGCTACTGCACCATTTTTTACAAGTTCCATATAGATCGGTGTACTTGCCGGATAAACACTTAAAGTAAACTCATCCGGTCCGATGCTTGTTCCCTTTAAGATATCTGCTGCATCACAGATATTTTCAAATCCACCTCCGGCACATCCTGCGATGATACCCTGGTCTACATAAAGTCTGCCATTGCGCACTTTGCTCTTTAAGTCTAACTTGACTGCTCCGTCAAAGCTGACCTCTGCACGTTTCTCGCAGTCATCTAAGATATCCATCAGGTTTGCGTTAAGCTCCTCAATGGTATAGGTGTTGCTTGGATGGAACGGCATTGCGATCATTGGTCTGATCTCATCCAGATCGATCTCGATCATGCCATCATAATATGCCACTGCACCCGGTTTTAATTCTTTATAATCACCGCTTCTTCCGTGGATGTCATAAAATTCTCTGATCTTGTCATCGGTCTGCCAGATGGAAGAAAGACAGGTTGTCTCTGTTGTCATTACATCCACACCGATACGGAAATCTGCGCTTAAGTTTGCCACGCCCGGTCCTACGAACTCCATGACTTTATTCTTTACATATCCTCTGTCGAACACCTCTCCGATGATCGCCAGTGCCACGTCCTGAGGCCCGACACCTTTTCTCGGTGATCCTTTCAGATAGACACCTACAACTCCCGGCATATCGATATCATAAGTCTTATTCAATAACTGTTTTACCAGCTCCGGTCCGCCCTCGCCGACTGCCATGGTTCCCAGCGCACCATAACGGGTATGGGAATCGGAACCTAAGATCATCCTGCCGCCGCCTGCAAGCATCTCTCTTGCAAACTGGTGGATGACCGCCTGATGCGGTGGTACATAAACTCCACCGTATTTCTTGGCACAGGTCAGACCAAACATGTGGTCATCCTCATTGATCGTTCCGCCCACTGCACAAAGACTGTTGTGACAATTGGTCAGCACATAAGGGATCGGGAATTTCTCAAGGCCTGATGCTCTTGCTGTCTGGATAATTCCAACAAATGTAATATCATGTGAAGTCAATTTATCAAATTTAATCTGTAAATGCTCCATGTTGCCGGATGTATTATGGTCTTTTAAGATCCCATAGGCAATAGTCTGCTGTGCTGCAGTCTCCTTTGCCACATCTGCTCCGGTCTTGCTCTTTATCGCTGCCGCAGCCTCTGCCCCGTCCGCTACAAGCTCTGTTCCATTTACAAGATACACACCGCTATCGTATAACTTCATATATTCCTCCATTCTTCCTGCCTGCTTTTGCATACACCGCAAACAAATCTATTGTCATATACCCTAGATTATAAAAATACCCCACATAAAAATCAAGTACTTTTATACGCTAAATCATTAAAACATCTGTTTCTCTTCAAACAAACGAATGATCTCATCCAGAGAATGTACGGTTGTAAACAATCTCTGCGCTGTCTCTTCGTCCGGTTCGGTCAGATCCGGCACCATGATCGTGCGTAATCCCGCCGTGCTTGCCGAGCGCACGCCATTCGGCGAATCCTCAACTGCGATACAGTCCTCCGGTTTCTCTCCGATCTGCTCACAGGCGTACCGATAGATATCCGGCTTTGGTTTTCCATGTGCTACCATCGTGGCACAGATGATCCGGTCAAATTTCTCATAGATCCCGATCTGTGTCAGGTAATCTTTCGCGCGCACCTCATCCGTTGCGGTCGCTACCGCTGTTTTGATGCCTTTTTGATGCAGATAATCCAAAAGTTCATCTACGCCCGGTTTCTTTTCGATCCCATGCTCTGCAATATGTTTACTCATTAAATCTTTTCTGCGCTGTCTGATTGTCTGATACGAAAATGCTTCTCCAAAGATCTCCTGCAGATATGGTCCTGCATACTCGCCTGCCAGACTGCGGATGGAAAGTGCATGTTTTTTCTCCATCGGGAATCCTGCTTCGTTTGCTGCCTGACACCAGTACTTTACCAGCCATTTTTCGGTATCGATCAGTACGCCGTCCATATCAAAAATTACTGCTTTTACCATTTTAATTTTCCTCTTTACTTATCGGGAAGGTAATCGTCGCTTTGAACAGATCCCCATCCACGCCAATCTGAAAAGTACCACCCATCAGCCTGGTAAGGCTCTTGGCAATGGACAATCCCAGCCCGCTTCCCTCTGTCGTTCTGGATGAGTCACCACGGATAAACCGCTCCGTCAGGTCTCCTGCGTTGCTGTTTTCTTTTGCCAGAGATTTCTCCGACACATTTTTAATGGAAAAGACCGCCTGTTCCTCTTTTTCCTGTACATCCACATAAACTCTCGTCTTTTCCAGTGCATATTTTGCCACGTTGTTGTAGAGATTTTCGATGACACGGTAAAGCTGTCGTCCATCCGCCCAGATCATGACTTCCGCATTTGGAAGTTTGGTCACAATGGTAAGCTCCTTGCTCTCGAATTTCTCATTAAATTCGCCTCCGGTCTGGCAGACCAGTTCCACCAGATCGATCCGGTTCATATCCAACTTGATGTTACCGGAAGTGATCCGGGATGTCTCCACCAGATCCTCGGTCAGCTGTTTCAAACGCTGCGACTTCTGGTCCAAGATCTCGACATAGTTACGAACCCGCTCATTTTCAATCTCTTCCATTTTGATCAGGTTGACATAATTAATGATCGAGGTCAGCGGTGTTTTAATATCATGCGAGACATTCGTGATCAGATCTGCTTTCATCCGTTCATTTCTGGTACTGTCATCCACCGCATGATGCAGACCTGCCCCGATATTATTGATTGCCTCCGCAAGCTTCTGATCTTCTCCGTGAAGGGATGCCGCATCGATCTTAGCATCCAGATCGCCCGCGGAGATCCTTTCTACCGCCTGATAGATCTGGTCATGTTCCACAGTCCGGCGCAAAAACAGATATGCCTCCATACCGGAAAAAATAAGTAACAAGATCAGGCAGACCGGCTGTCTGAAATAAAATGCCCCCACTGCCAGGATAAAGCACACCAGCATATGGATAACAAATAAGATCAATACCTGAATCGTGACCGTTCTCTCTCGGAACGTTTTTCCAAAGCCTTCCATCAGCCAGCAGGTAACACTATTTTTCCACATTACCTCGGCTTTCATTCTGCGTACCATACTTAAATAAAAGACCAAAAACAGCGCGTCGATCATCAGGCTGACCGTGCCGGAGGCAACTAAAAGCCCGGATACGTTCCAGGTCTGGCCACCCATACGCCCCATTAAAAACAGCAATTCACTGATCACTCCGATAAACACTGCAAAAAGTATCTCTGTCTTGACCCGGTCGATAAAGTTAAGATGGATCGTTTCCTCGCCCTGTCTGTGTCCGGTGGCAAGGGTCAGATATACCAGACTTAAGATCCATCCCATCAGACTGATCAGCGCCCCGGCAATACTTACCTTGATCCATGGATGCAGTCTCTGATATTCCACTTTGGCATCGTGCAGGTCATCCCCGGCAGAAAGCTGGGTATCTACGCCAATGACGAGCACAACATTCTCTAGCGGCCAGTACATCTGATTGCCATAACTATTGAAAAAATAGTTGTCCAGCCCCTTGATATCCGTGCCAAATTCTTTTTCTTCCATGTCATAGAGCAGATAATCGCCCATCGTCTTTGCTTCCATTAAAATGGTCTGCGTGTCAAAGCTCTGCCCCGTTTTCGTGTCAGGCTGATTGGTATACCAGATCCCATTCTGCTTATACCAAAAGCAGAAGTTTGAATCCTCCTGCTTGAATTTGTTCGTATATTGTAAATATAAGCGTTCCTCCTCCGCATTCCGGTTTTCCCCTTTTTGCAGAAGGCGGATATATTCGCTTAGATCACTGCATTTTTGTTCCATGCACTTTGTATAATAGCCCGAATTTAAAAAGTTTTCCGTTCCGATATCGGTAATTGAAAAAATATTTTTCTCGATCATCAGTGCCAGCAGAAATACTGCGACCGTAAAGATGACGGAGAAAAACAGATGAAACAGGATCCCTGCCAGTTTTGTTCCATAGGAATATGATTTCGTTTCCATTCCAAACCTCCCTGTGGATTAGTTCTTCTCAATCTTATAACCTACGCCCCAGACTACTTTTAAGTAACGTGGTTCCTTTGGATTGATCTCGATCTTCTCCCGGATATGGCGGATATGTACTGCCACGGTATTATCTGCTCCGATCGCATCCTCATTCCAGATGCTCTCGTAAATCTGGTTGATGGAAAATACCTTTCCCTGATTTTTAACTAAAAGCAACAGGATATTGTACTCGATCGGTGTCATCCGGACAACCTCTCCGTCGACTGTTACCTCTTTGAGATCATCATTGATGGACAGACCACCCACGGTATAAACGCATTCACTGTTGTCTGCCGTTGCGTTGCCAAGCTGTGTGTAACGTCTTAACTGGGATTTGACCCTCGCCACCAGCTCCAGTGGATTAAATGGCTTTTCCACGTAATCGTCTGCTCCGATGTTAAGCCCGAGTATCTTATCTGCATCCTCTGTCTTTGCAGACAAAATGATGATCGGGATACTGCTCTCTTCCCGGATCTTTAACGTTGCCCGGATCCCGTCAAGCCGCGGCATCATCACGTCCATGATCAGAAGGTGCACCTCATTTTCCTTTAATATCTCAAGTGCCTCCTCGCCGTCATATGCCTTTAAGATATGGTAGCCTTCCTGCTGCAGATAGATCTCTATTGCCTCTACGATTTCCCTGTCGTCATCACATACCAGAATTGTCTGCATCCTTTACTCCTTCTTTATCTATGATCCTTTTTTGAAAATAATCCATGTTTCTTTTCTTCCTGTGGAACGCCGCTCTCACCCTGCTTCCATTTGAAATACTCGGCATCGAGATTGACCGTGATCTCCGGTGTCACATTGCTCTTTTCCGCTTCCCACGCCGGTGCATCATCCGCACCAAATTCTTCGGTATCCATCGGTATCCCTGCCCGCTCAAAATAATCAGGATTGACCCTGATCTCCGGTTTAACCGCCGGTGCCGTATAAGAAAGTGCCCCCGCATCCTTGCGCTCTTTTTGTTTTTCCTTTTCGATCATCTTGTTGGAATCTTCGATCAGTTTTAAATATTTGTCCGTGTCTACCAGATCCTGTAAATGCCCCTTTAATTCTGACTGGTTTCTATGAACATTTCTCTTTTCAGCAAGCAGGTCTTCATTCATCCTGTCAAAAAGATCTTTGACCGAATCCATCGTCTCCTGCATGATATCCTGCACCCGGTGTAATGCCTCATCCGTATAAATAACAGATGCTGCATAGACATCCTCTGCCTTACGGTTTGCATCCTTTACGATCGCCTCGCATGATTTTTTCGCATCGCGTTCCGCCTTATCCCGCCCGCGCTGTGTCATCTCATATTCATCCATCAGCTCATAGATGCAGGCATTCAGCCGCTTCAGTAATTCAATGATCGTCTTTTTTTCTACGATCACCTTGGTTTTATCTGCCGGATATTCCTGACTGTTTGCAAACATCAGATGAATATCTCTTAATACCTGTTCCGTTTTGTCCTGTGCACTCATCTTCTCCTCCGCACTCCTGCCCTATAAGATCGTGTTTCTAATCTTCCCTGCGGAAATATAACCCTCCGGCAATGCCGCGATATCCGCTCCCGGTTTTGCCTCTGTTACCGCTATTCCGTCTGCCTTTAATTTTTGCAGGAGTGCAGACTCATTCTAACTAATATCCTCATTGATTTCTCTCCTGTTTTTCCTGATTACTACTATCTTAACACAAGAAATCAATTTTCACACTTTTTATTTTCGAATCTCTGCCAGTACTTCATCCGGGATGACGAATTCCACGCATCCCATATACATCGGAGCGACATCTCCTTCGTTAAAGCTGATGACTACTTCGCCCTTGTCATTTAAGTAAAATCCGGTCTCATCTGTGATCTCTGTAAAATCCCATTCCGGCATATCGGAATCCAGCCAGTAAGTCACATTCTCATCTGCCGCCATCTGTTCTTTCATCTGTGCTTTGATATTTTCGCTGATCACAGAAATATAACTGCTTCCCTCTTGAAAGAGATCGGATAAACTCAATCTCTGTCCGGTTGCAAGGTCTATCGTATAGTAATAATCCCATTCCGCACCACTGCCGGCTGCCTGATAACACATTAGCTTTAAAGTAAAATACTGGTCTGTCGTGGCGATTACTTCAGATTTTACGGTCATGTTCTGATAACCTTCTTCATTTTTCCTGTTCTCTTCAAACTCTGCGATCAGTTTGTCTGTGATGCTCTTTATCTCGGCATTGATCTCGTCTGTTGTCTTTTTGGTCTGCTCCTGCACGTCTTTGTCAACGGTTTCTGTCTCCCCTGACACTTCGGCAGCAACCGATAATTCCGGCACTGTGATATCTGCTGTATGGTAGCTGTCATCATACTGATAATCCCGGAATGTGACGACCTCGATCCATTTTGACAGAAATGGCACCCTGCTCATAGCATATGCTACCTTGACTGAAGTATTTGGCAGAATAGTAAGAATGATTGCCACTCCTGCTGCCACTGCCGCCACTTTTCTCCACACATGGCGTTTTCTCTCTTTTCTGTTTTCCTGTTTTGCCTGTTCTATTTTCTTTTTCATCTCATTTACCTGCTCTTCTGACATATGGTGGTTTTGATACTCCTGTTTCATCTGATTTAATTTCTCTTCTCTGCTTTCCATGTAATAACTCCTTTCTGTCCACTCTTCTTAGGAAAATACCCATTCTTCTTCGAGCCGTATGCGCAGCTTTTTAAGACTCCGGTACAACCTGGTTTTTATCGTATTGACATTCTCATTCAGAATTGTCGCGATGTCATCCAGTTTCATATCTTCAAAGTATTTTAATTCCACGATTATCCGCTCCTCATCCGGCAGTTCAAACAATGCCCGTTTCAAATCGATATCCTCATAGCAGTCCTCGGTCTGCACTTCCTCTGCGTCTGCCGGAAGTTCCTCTGTTTTTTTCTGACCGCACAAGCGGAAAATTTCATTTAACATGATCCGGTACAGCCAGGTCGATGCGTATTCTTCCTTTTGCAATTCTCCACTGTTTTTGATTGCCTTATATGCTCCGTTTTGTACGATATCTCCGGCATCTGCATCATTATGTACATAACTGTATGCCAGCCGGTAATACTGATCGTAATTGGACAGGAGCAGTTCTTCTACAATCTTTTCTTTTTTTCTGTTTCCCATTTGTAGCACTCTCTTTTCCCTCCTTTTCCTGTTTTCTATAGATTAGACCTTTGCACCGGTCAGAAAGTTTCAAAAAAGTCAAATTTTTTTAGAACTTTCCTATAGAGTGAAAAAATCTCCCGCCCTTTTTCCGGCAGGAGATTCTTCATTATCATTGCCCTACACACTCTGATATACAATGCTTCCGTCAATGATCGTATACAAGATCCGCGAATCGATCGCAAACGGATTTCCCTTTATCAGTACAAAATCTGCATCTTTTCCCTCTTCGATGCTTCCGACCCGGTCTTCGGCACCGATATGTTTTGCCGCATGAATGGTGATGGCCTGCAATGCACCAAACTCACTCATGCCACTGTAAATGGCGCGTCCCGCGCAAAGTGCCAGATGTCTTTCTTCAATTACCGGCGAATCTGTGATGATGGATACCTGACAGCCCGCTTTCTCTAAAACGGCAGGCGTATGAAATCCTTTGTTTTTCAACTCATATTTAGTTGCATGTCCAAAAGATGGTCCGACTGCGACCGGAAATCCCTCTTTGGCAAGATCATCTGCGATCAGCGCTCCGTCCGTCGTGTGGTCAATGCGCAGTTCCA
Organism: uncultured Roseburia sp.; assembly: GCA_900550935.1. Lineage (GTDB taxonomy): Bacteria > Bacillota > Clostridia > Lachnospirales > Lachnospiraceae > Roseburia. Next base: position 8,640 of record URUD01000053.1, read on the forward strand.
GCCCAAATTCTTTTGCGATCCGGATCGCCGTATAGATATCATCCGCACGATGGGCATGCGCTTTTAACGGCAGTTCCCCGTGGATCACCGGAAGCATCGCCTCAAGCCTGGCATCATAGGCAGGAAGTTTGGAATAATCGATCTGATCCGGGTAACCGGCTGCCTTTAATTTCTGATCATAGATCATGGTCTGATGCAGCACCTCTCTGAGTTTTGCTGCAACTGACATTCTCGAGTACACGCCCTTATCCTTATAACAGTTTTTCGGATTTTCTCCAAATGCAATCTTCATGGCTGACTTTTCTTTCACTACCATGTCATCGACCCGTTTTCCGTAGGTTTTGATGACACAGAATGTTCCGCCTATGATGTTTGAGCTGCCTGGTCCTGTCGAAACACAGGTCACGCCACCCTCCCTTGCCATCGCAAAGGTCTCATCCTGCGGATTGATGGCATCGATCGCAGAAAGCTGTGGTGTCACCGGATCTCCCAGTTCATTATAGTCCTGTCCTGCAAATCCGACTGCGTAACCATCCAGCCCCAGATGGCAGTGTGCATCCACAAATCCCGGATAAATATCAATCCCGGTTGCATCGATCACTTCTGCTTCATTGATGATCTTGCCCTCTAACACCGGTGCGATCTTTTTGATCCTGCCATCCTCTGCAAGAATGTCTGCAACAAAAGGTTCCTCGTCTATGGCATTGTGGATGGTTCCCTGTTTTAACAATAAATACTGGCTCATTTTTCTTCCTCTTCTTCATTATTTTCTCATCCATATTTTAAGTATAGTATAACCGAAAAAAACGCCAGTTACACTGACGTTTTTTATCCTCTTGCAATTTCTTATCTTAAGTCTGTTTTCCTGATCTGATCGCGCACTCTTAATATCATGGATGGAGATACGGAAAGTTCGTCAAATCCCATCTTTAAGAATGTTTCCGTCAGTTCAGTGTCTGCACCTAATTCTCCGCAGATACCTACCCAGCATCCTTCCTTGTGTCCGTTGTCAACGACCATCTTTAACATGCGTAAGATCGCCTCGTGGTGTGCATCATAAAACGCATCCAGTTTCGGGTTCTGCCTGTCGATCGCAAGCGTATACTGGGTCAGATCGTTTGTTCCGATCGAGAAGAAATCGACCTCTTTTGCAAGCAGGTCACTGATCATAACGGCTGCCGGTGTCTCGATCATAATGCCGAGTTCCACATCTTTGTACGGAAGTCCGTCCCGGTCAAGTTCTGCTTTTACTTCCGCCACAATCGCCTTGATCTTTCTTACCTCCGTAACAGAGGTGATCATCGGGAACATGATCGAAAGTGTTCCATAATAACTGGCGCGGTAGATCGCCCTTAACTGGGTCTTAAAGATATCCTGTCTGTCCAGACAGATACGGATCGCACGGTAACCCATTGCCGGATTTTCCTCTTTATCCAGATGGAAATAATCTACCTGTTTGTCTGCTCCGATATCAAGCGTACGGATAATCACTTTCTTTCCTGCCATATTTTCCGCTACCGTCTTGTATGCACTGAACTGCGCTTCCTCGGTCGGATAATCCTCTGACTCCAGATATAAGAACTCACTGCGGAACAGTCCGATACCGCCTGCATCATTGGCAAGTGCTGCTGCCACGTCAGAAACACCTCCGATGTTTGCATACAGATTGATCTTTCTGCCGTCGATCGTCACATTTTCTTTGCCCTTTAATTCCTGAAGCAGACGTTTTTTCTGTTCGTCCTCTTCTTTTAAGCGGCGGTATTTTTCTAAAGTTTCCTCATCCGGGTTGATGTAGAAAATGCCCTGGTATCCGTCTACGATACCCATTGCTCCATCAACCGGACTCGCTGCACCGTTTTCCTCGATCTGCTCTTTGAAATCCACACCGATCAGTGCCGGTATGTTCATGGTGCGGGCAAGGATGGCTGTATGGGAATTGGTAGAACCGTGTCTTGTCACAAATGACAGCACCCTGGACTTATCCAGCTGTACCGTTTCACTTGGTGCCAAGTCATCTGCCAGGAGGATCACCGGTTCATCCCCTGTCATGTCTCCCATGACATTTCCCTGCAAAATGGAAATGACCCGGTTTGAAATATCCTTTACATCCGCCGCCCGCTCTCTCATGTAATCATCATCCATTGCAGCAAACATCTGGGAAAAGTTGTCGCCGGTGGAGGCTACCGCAAATTCTGCATTGACCTCCTGCGTCTTTATGATATTGCTGACGGATTCCAGATAATCCGGATCATCGAGCATCATCTGATGAATTTCAAAAATAGCTGCATTGACTTCGCCCACTTCTTTTAATGCTTTTTCGTAGAAGCCGGCAAGCTGTCGTTTTGCTTCTTCTTTTGCATCTAAAAACCGCTGTTCCTCTGCTGCAGTATCGGTTACTCTACTACGGCACACCGTGTGATCTTTTTTACCATATACCGATAATTTCCCAATCGCAATTCCGCCAAATACGCTTTTTCCTTCTAATACCATAATTTTCCCTCGTTTCTGCAATGTTTATGATATGGGTTCTTTTACAGATTGCTCTTCAAAAACGCTTCTAATGCTGCAATCGCTTCGTCTTCTTTCTCTCCATCTGTACGAACCGTGATCTCTTCTCCACATTTTGCACCGAGTCCCATCACGCCAAAGATACGTTTTGCATCAACTTCTTTGTCTCCTTTTGCGATCGTAACACTGCACGGAAATGCTACTGCCTCTTTTACCAGTGCTCCTGCCGGTCTTGCATGGATGCCTTCTTTGTCCGTAATTACATATGTGAATTCTTTCATTTTGTTCTTCCTTTCTTTATTTTACTTCTTTTTTTAATACTCCTAACAGCACACAGGATATCACAGAACCTACTGCTAATGATAACAGATATAACAGTGGATGGCCAACGGTTAAGAATACGAAGATTCCGCCGTGTGGTGCCATTAAAGTACAGTCAAATGCCATGGATAATGCTCCGGCTGCTGCAGAACCTGCGATACATGCCGGTAATACACGGAGTGGATCCGATGCTGCAAATGGGATTGCTCCCTCTGTGATGAAGGATAAGCCCATGATAAAGTTGGTTGGTCCTGCTTTTCTCTCTGACTCTGTAAATTTGTTTTTGAAGAAAAGTGTTGCAAGTGCGATGGCAAGTGGTGGAACCATTCCTCCGACCATAACAGCTGCCATAATGTTATAGTTTCCTGCTGCGATCGATGCCACGCCAAATACATAAGCTGCTTTGTTGACCGGGCCACCCATATCAACAGACATCATTCCGCCAAGTAATGCGCCTAAGAAGATAACGCTTGTTCCGCCTAATCCCTTTAAGCCTTCGTTGATCATTGTGTTCAGTGCTCCGATCGGTGGCTCAACGATATACATCATGATAATACCGATCAGGAAAATACCGATCAACGGATATAACAATACCGGTTTGATCCCTTCGAGGCTGTCCGGCAGTTTGGAACAGACTTTCTTTAAGCCAAGTACCAGGTAACCTGCTACGAAACCTGCTGCCAGTGCTCCAAGGAAACCGGAAGTTCCGTTTGCTGCAATGGCTCCGCCGACAATACCAACGGCAAGACCAGGACGGTCTGCGATACTCATTGCGATATATCCGGCTAAGATTGCAAGCATAAATCCAAATGCGGTACCACCGATGGATTTAAAGGTTGCTGCCAATGGTGTGATCGTACCGAAATTGCTTCTCTCATCCAATGGAAGTGAGTTCAGATCAACGGAAAGTCCATCGATCAGGAAAGCGATCGCGATCAGGATACCTCCGCCAACAACGAATGGTAACATATGGGATACACCATTCATCAGGTGTTTGTAAATCTGGTGTCCGATGCTGTCCTTCTCTGTTTCTGTGTCATCCTCTGCTTCTTTTTTGCTTCCTGCACGATAGATTGCGGCTTTTCCGTTCATGGCTCTTGTGATCAGCTCTTCTGCTTTGCTGATACCATCTGCTACTTTACACTCAATGACCGGCTTTCCGTCGAAACGGCTCATCGGCACCTGGGTATCTGCTGCGACAATGATCGCATCTGCACGGTTGATCTCATCTTGGGTGAGCACATTTTTGGCTCCACCGCTTCCTCTTGTCTCAACTTTGATCTCACAGCCTAACTCTTTTGCCTTTTTCTCGAGGCTCTCTGCTGCCATGTAAGTATGTGCGATACCGGTTGGACATCCGGTTACTGCCAGGATATATTTTTTTCCGGCTGCATCCTCTGCTTTTGTTTCTTTGGCGTCCTCTTTTTCTGCCTCTGCCGCATCGATGACACTTAAAAATTCATCTACCGTTCTGGCATTCTTTAAGGATGCAGTAAAGTTTTCATCCATCAGTAAAACAGATAATCTGCTGAGTACATCCAGATGCACATTGTCCTCAGTATCTGGTGCTGCGATCAAAAAGATCAGGTTAACCTTGCCGCCATCCAGCGCATCAAAATCGACTCCGTCTTTTACTACCATCGCTGCCAGTCCCGGTTTTGCTACCGCATCTGATTTGCAGTGTGGAATGGCAATTCCCTCACCAATTCCTGTGGTTCCTTCTTCTTCTCTTGCAAAAACACCCTTACGATAGGTCTCCACATCTTTGATCTTACCGCTTTTTGCCATCAGTGCCACCATCTGGTTGAGCACATCTTCCTTTCCAGCCGCCGCTCCCTGCAGCTCAATGCTCTCTTTAGAGAGCAAATCTCTGATCCTCATACCCTTTCCTCCTGTCTCCTTTTTCTTTCATGCTTTTTATGCAAACGACTTCAGTAACTGTTCTACCTCAGCCTTTGTTGCCAGTTCTTCTGAAAATGCAGATGCGCTTCCGGTACATACGCCCATGTGGAACGCATCCTGATAACTGCCGCTCTGCAGGTAACCTGCTAAAAATCCGGCTACCATGGAGTCCCCGGCGCCTACGGAATTTACAACCTTTCCTTTCGGTGCTTCCGATTCGTATACGTTTCCATCTTCTGCGACTAAGACCGCTCCGTCTCCCGCCATGGAGATGAGTACATTTTTTGCTCCCATCTTCTGAAGTTTCTTTGCATACGGAATCACTTCTGATCTTTCTTTGAATGTCACACCAAAGATCTCACCCAGTTCGTGATTGTTTGGCTTTATTAAAAATGGGTGATACTGTAGTACATTGACCAGCAGATCTTTTGTCGCATCCACAACAATTTTCAAATTCCGGTCTGCAAGATATTTCATGATATCCATATAAATAGTCTGTGGCATCACATCCGGTATACTTCCTGCCATAACTAAAATGTCACCATCCCGTAATTTCTCTAACTTCTCATACAGCTTTTCGATGTCGTCATTCAAAATAGCCGGTCCCTGTCCGTTGATCTCACTCTCTTCGTCCCCACGGATTTTTACATTAATGCGGCTCATGCCCTCTGCGACCGGAATGAAATCAGCGCAGATGCCTTTTTCTTCTACCAGACGCTGTAATTCGTTTCCGGTAAATCCGGCATAAAAGCCTAATGCCGTATTTTCATAGCCCAGATTCTTAAGTACCATGGAAACGTTGATGCCCTTTCCTCCCGGGAAGATCTTCTCCTCTCTGGTCCGGTTGACTCTGCCACAGGTAAATCCCGGAACATTTACGATATAGTCTAATGATGGATTGAATGTTACTGTGTAAATCACCTTTTTTCTCCTTTCTTCGCTCGTTAAACCTGAATGATATTTTTACTCTTTGCAAATGCAGGATGTATCGTTCCTGTTGTTATCACGGAGGCACTTTCGAACTCTCCGAAGGTCACACTGGAAATCTGATTGAATTTGCTCTGGTCTGCCAGCACAAAACGTTCCTTACAGTTTTCCATTGATTTGCGTTTTACCATCGCCTCCTTAAGCTCCGGTGTGGAAAACCCGCGCTGTAAGCTGACACCATTTGTTCCCCAGAACCCTTTGGTAAAATTATATTTTTCTAAGGTTGCGACTGCTTCTTCTCCTACAATAGCCTCTGTTACTGCTTTAAACTCTCCGCCAAGGATATAGACCGTACATCCTTTCTCAGCAAGTTTTTTTGCATGTGTGATGGCGTTGGTAACATAGATTGCCTGCTTGTTTGAAATGTAATCGATCATGCGCTCCGTTGTGGTTCCTGCATCAATATAAACGAAATCACCAGGTGCGATCAGTCCGGCTGCATAAATGGCGATCGCTTCCTTTTCCTCTTTGTTGCGTTCTTTTCGATGTACGACTTCATCATCCATGGTGCTGAATACAGTGTTCTTTATGATTGCCCCACCATGCACTTTGATGAGCTGACCTCTGGCATCTAATGCTGTCAGATCTCTTCGTATGGTGGATTCTGACGCATCCAGTTCCGTCATAAGCTGTTGTACGGTCACACTTCCCATATCTTCTAGTATGGATAAAATCTTTGAAAATCTTTCCTCTGTCAGCATATCTTTATCCTCCATTTTCGGTCACGTTCTGTCAAAATCATTCATCTTTGTTGTTTTTATTATAGGTTCAAAATACGTCACAGTCAATCAAATTCAGTCAAAATCATTCACAAAAAAACGGATACAAAATTGTAACTATCTTACAATTTCATATCCGTTTCTGCCTGTTATTCTGCCAGTTCGTCATAAAAACGCTTTCTGGCATCTATAAGATCCTCCGCCTGTATGGCAACGACCTCCGTGTTTTTTGTTTTATATCTCCCGACCATGTTGTCTTCTTCAAAAGAATAGCCATCAAGATAACACCGCACCGCCATCAAAACGGCACTGTGACTGACCACCAGCACATTTTCCCTCTCCTGCTCCCGGTCCAGGATCTCACCGATCGCATCAAAGGTACGCTTTAACAGATCATTATAACTCTCTCCGTTCGGTGTCCTGACATAACGCCTGTCTGCATTCCAGCTCTCGTAACTTTCCCTGTATCTCTGTTTGACCATCCGCCAGTTTAACCCTTCCCAGTCGCCCATCTTCATCTCCCGGATCCCATCCAGTGGAACACAGGGGATCAGAAGCGCATCTGCTACCGCCTGCGCAGTCTGTGCCGCCCTGCGCTGTGGTGAAGTATACACACACCCCGCCGAAAATCTTCCTGCTTCACGCTCTTTTTTTAAGTATGCTGCAAGTTCCTGTGCCTGCTCCCTGCCATGGTCATTTAACGGAATATCCGTTGCACCCTGTATTTTTTTTCTGACATTCCATTCTGTTTCGCCGTGGCGTACAAAGTATAATATCATCCATTTTCTCCTGGTTTTTTACTTTTTCAAACCAACTTGTACTTTATCTGAAGTATAACACATACCCATCCGTTTTTCATTTGTTTTGTCCGGTTTTCTCATTGAAAATCACATTACAATCCGCTATACTTAAAAAAAAGGTACAAAAGAAATTGAGGAGTTGTTATGATCGTTCGACATACCATTCACGAAGTTGCTACATTACTTGGTATCAGTACCGATACCATTCGTCTCTACGAAAAAGAAGGTCTTGTTTCCCCATTGCGCGACCCTTCTAATGGCTACCGCTATTATGATGCAGAGCAGATCCACCGCGTTATGGGTATCTATCTTTACCGCCAGCTTCATGTAAGTATTTCCGAAATCAGAGAGATTCTGGCAGCATCTTCTTTATATGATGTTTGTAACTATTTTGACAGCTTCATTCAAAGCCGCGAAATCAAAATCCATGAACTCCAACATGAAATCCAGAAACTGACCTTTATGCAACAGCACATAAACCGCCTTGCACAAAGTGTCAACAACTGTTGTCTCCGCCCTATGCCTTCGCATTATATCTTATATGAACAGCCTTTTTCTGATTTACTTTATAACCAGTTAAAAGGTATTTTTCGTTCCCCATCTTTTTCTTTCGGAAATTTCTGCTATACCCTGTCGTTAAATTCCGGTTTTTCTTATCAGCCCACCAGTCTGCGTTTTCTGGTACAGGATTCCATGATGGATCTTTCCCCATCCAGTGCTTCCAGGCATCTCTTTCCTTTTCATAAAAGCAGATCCTGCGTCTACAGCGTTTATGCGTTTGACCATGACTTCCCTCCTGTCTGGGATCTCTCTCCATTATTAGATTATGCAAAGGATCAGCAGCTCTCCTGTTCCAACGAAGCATATGCTATTTATGTATACAGTCTGATGGGCGATTCTGAAAAAATCTTTAATTATTATGAAGTTTATGTTCCACTTCTTTTCTAGTACTTTTCTGGTACTCTTTTATGTCTATGGTACCATAATTGTCTGAATATTTTATCGTTTTAGTTTATTTTATGTTCTTTCTTGCAATTTCTTTTTAAATTTTCCAACTTTTCACTTGACCTTAGACTTACACCAAAGTTTATTTTAAAGATATGAGATCCATATTTTTTAGTGAGGAGGTTATTACTATGAACAGCACAAACAACTATACCTTGCAGGAACGTTCTATAAAACGAGCTAATTATTGCACATTGGTTACAATTACCGTCATTTCTATTTTTTTGACGCTTTTATTTTTCCCGGGTGTATTTCAGGGTACATCTTCTTTGAGACGCAGTTTAATTATTACAGCAATGGTTTCTATACCTGCAATCATTTGTATCATCTGTTATGTTCACAATCCAATTGCATCCTCTTACCGCTACATTGCGCTTTTTTCTTATTTTGTTATTTTTGAAGTTATATGCCTTTCTGTTACAACCATCGGCTACAATCTCTTTTTGATTCCGGTTCTGATCAGTA
>URUD01000054.1 GCA_900550935.1 uncultured Roseburia sp.
TACTAAGCTTACAACTGCAATCATTGAATCGAAGTTAAAAGAGCACAATATGCTCACAAAAGTAAAACGTAAAGTAGTCAAATACGGACAGCACATCAATCTGGGCTGTTTCCGCGTGGAATTTATCAAGACAAACCACAGTATCCAGGATGCAGCAGCACTTGCCATCTATTCACCGGCAGGTATCGTAGTCCATACCGGAGACTTTAAAGTAGATTACACGCCGGTATTTGGAGATGCGATCGATTTACAGCGTTTTGGAGAGATCGGTAAAAAGGGCGTACTTGCACTTCTGTGCGACAGTACCAACGCAGAACGCCCTGGATTTACGATGTCAGAGCGGACGGTTGGAAAGACATTTGATGAGATCTTTGCAGATCACAAGAATACAAGGATTATCATTGCAACGTTTGCATCCAATGTAGACCGTGTGCAGCAGATCATCAACACGGCTTATAAATATGGCAGAAAAGTAGTCGTAGAGGGAAGAAGTATGGTAAATATCATCGGCATTGCTTCCGAACTCGGCTATATCAATATCCCGGAGAATACACTGATCGACATTGAAGAACTGAAAAATTATCCGGATGAGAAGACTGTTCTGATCACAACAGGAAGTCAGGGAGAATCCATGGCAGCACTTTCCCGTATGGCATGCGGTATGCACAAAAAAGTAACCATTAAGCCAAACGATACGATCGTGTTAAGTTCCAATCCAATCCCGGGAAATGAAAAAGCGGTTTCTGGTATCATCAATGAACTTTCCATGAAAGGTGCAAATGTAATTTTTCAGGATGTCCATGTATCAGGACATGCCTGCCAGGAAGAGATCAAACTGATCTACTCTCTGGTAAAACCGAAATATTCCGTACCGGTGCATGGAGAGTACCGTCACCTGTTAGCACAGGCGAGAGTGGCAGAAGAACTTGGTATTCCAAAAGACAACATTCATATCCTTTCGTCTGGAGATGTATTAGAACTGGATGAGGAAAGTGCAGAAGTAACCGGAAAAGTCCATGTGGGAGACATCATGGTAGATGGTCTCGGTGTTGGAGATGTTGGTAATATCGTATTACGTGACAGACAGCATCTGGCAGAGGATGGTATTATCATCGTGGTGCTTACACTGGAAGGCGGTTCCGGACAGCTTCTGGCAGGACCTGATATCGTATCCCGCGGTTTCGTATATGTCAGAGGTGCAGAGAGCTTAATGGAAGAAGCAAAACATCTGTTAGACGATAAAATGCAGTACTGCATGGACCGTGGAATTACAGACTGGGGTAAGATCAAGAATGAGATCAAAGATTCCCTTGGCGATTTCGTGTGGAAAGAGACTAAGAGAAGACCGATGATCATGCCGATCATCATGGAAGTGTAAGAAAGGGACGGCGATGAGCTTGAACAAGATTGTTTTTAAATTTGTCAGATTCAGCTTTTCTATTTTAATGTTGCTTGTAGTCACATTGTGCCTTGTAAAATTAGGTACATTCTGCTATGACTTTGGATATCGTGTCTTTACCGAACAGCCGATGGAGGCAGAGCCGGGCACGGATAAGCTGGTAGAGATCACATCGGATATGTCCGAGAGCGATATTGGAAATTTGTTGGAAAAAAAAGGATTGGTGCGTGATGGCAAACTGTTTTTGGCACAGTTAAAGCTGTCTGCGTATACAGGCAAGATAAAAACAGGTACTTACACGTTAAATACGTCCATGACGGCAAAAGAGATGATGGTGATCATGTCGACCATCCCAGAGGCAGAAACGGAGACAGAGGAGCCATCGGAGATGACAGAAGATACTTCATTTGAAACGGAAACACCAGAAAACGGAATGGGAGATGTGACACCGTGATTGTAGATGAAAGGCTGGTTACCTATATCAATTCTCTGGAAACCGGAAATACACCGATCCTGGAGCAAATTGAGCAGGAAGCCATAGAAGCTTATGTGCCGATCATAAGAAAAGAGATGCAGCAGTTTTTAAAAATGCTACTCGCTGTAAAACGTCCGCTTCGTATTTTAGAGGTGGGAACGGCAGTTGGATTTTCCGCGATCCTGATGGCAGAATATGATCCGGTCCACTGTGAGATCACAACAATAGAAAATTACGAAAAAAGGATCCCCATTGCGAGAGAAAATTTCAAACGTGCGGGAAAAGAAAAGCAGATCACTCTGCTGGAGGGGGATGCCACAGAGGTTTTAAAAACGTTGGAGGAACCGTACGATTTTATTTTCATGGATGCGGCAAAGGGACAGTATATCCATTTCCTGCCGGATATCATCCGCCTGTTAGGAGAACAGGGCGTATTGGTTTCCGATAATGTATTACAGGATGGTACGATCATCGAGTCGCGATTTGTCGTGACCAGAAGAAATCGGACGATCCACAAACGGATGCGCGATTATCTGTATGAACTGACCCACAGAGATGACCTGGTGACGGCAGTTCTGCCGATTGGGGATGGAATCACAGTAAGTTCACGCAGATAACGGGCAATAGAAAGGACAGATAGTATGAGAAGACCGGAGTTGTTGGTACCGGCAAGCAGCTTAGAGGTATTAAAGATAGCAGTCATTTTCGGAGCAGATGCAGTTTATATTGGAGGAGAGGCATTCGGACTTCGGGCAAAAGCAAAAAATTTCTCAATGGAAGAGATCAAAGAAGGGATCGCATTTGCACATGCACATGATGTGAAAGTATATATTACCGCAAACATCCTGGCGCACAATGACGATTTAGAGGGAGCTAGAGCTTACTTTGAGGAACTCCGTGAGATAAAACCGGATGCACTGATCATTTCAGATCCGGGTATGTTTATGCTTGCAAAAGAAGTTTGTCCGGAAATTGAACGTCACGTCAGCACACAGGCAAATAATACAAACTATGCAACTTATCTGTTCTGGCAGCAGTTAGGAGCCAAACGAGTGGTTTCGGCGCGGGAATTATCCTTGGCAGAGATCCAAGAGATCCGTGCACACATTCCGGATGATCTTGAGATCGAGACCTTTATCCATGGAGCAATGTGCATCTCCTACTCTGGAAGATGCCTGTTGTCCAATTATTTTACGGGAAGAGATGCGAACCAGGGAGCCTGCACACATCCATGCCGCTGGAAATATGCAGTGGTAGAGGAGAGCAGACCAGGCGAATATCTGCCGGTTTATGAAAATGAGAGAGGTACCTATATTTTCAACTCCAAGGATCTTTGCATGATCGACCACATTCCGGAATTAATGGAATCAGGTATTGACAGTTTTAAAATAGAGGGTAGAATGAAAACAGCACTATATGTGGCAACGGTAGCAAGAACCTACCGGAAGGCGATCGATGATTACAAGGTATCGCCGGAACTCTATCGGGAACATCTGCCGTGGTATCTGGATCAGATTTCAAACTGCACATACAGACAGTTTACAACCGGATTTTTCTTCGGAAAGCCTTCCGAGGAAGCTCAGATCTATGACAGCAATACCTATCTGAAAGAGTATACGTATCTTGGAATCGTAGGGGAACCGGATGCCAATGGGCGTTACCGCATCGAACAGAGAAACAAATTCTCGGTAGGCGAGAAAATCGAGGTAATGAAACCGAACGGAGACAATCTTACGGTTACAGTACAGGAGATTTTCGATGAGGAAGGCAATGCAATGGAATCAGCACCGCATCCAAAGCAGGTGTTATATATCAATTTAGGACAGCCGTTAGACCAATATGATATTTTGCGAAGAAAAGAGTAGGAGGGTGATTACTATGAAACAGGAAAAGTATGTTGCATATGTGGGCACATATACCCATGAGAATAGTGTAGGAATCCATATCTATGACGTAGACGTGGCAGAAGGTCAGCTGAAAGAGCGGAAAGTAGTACCGATCAACAATCCGTCCGACCTTGTGGTATCCAAGGACAAGAAATATCTGTATTCAATCGCAGATGAGGGAGTGGAGTCATTCCGTATCCTGCCGGATGGAGATTTAGAGCCGGTCAATAAACAGTGGATCGGTGGTATGAGAGGATGCTATGTAGAGGTAGATGATAAAAATCGTTTCCTCTTTGTTGGAGGACATCACGATGGCCGTGTCAGCATGATGAGATTAGAGAAAGACGGCAGTATTGGCGATATAGCAGATGGACTGTTTCATAAGGGAACCGGCCGTGTCAGTGACAGACATAACAGTGTGCCGCATGTGGATTGTGTAAAACTGACCCCGGATCAGAAGTTTTTATGCGCGGTAGATAATGGACTGGATCAGGTTCGTATCTATAAAGTAGACTATGAGTTTGGTAAATTAAAATTGATTGATATCATTCGTGGACCGCTCGATTCTGCACCACGTATGATCCGTTTTTCACGTAATGGCAAATTTGCCTACATTTTATACGAATTATTAAATGTAGTAGAAGTATATAAATATGACGTTATAAACGATGAACCGGCATTTGAAAAGATCCAGACAATCTCCACTGAATATGTGGACGACGAGGATATCTGCTCTGCTTCCGGCATGGAGATGTCAAAGAGTGGTAAATACTTATTCTGCTCGAATGCGGGTGTCAACTCTGCAGTTGTATTTTCTGTTGATGAGACAAGTGGTATGCTCACAGAGGCATTCCGTACCAAGGTAGACAGCGATTATCCGAAGATGCTTGCCATCTATCCGGATGAGAAACATTACCTTACTCTAAACAATGCATCCAACGAGATCGTGTCTTATGTGATCAATTATGAAGGTGGCTATTCCTTACAGACGGGTGCACCGATTAAAGTAGACAAGCCAAATAGCATCTATATTTTAAAACTGGATCAGGAGATGGCATAATAAGATTTCTTCCTGAAAAATGAAGAATGTTCTGCTCGAAACTGGATAAACTATTGTAAGATGATGAGTGAAGGAGCGGGCAGCACAATGAAGAAAGAAATAAAAATTCAGAAACAGAAAGAATTTTTGATCAGTATAGCGTTCTGGAGCGTGTGGATTTTGATCGCGTTCCTATTTCTAAAGGCGGCAGGTTCCATCCTGCTGCCTTTTGTACTTGCTTTTGCAGTTGCGTGGCTGCTGGCATCTCTGGTTGATTTTGTGGCGAAACAGACCAGAATCCGAAGAAATTTTATCTCGGTGATTCTGGTCATTGGATTTTATGTGTTGCTTGGAGCCGCTGTCTATCTGCTTGGCAGCCGTTTAATGTATCTGCTCTATGATACGATTGCCGATATCTCTGCTTTTTTTGTGGAAACGGTCATTCCAATCTTGCAGAGGTTTTTCCGGTGGCTGGAGCGTACCATTCCAATGGCAGAGCTGTTACCAGCTTATGAAAAGCAGTCCGGAAAGGAAACCGAACGGATCGGGACCTTATTTTTAGGCATGTCGGGAGGTCTGATGGATGGGATCTCAAGTATGGCGGCGGGTTTGCCGGGACTGTTTATGAATATGCTGATCACTGTGATCGCGACCGTTTTTATGGAACTGGAATTTCACAAGATTTTTGATTTTTTAAAAAAGCAGGTGCCGGAGGAATACCAGAGACTGCTGGTAGACGGAAAGGGGTATGTGGCAGGAACATTAGGAAAATGTTTTGGCTCCTACTGCCTGATCTTTGGGATAACATTTCTGGAACTGTGCCTGGGACTGTTCCTGCTCGGCATAAAACGGGCAGTAGTGCTTGCGTTTGTGACCGCTGTACTTGATATCCTTCCAGTGCTGGGGACAGGTACGGTACTGATCCCCTGGGCAGTGATCGCGGTTGCAGCAGGGAATGTCAGAATGGGGATTGGGATTGGTGCACTGTATCTGATCATCACGATCGTGAGAAATATCGTAGAACCCAAACTGGTGGGACATCAGATGGGGCTGTCCCCGGTCGTTATGCTTCCCTGTATGCTGATCGGGTTAAAACTTTTCGGGATTATCGGATTATTTCTGGTGCCGCTTGGAGTGGCAGTATTAAAAGCGTGCAATGACAGAGGCATTATCTCTTTTTTTCGTACCTGATTTTAGAGAAAGTGTGCCGCAGCTATTCAGTTTTTCCTTTGAAGTGCCGATAGTATAATTAGTTTGTACGCGTTTGACACGAAAAAGATAACTACAAATGAAATTTATACGAGGGAAGATACATGCAGGGCACGGTATTAGTGGTAGATGATTCAAAATTACAGAGGATGATCTTAAAGGAAAGCTTAAAAGAATCGTTTCAGGTGATCGAAGCATCCGGCGGGCAGGAGTGTCTGGATATCATAGAGCACAGCAAAGGGAAAATCGATATTGTGCTTTTGGATCTTGTTATGCCTGGGATTGATGGATTTGAGGTGCTGAGGAGAAGACAAAATTCAGCAATATTCCGGAAAATTCCAGTTGTTGTACTGACCATGAGTGAGTCGGTTGAGGACCAGATCACAACCTTTGAACTTGGGGTAAACGAATTTATTTTAAAACCGGTCAATGCAGAAATCGCGATCGCCCGTATCTATAACGTGTTAAAATCCAGACGGCGTTATGATATGCTGAAAAAAGAACAGCAGGAATGGCAGATCAAGGCAGAAAATGATGAGATGACAGGACTGCTCAACAAGACAACCGTGCAACGCCTGTGCGACGAGGTGTTACAGCATGGATGTGGAGAAGAACATGCAATGCTTGTAGTTGATATTGACAATTTCAAAGCGGTCAATGATCTTTATGGACATCAGATGGGAGACCATACGATCTGTGCGATCGCAGACCTGTTGTCTGCCAACTTTGAACGTTCTGATTTTGTCGGAAGGATCGGAGGCGACGAGTTTGTTGTTCTGATGCGTAATATCACAGATCATGAGATGGTGCGTCAGAAAGCAGAAGAGATCATCCGTGTCATGAAATACAAAAGAGAACTTTCCATACCGGAAAACGTGACCGTCAGCATTGGACTTGCATTTTCAGAAGGTATGGAAACTGATTACCAGACCCTGTTCCAGGAGGCGGATGCTGCATTGCTTGCTTCCAAAAAAGAAGGAAAAGCGAGAATGACGGAGCTCGGTCATAAGATAACGGCGGAAGAGGAGAGTAATGTGCTGGCGATCGTCTGGAGTACATCCAGAAATATCCACAGTACGATAGAGTATGTTCTCGGCAGCTATGTAAAAGTGGTTGATGTATCGTCAAAGGAGAGCCTGGAGGAACGCATAGGGCAGGGGAAAGGAAAAAAGATCGTCTTTTATGCGGATGCTTCAAGCACAGTGAAAGAGGGGAAAACCATCTGGCAGACTGTGCGCGAAATCCCGGAATTTGCAGGAATACCAGTGGTTGCAATCTGTGAGGAGGGCAATCTGGAACAGATGAAGACCGCATTAAATTCCGGTGTCGTAACAGACCTTTTGCTGTCACCGTTAGAGCCGGAACTGTTACGTCGGAGAGTTCATTCGCATTTAGGGGAAAAAGACATTGAAGCACCTGTCTAAAACGTGTATAATAGACAAAGGAAAAAATTTGACAGGGGAATAATCATGGCAGAAAAAATTATTTTAACAGGAGACCGCCCAACAGGAAAACTTCATGTAGGGCATTATGCAGGTTCTTTAAAGAGAAGAGTAGAACTTCAGAATACGGGTGATTTTGATAAGATTTTTATAATGATCGCAGATGCACAGGCATTGACGGATAATGCAGATAATCCGGCAAAAGTTCGTGACAATATCATGGAAGTGGCGTTGGATTATCTTTCCGTTGGGATCGATCCGGCAAAGTCCAATATCTTTATCCAGTCTTATGTGACTGAGCTGACTGAGCTGACCTTTTATTACATGAATCTGGTTACTGTTTCAAGATTACAGCGAAATCCGACTGTAAAGGCAGAAATCCAGATGCGTAATTTTGAGGCAAGTATCCCGGTTGGATTTTTTAACTATCCGATCAGCCAGGCTGCGGATATTACCGCGTTCCACGCGACAACCGTTCCGGTTGGGGAAGATCAGATGCCGATGATAGAGCAGACGAAAGAGATCGTGCATAAATTTAATTCCGTATATGGGGAGACCCTTACCGATCCGCAGATCTTACTGCCGGATAATAAGGCATGTCTGCGGCTTCCGGGCACTGATGGTAAGGCAAAGATGAGTAAGTCACTTGGAAACTGCATTTATCTGTCAGAACCGGAAGCAGAGGTTAAGAAAAAAATCATGTCCATGTTTACCGATCCAAACCATATCAGGATCGAGGATCCAGGCAATCTGGAGGGCAATACAGTATTTACCTACTTGGATGCATTCTGCAACGATGCTCATTTCGCAGAATATCTGCCGGAGTACAGTTGTTTACAGGAATTAAAAGATCATTACACCAGAGGTGGTCTCGGTGACGTAAAAGTCAAGAAGTTCTTAAACAATGTAATGCAGGAAGAACTGTCACCGATCCGTGCACGCAGAAAAGAATACGAAAATCGTATCGAAGATGTCTATGACATTTTAAAGAAGGGCAGTGAGACTGCAAGAGAGCAGGCGGCAAAGACCCTTTCCGAAGTAAAACATGCAATGAAGATCGATTATTTTGATACCCCGGAATTTCTGGAGGAACAAAAAGAAAAATACAGCTTATAAGAGGAATAAGGCAGATTTGAGGAGGACGCAGGCATTATGGAAAACGAAAATGTCTCAAAGAATTTTATTGAACAGATGATTGACAAAGATATAGAGGAGGGACATTGCAAGGTTGTTCATACCAGATTTCCACCGGAACCAAACGGTTACCTTCATATCGGACATGCAAAGTCTATTCTTTTAAATTCCGGGCTTGCACAGAAATACAACGGAAAATTTAACCTGCGGTTTGATGACACCAATCCAACCAAAGAAAAGACAGAGTTCGTTGAGGCGATCAAAGAAGATATCAAATGGCTCGGAGCAGACTGGGAAGACAGACTGTTCTTCGCATCCGATTATTTTGATCAGATGTATGAAGCCGCTGTAAAACTGATCAAAAAAGGGAAAGCATATGTTTCGGATCTGAATGCAGATGAGATCCGCGAGTACCGGGGTACCCTGACTGAGCCGGGAAAAAAGGATCCGTCTGCGGATCGTAGTGTAGAAGAAAATTTAGCACTGTTTGAAGACATGAAAAACGGCAGATTTGCAGATGGAGAAAAAGTTCTGCGTGCCAAGATTGATATGACATCATCCAATATCAACATGAGAGATCCGGTCATCTACCGTGTTGCTCATATGAATCATCACAGAACCGGAGATAAATGGTGCATTTACCCGATGTATGACTTTGCACATCCGATCGAGGATGCAATTGAGGGAATTACCCATTCAATCTGTACGCTTGAGTTTGAGGATCACAGACCGCTTTATAACTGGGTCATTGATGAAGTGGGCTGTGACATGATACCGGATAAAGAGGAGATGCCTCCAAGACAGATTGAGTTTGCAAAACTGTACCTGACTAATGTTGTTACTGGAAAGAGATACATCAAACGACTGGTAGAGGAAGGAATTGTAGACGGCTGGGATGATCCACGTCTGGTTTCCATTGCTGCACTCCGCAGAAGAGGATTTACACCGGAGTCCTTAAAGATGTTCGTAGAATTATGCGGTATCTCTAAAGCAAACAGTTCTGTTGATTATGCGATGTTAGAGTACTGCATCCGCGAGGACTTAAAAATGAAAAAGTCTCGTATGATGGCAATCTTAGATCCGGTAAAGGTTGTGATCGACAACTATCCGGAAGGAGAGACAGAGTACTTAGATGTTGTAAATAACCTTGAAAATGAGGCACTTGGCAGCCGTAAGGTACCTTTCTCCAGAGAGATCTATATTGACAGGGAAGACTTTATGGAAGAGCCACCGAAAAAATATTTCCGTATGTTCCCGGGCAATGAAGTGCGTCTGATGAATGCTTATTTTGTCACATGCAATAGTTTTATTAAGGATGAAAACGGAAAAGTAACCGAGATCCACTGTACCTATGACCCTGCATCCAAAGGCGGAAACAGCCCGGATGGCAGAAAAGTAAAAGGAACGATCCAGTGGGTATCTGCAGCACATGCACTGGATGCAGAAGTACGTCTTTACGAAAATATCGTAGATGAGGAAAAGGGTGTATACAATGAGGATGGAAGCCTTAATTTAAACCCGAACTCACTGACCGTGTTAAAGAACTGTAAGATCGAAGAAAATGTAAAAGATGCGAAAGCATATGACAGCTTCCAGTTTGTGAGACAGGGATTTTTCTGTGTGGATGCAAAGGATTCCACACCGGATCATCTGGTATTTAACCGGATCGTATCTTTGAAGAGTTCTTTTAAATTACCAACTGCGTAGAGGAGTATTGGTATTTTGTGCCGGAGCGCCACAAAGTATTTCTTCTGTCGCAAGACGCTCCAGAAATGAGGTGTACTATGAATTTATTTGCTGGATTAGAGAAGTTTGGAATTAAAGCGGACGATACAACAAACCTTTTTGAGGAAGAAAAAAAAGCAGCTACACAGGGCGAAGGGGCGGCAAAGGAAGAAATCCCGGAAGAGGATAGTTTTCTGTTAGACAAAGCAATCCGCTGTACGGTCTGTGACAAGGTATTTAAGACCAAGATCATTAAAAATGGTCGTGTTAAGAGAAAAGAACCGGATCTGGATCTGCGTCCACGTTTTGAGTATATTGATACCTTAAAATACAATGTAGTATCCTGCCCATACTGTGGTTATACGGCAATGAACCGTTATTTTGAACATCTGACATCCGGTCAGCGTAAAATGATCAAGGAGCAGGTGGGTGCAAATTACAAAGCAGAGGGCTCTGTAGACCCTATGGTACTCGATTATGATATGGCAATTGAGAGATACAAACTCGCATTGTTTAACACCATTGTTAAGAAGGGGAAAACAAGCGAGAAAGCATACATATGCTTAAACATCGCATGGCTGTATCGCGGTCAGGTTGAGGAACTGAATGCTGCAGAGACGAAGGATGAAGCTAAGATCAAAGAATGTCAGGGACAGGAAGAAGCATTTTATCAGCAGGCATTTGAAGGATTTATGAAAGCAGTTTCTACAGAGGATTTCCCGATGTGCGGTATGGATTCCTGTACCGTGGATTATCTGCTCGCAACGATGGCATATCATTATAAGAAATTTGATGTTTCTTCCAAGTGTATTGCAAGGATCCAGGCAGCACCATCGGCTTCCAAGAAGATGAAAGACCGTGCTTTTGACTTGAAAGAGAAGATTGTTACAGAAATCAAAAACGGCAAGCAGGCGTAAATTTTATGATTGAATTAATGATCAATCTACAGGGGGGAGCGAAAGCTCCCCTTTATGAAAAAATATACCAACACATCAAAAATGAGATCATTACCGGAAAAATGAAAACGGGAGAGCGGCTTCCGTCCACCAGAAGACTGGCGGAACATTTGATGGTAAGCCGCAGTACGGTAGAAATGGCATATGAACAGCTCCTGGCAGAGGGATACATCAAAGCGGAACCCTGCAGGGGTTTTTTTGTATGTGATGTGACAGAACTGTACCGCATTGGAATGGAAGAAACATTGCGGGAGAAAGATGGCAGGATCATCCGGGAAGAACCGGCGGGACAGTCACATGGAGGAAAAAAACAGGAAGAAGCAGAAATTGATTTTTCTCCTTATGCGATCGATACAAGCCATTTCCCATTTAATATCTGGCGCAAGATCAATAAGAATGTGCTGTTGGATGATAAACAGGAATTGCTGTTTGCGGGTGATGGACAGGGTGATTATGGGTTGCGCAAGGCAATCGCTTCTTATTTACATCAAGCGCGTGGTGTCAACTGTAACCCGGAGAATATGATCATAGGTGCCGGAAATGAATATCTTGAGATTTTATTGACGCAGATTTTGGGGAAAGAAAAGAAAGTCGTGATGGAAAATCCGACCTATCTACAGGCATACCATACTTTTTACAATATGGGATATGAGATGGAATTACTGCCTGTTGATGAGTCCGGCCTTAAAGTAAGCGAGATACAGGAGAAAGACCCTGACATTGTTTATGTGATGCCGTCACATCAGTTCCCGCTTGGTACAGTTATGCCTTTAAAGCAGAGGCTGGAACTGCTAAAATGGGCATCCGAGGGAGAAAACCGCTATCTGATCGAGGACGATCATGACAGCGAGTACCGCTACCGTGGAAAGCCGATCCCATCCTTGCAGAGCGTAGACCACTTTGGAAAGGTTATTTATCTGGGAACTTTTTCCAAAAGTATTGCGCCATCCCTTCGTATCAGCTATATGGTACTGCCGGAAAAACTGATGGAGCGTTACCGCAGTGCCTGCGGATTTTATTCTGCAACGGTACCGAAGATCCAGCAGGAAGTACTTCGGATGTTTATGGAAGAAGGTCATTTTGAACGCCATCTCAACAAAATGCGTGGAGTATACCGTGCGAAACGCGATTTTTTAATGGCAGAATTAAAAAAGAAGGACTGGATCTGGTCGATCCGTGGAGATTATGCAGGACTTCATGTGTTGGTAGAGGTAAAGACTTCACTTGCGGAAGAAGAACTCTGCAAAAGAGCTGCAGAGAGAAATCTTAAAATATCCGGTCTGTTTGAGCATTATATCGGAAACGGGGAACGGCAGAAATATCCGATCCTTCTGCTTGGCTATGGAAGCTTAAGGGAAATACAGATCCTAGAGGGAATCCAGAGATTAGAACAGATCTTAAAACAATAGCATAAAATTACGTTTAACCTTTGTAAAAGCTTTTTTTTAGTGTACCATATAATCAGAATATACGAAAAAGAAGGATTAAATATGGCACAGAACAGGGTTCGGATCGTGGATGTTGCAGATTCATTAGGTCTTAGTACTGCAACTGTCTCAAAAGTGATTCATGGTAAAACAGAAAAGATTTCGGATGAGACGGTAAAACGTGTTCAGCTGGAACTTGAACGGTCAGGATATATCCCGAATATGGCGGGGATTTTGCTTGCGAGAAATAATTCAAGGATCATCGGTGTGGTAGTGAATGACCATGTGAAGTATGAGGGCAGGGTTTTAGTCCGACATCAGTGAGATTCCAGTGTTTGCTTCCATGTGGAATATGGAAGGTCTGATTCTGATGGGTTTTTGCAAAGCTGATTACGAGAAGCTCAGAAATCAGATGAGGATATCGTTTGTTGTGTATGATGGCTATTTTGAAAAATGCTCTAAGGTAGTAAATCTGGTCATAAATCATTATGATTGCGGTTATCAGGCCGGAAAATATTTAAAGGAGCTGGGACATGAAAAAGCATTATGTATAGCAGATAATTTTATCTGCATGGATAAAGAGCGCATCGAGGGATTTTGCAAAGCCTTTGAACCAGGAGAAATATTAAGATGGGAGATACCAAAGACAGAAAAGGAGAGAATGCGTTTTTATGATGATAAGTATACGCAACTGTTAAAGGGCAATGTTACCGCTGTTTTTGCAGTGTCAGATTTTTATGCAGTTGAGTTGATGAAGTTTTTGCAAGGCAGGAACATTCGGATCCCAGAGGATATCCAGATCATCGGCTTTGATGATAACAGGGCAAGCAGGGAAAGCAATCCATCCCTTACAACAATTCATCAGGAGGCGCCTCTTAGTGCAAAAACTGCTATTAAGTGTCTGGAGGCAATGCGCAATGGAACAGAATATGAGACAGAAATCGTGCTGCCGGTTGAGTTGATAAAAAGAGAAAGTACGAGGAAATTATAATGTCAAAGTTTATGAAATCATTGTGTAAAATTGCAATTCCTGTCACCTTGCAAAGTATGCTGCAGGCATCTTTTTCAATTGTTGACCAGATTATGATAGGACAGTTAGGAGAAACTAATATATCGGCAGTGGGACTATGTGGAAACTTTTCGCTGATTTTTTCTGTGGTGATCGGTGCAGTAAGCACGGTTGCGGGGATACTGATCGCACAGTTTACTGGTGCGGAAGATACAAAAGAGGCCTGGTGCAGCTTTGATGTGAGTCTTATTAGTGGAATTGTAATAGCTGCGCTGTTTTTGTTTGCAGCAGGAGTTTTTCCATCGCAGATTCTTGGGCTGTATACGAGGGATGTGAGTATTGTAAATACCGGTGCGGTCTATTTCAGGATTGTAGCATTTACCTATATTCCAATGGCAGTCAGCAATATTTTATCTTCATGGCTGCGCTGTAGGGAGCATGCCACGATACCGTTTTTGGCAAGCTTTGGGGCAGTTGGTGTAAATACAGGTCTTAATTATCTGCTGATATTTGGAAAACTTGGACTGCCATGTATGGGAATAAAAGGAGCTGCGATTGCGACATTTATTTCACAGCTGTTTAACCTTGCATTTATTGCCATCGGATTTGCCTTAAACATCAGAAAGGATGGAGATAAGCCGGTATGGTCATTGTGTTTTGGCAAAATTACTATTAAGGATTATCTGCTCATGATTATGCCGATCCTGATCAGTGAATTTTTGTGGAGTCTTGGACAAAATGTGGAGTCTGCCGTCTATGGGCATCTTGGCACGTCAAACCTTGCTGCCTATACACTCACCTGCCCGATACAGGGGCTTATTGTAGGAGCTCTTAGTGGATTGTCAGCGGCTGCCGGTGTGATGGTCGGCAAGAGACTTGGCAGGAAAGAATACGATGAGGCATACTCAGAATCGAAGAAGATCATGTATGCAGGCTTAGCCGGGGCGGTAGCCGTATCGGCATTGCTCATCCTTCTGGCAGGAGTATATACCGGACTGTATCGTGTAGATGACAGCGTAAAAGAGCTTGGAAAGATATTGCTTATTGTATTTGCCCTGTATGCACCGGTCAAGGTGGAAAATATGATACTTGGCGGCGGAATCATAAGAAGCGGCGGTAATACAAAAATTATTATGGTGATTGATATTGTTGGCACATGGTGCATCGGAATCCCACTGTGCCTGCTTGCAGCGTATGTATTTAAGTGGGGCATTGTTGGCGTGTATACACTGCTTACCACGGAAGAAATATTCAGGCTGATTGTATCATTGATTATCTTTAAGAGGCGTAAGTGGATGATCAGTCTATCGTAGTGTGAGGTAATGGAAAGGTGTATCGTGATGAGAAAACTCAATACGATACACCTTTTTATATGTGACAAATATGAAAATACGATTAGTCTTCGTATTTATTTTTCTCGCCGATCTCCTGCATTCTCATAGCACGCACTTTTAATGGAAGACCAAATAAAGTGATGAAACCTTCTGCATCATGGTGGTCATAGAGATCTCCGGTTGTAAAGCTTGCAAGAGACTCGCTGTAGAGTGAGTATGGAGAAGTTGTTCCGGCTTTGATGATATTGCCTTTGTATAATTTAAATTTTACTTCACCGGTTACATACTCCTGAGTAGAGGAAACGAAAGCTTTGACTGCATCGCAGAGTGGTGTAAACCATTTGCCTTCGTATACGATCTGGGCAAGTTTATTTCCCATGTCTTTTTTCACTTCCATGGTAGCACGGTCTAATACCAGCTCCTCTAACTGCTGATGAGCTTCCATTAAAATGGTTCCACCAGGGGTCTCATAAACACCACGGGATTTCATACCAACAACACGGTTCTCTACGATGTCGATGATACCGATGCCGTGCTTGCCGCCTAAACGGTTTAATTCACGGATGATATCGGAGACTTTCATCTCTTTGCCATTTACAGATTTTGGAACACCTTTCTCAAAGGTCATGGTAACATATTCACCCTCGTCCGGAGCCTTCTCAGGAGAAACACCGAGAACTAATAAGTGATCGTAGTTTGGCTCGCAGGAAGGGTCTTCCAGTTCAAGACCTTCATGGCTGATGTGCCAGATGTTACGGTCACGGCTGTAGCTGGAGTCAGCAGAGAATGGTAAGTTGATGCCATGTGCTTTGCAGTACTCAATCTCAGATTCACGGGAATCCATGTTCCATTTATCGTCTCTCCATGCAGCGATGATCTTAAGGTCTGGAGCAAGAGCTTTGATACCAAGCTCGAAGCGGATCTGGTCATTTCCTTTTCCGGTAGCACCGTGACAGATCGCGGTAGCACCTTCTTTTCTGGCAACTTCTACTAATTTCTTTGCAATCAGAGGACGTGCCATGGAAGTGCCGAGCAGATATTTATTTTCATAAACAGCGTTTGCTTCCACACATGGCATGATGTAGTCATCGCAGAATTCATCGATGATATCTACAATGTATAATTTGGAAGCACCGCAGGAAATGGCTCTTTCCTCGAGTCCGTCTAATTCTTCTTCCTGTCCGCAGTCGATGCAGCAGCAGATTACTTCATAGTCATAATTTTCCTTTAACCAAGGGATGATGGCGGTGGTGTCGAGTCCACCGGAATAAGCTAAGATTACTTTTTCTTTCATAGGGGTCTTGTCCTTTCTGATAAATATATATTCATTGATTACAAACAATATACAACAAAATCTGCAGAAACGCAAGCGAAAAAATATACATATATTTTAGATGATAAAAAGTCAGACAGCAAATTTGAACTTCATGAGAATATAGATGCATGGTCAAGTACAAAAAATACCGGTGCAACAATGGTAAAATATGAAGAAGAAGGTATAGAGCCAGCTGCATTAAAGGGACATGAACTGGTGTTTGATATTACTGATTATGCAAAAAAATGTTTTCGCGATGACACAGGCAGAACTGAGCAAAGAGGAATGTCGTTGATAACCAGTTCAGGTATATC
>URUD01000055.1 GCA_900550935.1 uncultured Roseburia sp.
CATTATAAGTAGCTATTCCAAAAATTCCATCTAATCCATTTGTTCTATATCCTAATGTATTTAAATCATCTTGTGCGATACATACATAATTGCTTAAGCTTCCTCTTTTAACAGTTGGAAATCCTCCAGTTGAACACGCTGGTTTTCCAAACCTTTTATCAAAATGTACCCATGTAGGAGTTACTGAAATTGGTTCTACATAACTCCATACTCCTGAATTGTTAGCACTATTCCATAGTGCTGTTCTTCTACTTTGCGTTAATGTTTGCCCAACATCAAAAGCTACTCCTGCATAATGTTGACTTTGTCCAGAGTGTCCGCCTTCAAAAATTCTTTTAAAAGCATATCCAACATAAATCGGATTTCGCCAACGTTCTCTTGTTGTATTGAATGCTTCCATTGTTTTTTTTGTTGTCCATAAAAACCTCCAAGTTATGAAATATGTATACCTGCATTCTACTATATGGATTCTCTCTTGTAAATACAAAACATTTTTCAAGGGAAAAACAATCATTTTTTAGCAAATCTGCACAAATATTTTCTTGAGAATAAATATCATTTTTCTCATTTTCGACCCTAATGCAACCGATAAACCTTGAAATTCCACGCATTTTCGCAATTTCCTACTTGGTTGACTCCTTTAAAACGACCTCATACGGAAGGAGTGTCCGCTCCTTTACCTCACGACCCTCGATCACGTCCAACACGGTCTTGCATGCCACCATTCCAAGCTCTTTTGCATCAAATTTCAATGATGTAATGGATGGTATATTGTTTTCCAGTACGCTGCTGTTGTAAAAAGATGCCACTCTCACATCCTGTGGGATACGGATCTGTTTTTCACGCAGATTTTTTAACACCCTGCTGCAGATTGCATCATCCATACATAAAATACATTCTGCCTGCTGCTCCAATGCCTGATTCACAGCTTTATCTACCAATACATGATTGTCCTGATTTAAAAAGAGCAGTTTTTCATCAACAGGTACATCCATTTTGGCATATGCTTCTTTGAATCCGCGCAGACGGCTCTGGGTAACAACATGATTTTCATCCCCGCCGATCAGTGCAACGCGTTTCATCTGTTTCATCAATATGATCGAAGTCAGTTCCTTGCAGGCTCCCTTGTGATTGTGGTCGATCTGGATCACACCCGGATATGCCGCACTTCCGATCGTAACAAACGGCACTTTCTTCTGCTGCAAAAATTCCACCTGTTTATCTTCCACAAAAGTACGCATCAAAATAACTCCGTCCACCTTATGGTTTGCTATGATACGCTCCAAAGATGAGATATCGCTGTTTTTACAGATAGAAAGCAAAATATCATATTCCATGATCCCTGCGATCTCCTGTATTCCAAACAGGCACTCCTGAAAGAATGTCAGATCTACCACATCATACTCTCCCGGCATGACCACGCACAGATTATAAGTTTTGGACTGTGCCAGCCCTTTTGCGATGACATTCGGTTTATAGTCGTGTTCCTCAATATAAGCGAGCACTCTTTCTTTTGTCTCTTTTCCAATTCTTCCTTTTCCGGAAATCGCCCGCGACACGGTCGTCTTCGAAACGCCAAGTGCCTCTGCTACATCTGCGATTGTAATATTTTTTCCCTTTTCCATTGCTCTTTACTTCCCCATTCCTTTTTGCGTGAATATCAGAACAGATTTCACGGTTTCTTTTTGTTGCACAACTTGCGCAACTATATTCTATATATTACCTCTTTTTTTCAAAAAAGCAATCTTTTTTAGGAAAATAGTCACTTTTTCTCCATTTATCATTCGTCGTTTTCAACAAACAGTTCCTTTATATTTACAATAAAACAAAGCAATGTTATAATAATTGAAAGCAACCGGTTGCTCACGCAGCCACATCGATACCTGTTTTAATGAAATGGAGAACACTATGCAGACTGAAAAATTATATTTTGGTGCCGCTTATTATTCTGAATATCTGCCCTATGATCGGGTGGAAAAAGATATGGAAATGATGGAACGTGCCGGGATGAATGTCATCCGTATCGCAGAATCCACCTGGAGCACCTTAGAACCACAGGAAGGCGTATTCAATTTTACCCACATTGACCATATGTTACAGGTGGCAGCCGCACATCATATTTCTGTGATCATCGGCACACCGACCTATGCCATCCCGACCTGGCTGGTAAAAAAATATCCTGATATCCTCGCGATCACCACAAATGGTCAGGAGATCTACGGTCACAGACAAAATATGGACATTACCCATCCGGGCTATTTAGAGCACTGCGAACGCATCATCCGTGTTCTGATGGATCACGTCAGAAATGTACCAAATATCATCGGTTATCAGCTTGATAATGAGACAAAAAGCTATGGCACCGCCGGACCACGTGTCCAGCAGATGTTTGTGTCCTATTTAAAGGAACAGTTTCCAGACATCAATGCATTCAATCATGAGTTTGGTCTGGACTACTGGAGCAACCGGATCAACAAGTGGGAAGATTTCCCGGATGTCAGAGGTACCATCAATCAGAGTCTTGCCGCCGAATTTCAGAAATTCCAGCGTAAACTGGTCACGGATTTCTTAAGCTGGCAGGCAAGTATTGTCAAAGAATACAAACGTCCTGATCAGTTTATCACACAGAACTTTGATTATGCGTGGACGGATCATTCCATCGGTTATCAGCCTGAAGTCGACCAGTACGACGCGGCATGCTGTATGACCGTTGCCGGATGTGATATCTATCATCCTTCCCGCGACAAACTGACCGGAGCTGAGATCACGGTCTGTGGCAACATTTCGCGCAGCCTGAAAAAGGACAATTATCTGGTCTTAGAAACCGAAGCACAGGGCAATATTGACTGGCTTCCTTATCCAGGACAGTTACGTTTACAGGCATACAGCCACATCGCAAACGGCTCCAACAGCGTGATGTACTGGCACTGGCACTCCATCCATAACGCCATCGAAAGCTACTGGAAAGGTGTTCTTTCCCATGATTTTTCCGAAAATGAAACCTACCGGGAAGCATGTGTTATCGGAAATGAATGGAAACGGATCGGTTCTCATTTAAAAAATATCAAAAAGACCAATCACGTTGCCGTTCTTTTAGATAACGCATCCCTGACCGGACTTTCACATTTCCCGCTTGCAACGACAGCCGGGCACAGCTACAACCTCGTGATGCGCAGTCTTTGTGATGCCCTCTACCGTTTGAATATCGAATTTGACATGGTCTCCTCCCGTGAGCGCAATTTTTCTTCCTATGAGTGCCTGATCGTTCCAGCTCTCTACAGTGCACCTGAAGATCTGCTCTATGCACTCGAGTCCTATGTGAAAGATGGCGGACATCTCATCACAACTTACCGCAGTGCATTTTCAGATGAGCATTTAAAGATCTATTCTGATGTCCAGCCTCACATTTTAAAGGACTGCCTCGGCATCCATTACGACCAGTATACCTACCCGAGAAATACTTCCGTCAAATTACAGGCTGACCCTTCGGTTACCTCGGATGCAACGGAATGGATGGATCTTCTCTTCTGTGATACGGCAAAAACCATCGCTTCCTATGCGCATCCGGTATATGGAGCCTATGCCGCTGTAACGCAAAACACCTTTGGAAAAGGAAGTTCCCTTTACTTTGGTACCATGTTGGACGATAAGATGACCGAACAGATCCTGCATGATTATTTGCAGGAGATCCATCTTTCCGATGCGGACTTTTCCAAGTATGCCCTGCATTTCCCGATCATTACAAAACAGGGGGAAAACGACGAGGGACACCATCTCTTCTATTACTTTAATTATTCCATGGAAGAACAAAAATTCCCTTACCCGCACGAAGCAGGAAGGGAACTTCTCTCCGATACCGAAATTTCCACAGGCAGTGTTCTCACACTCGCCCCATGGGATGTTGCGATCATCGAAACCTATTAATTTTATCTTTTGCTCCTGAGTTTCAGAAGTCTACTGAGCTTCTCCAGCAGACTCCTGAGTTTCAGGAGTCTGTTGTTCTTCCGGGGTATTTGCCCCGTCAGTAGGCTGCTGAGTTTCAGCAGCCTGCTGTTGGTTTCCGGCATCCTGCTGTTGATCCTGTGTCGTATCAACTGTATCCTGCGTTTCCGGAGCCTGCTGGTCTACAGGCTGCTGATCAGCAGCCGGATCAGTAGCCGGTGTTTCTCCTTTTAATGCTGCAAGGGATGCCTCCGCTGCAACTAAAACATCATAGTTTGTGACATATGCTTTTGCCTGCTCGGAAAGTGCATCATAGAGATTTCTTGCCGATGTGATGGCAGTTTCGCTGTCTAATGTGACAACCCCGATCGCATCGATCTGTGCCACAACCGTGGCAGCATCTGTCTTCTGCACCGCTACACTCTCTGTACCCGGAAGCGTGTAGACCATAACAGCATATCCCTTGTCAATGGTGTTGTATATCTTCTCCGCCACGGACAACGGCAGGTTGATACATCCGTGTGAACCATTGGTTTTATAGATACTTCCACCAAATGTCTTTCTCCAGGTCGCATCGTGCATTCCGACGTCCCCTGCAAATGGCATCCAGTATTTTACCGGAGTCTCGTAATCCTGTCCCCGCAGCACAGCATCCGTAGTCTTATAAGTCAGACCATATGCTCCGGTCGGCGTATCATGTCCTTTGGAAACATTTCCTGATACAAAATCACTCTCCACAACCAGTGCTCCATCCTTATAAACGAACAGATGCTGTGCGGTCAGGTTGATCTCCACATAGGAATTGCCATAATCTTTCTCACCATGGCTGTTTGCAGTCTGTGCATAGACCGGTTCCCGGTTTATCGTTCCGCCGGTTTTTAAATCTTCTATGATCTGCTCGGTTTCTGCCTCTCTGTCGATCCTCCATCCGTAAAATCCGGTAGAGATCGTGACAGTAGGTCCATATGAGGTCTTAAATTCTTTTGGCTGATAGGCGGTATTGTATTTCTTTCCAAGCTCTTTCACATACTCTTCCACAGCCTCTTTATCGATCGTGACTGCTCCGTTTTCTGCCGTAAGCCAGTTATGTATCGTCTCTCCGTCCAGCACCTCTGATTTTTCTCCAAAATCATAGTTGATCGTTGTTGCAACATACTGATTCATCTGCCCGATCTCTGATAACAGGTTTGCATCATCATCCAGCACAACAGGATCTTTGTAACATCCCGCATCCTCTAACACCAGTGTTTCCGTCAATACTGTGACTGCATTCTTCACTGCTTCTTTTAATACGTTCTCATCTATGGTCGTTCCATAATCTGCCGGAACAAGCTGGTAGCCGTCCTCTTTGCTGTACTCTGATGCATGGGCATCTTCCGGTTCTCTCTGATTTTCCGGTTTCACACAGGAAAGCGATGCCAGCACCTCTTCCAGTTTTGTCTCATCATAACCGACCACACGATCCAGTTTCAGATCCTGTTTTTTAATCCAGGTTCCGATCCAGCCAAAACCACCCTGTTCCTCTAAGAGCTGTTCAATTTCTCCGTTAAAGACCGGCTTTAGCTCCAGGCTGCTTCCGGTAATCTTCTCTGTGGCATCCTCGCGTTCCATCAGCTGCAGAGAATAGCTTTTGATCTCCTGCCCGATCAGTTTTTCTACTTTTTCCACGGAATATCCACCAACCGGGATCCCATCGATCCTGGTTCCGTAATTAAAATGCGTTTGAAAAAAAACGGCAAATGCTACATAAGCTGCCACCAGTATGGTCAGCACAATGATAATCAGATACGCAATTTGTCTATTTTTTCTGTTCATGGTAATCCTCATTTCTCTTTGTTTTCATTTCAGACTCTTCTACATTATAGTTCCAATTCCCCACTTGTCAACAAATTACGGAATTTGTAACATTTCCGTCGTTTTTATAACATATTTTATTAAAAATTACAGGCTGTTCTGTTTCTATCTGTATGCGTTATTCCTTACTTCTTATTCCAGTTTTTTCCAGGCTCACAATCATTTTGCACAAAAAAGGCGCAAAGGCTTTAAGGTTTTCTTAAATTTTAAATAATCTTTCTTAAAAAAAATAGAAGGTAATTGTTTCTATAAAATGTCTGTGCTATAATCCCTTCAGTAAGAATTTATGAAGGGGTGAAACTCGTGAAAACCAAAGCCAAAATTGCGCTTGGCGCATTTATCGAGAAAAACAGACATGGACTCCTGTTACTGTATTTTCTGATCTATCTGCCATGGTTTGGAC
Organism: uncultured Roseburia sp.; assembly: GCA_900550935.1. GTDB lineage: Bacteria > Bacillota > Clostridia > Lachnospirales > Lachnospiraceae > Roseburia. The sequence continues at coordinate 6,200 of URUD01000055.1, forward strand.
ACCTGGAAAAGACCGTAACCACACATTTCCATGTCATACATGTTGCATTAGACGATTATATCCCATTCTGTGAATACTTTATCATTCCATATTTCTTATGGTTTGGTTACATCGCATGGGGGCTGGGATATTTCTTTTTAAAGAACAAGGACGAATATTTCCGGTTATGTACCGTACTTTTTACCGGAATGACCATTTTCCTGGTCATTTCCACGGTTTATCCAAACGGACATTACCTGCGCCCTGCCACATTTGCCCATAATAACATTTTTGTTCATCTGGTCAAATGGCTGTACGCAACTGATACTGCGACGAACCTGTTCCCGAGTATCCACGTTTACAACTCGATCGCAGTCAACATGGCCATATGGCATTGTGACAACTTCAAAAACAAAAAGGTGATCCGTTATGGTTCTGCCATTCTGATGGTCAGCATCATCTTATCCACCATGTTTTTAAAACAGCATTCTGTTTTCGACGTTGTAACCGGTATCTTACTTGCCATCTTTATGTACACACTTGTTTATGCAAACAATCCGGTATTTACTTTCTCAAATGTAAACAAATATGAACGCAAATTGCACCGTGTCTGATCCACGGTGCAATTTTTTGTGACAACAGGCCTGCCGCAAAATGTGCAGTCTGTTGTTCTTTTTATTTATTTCAATTCTTCTATCTCCTGTAACCAGATAGTTCCACACGCATCGGACGGCATTCTAAGATCTCCACGCGGAGAAACCGCTACACTTCCGACCTTCGGTCCATCCGGCAGACAGGAACGCTTAAACTGCTGTGCAAAGAAACGCCGGTAGAATGTTTTGAGCCATTTTAAAATGACCGCATCTTCATACGTTCCCAAAAATGCCAGTTTTGCAAGTCGGTACACTTTTGCCGGAGTCTCACCCTGCCGCAGCATATGATACAGGAAAAAGTCGTGCAGTTCGTATGGACCTACCAGATCCTCTGTCTTTTGCGAGATCTTTCCCTCTTCCGGAGGCAATAATTCCGGAGATACCGGAGTATCTAACACGTCAAGCAGCACCTGCTCTAAGGCCTGGTTTCCACAGGTATCCGCATAATAACGTACCAGATGACGTACCAGTGTTTTCGGTACGGAAGCATTCACGGCATACATCGACATATGGTCTCCGTTGTAGGTTGCCCATCCCAATGCAAGTTCGGACAGATCTCCGGTTCCGATCACCATTCCACCTGATTTATTGGCAATGTCCATCAAAATCTGGGTACGCTCTCTCGCCTGTCCGTTTTCATAGGTGACATCATGCACCGATGGATCCTGTCCGATATCCCGGAAATGGATATTGACCGCATCCTTGATATCCACTTCAATAAAATCTGCCCCCAGATTCCGGATCAGTTTCACCGCATTGTCATAGGTACGGTCTGTCGTTCCAAATCCCGGCATGGTCACTGCCTTGATCTGTCCATGATCCATTCCCAGCAGGTCAAATGCACGCACGGTAACAAGAAGTGCCAGGGTCGAATCCAGTCCTCCGGAAATTCCAATGACAGCCGCCTTGCAATGGGTATGTTCCAGTCTTTTTTTCAATCCGTGTGCCTGAATGGCAAGGATCTCCTCACATCTGGCATTACGATCCGATGCACCGGATGGCACAAATGGCATCGGATCTACCGGTCTGGTCAGTTCTATCTGCTCTTTCTGAACCGAAAATGGTACTTTTTTATATTCGCTCTCTTCTAACTCGAATGTCGTCATCCGGCGGCGTTCTGCGATCAGTCTTGTGACATCGATCTCACTTACGACGCTCTCTCCCGAAAATGGCACTGCCTCTTTTAACACGGTTCCGTTTTCCGCGATCAGGTTATGTCCGCTGTATACCACATCCTGGGTCGACTCGCCCTCTCCTGCGCTGGCGTAAATATAGCCGCAGAGCAGTCTCGCGGACTGTGTCTTTACCAGTTCCCTACGGTACGCTGATTTTCCGGTCAGCTCGTTGGATGCTGACAGATTAACGATCACGCTCGCACCATTTCTGGCATGCCTTATGCTTGGTGGCTGCACGGTCCAAAGATCCTCGCAAAGTTCCACTCCGATTTTAAGATCCGGCATGCTCTCGCAGGTAAATAACAGGTTACTGCCAAATAAAACCTCTGTCTCTTCATTTAAGCGCACTAGTTCTGCCTTTTCTTTTCCTCTGCTAAAATGGCGTGCCTCATAAAATTCATTGTAATTCGGCAGATATATTTTCGGTACCAGTCCGAGGATCTTTCCTTTGTTTATGGCTGCAGCCACGTTATAGAGTTTTCCATCCCATGCAAAAGGAAGTCCGACAAACACAATGGCATCCACCGTCTCACAGAATACTGCGATCCGAAGCAGTTCCTCCTTTGCCGCTCGAAGCAGTTTTTCCTGTAAAAACAGATCACTGCAGGTATATCCGGTAATACAGAGCTCCGGCAGCACAATGACCTTTGCTCCCTGCTCTGCCGCTTTTTTTATCTCTGCGCAGATGACCTCTCCATTGTATTTTGTATCTGCGACTTTGATCTTCGGTGTGACTGCCGCTACTTTTACAAATCCCTGTTCCATCTCTCTCCTCGATTCCTATCAGTGCTTTCCATCCCGCATCTCTTTGAGCTCGTCGATGGTAAATTCATATGCCTTATTACAGAACTGGCATTTTACTTCGATGGACTCTCCGTCACCAATGATATCATTTAAATCTTTTTTGCTCAGTGTTGCGATAGCTCTTGATACACGTTCTTTGGAACAGTCGCAGACAAATGCTGTCGGAAACTTATCCGTGATCTCTACGCCAAATTCACCTAAGATCTCCTCTAAGATCATTTCCGGTGTCATGCCCTGTTCCATCATCTCGGTTACGGAAGCAATCTCTGTGATCTTTTTCTCCAGCCGCTCCACGACCTCATCACTGGTAAACGGCATTAGCTGAATGATAAATCCACCTGCCTGGCGCACGGAAAGATCGGTATCCACAAGCACACCAAGTCCAACCGCAGATGGTACCTGCTCTGACGTTGCAAAATAATAAGTCAGATCTTCTGCGATCTCGCCGGTCTGCAAAGCGATCTGTCCCACATACGGCTCTTTTAATCCCATGTCCTTGATGACACTCATCACGCCAAGTCCGAGTGCCCCACCAACATCTAATTTTCCTTTGTCATTTAATGGAAGCTCCACACTTGGAACCATAGCAAATCCCTTTACTTCGCCTTTGGTATTGGCAGTTACGGTCAGTCCTTTTACCGGACCGCTGCACTGGATCTGTACGGTAAGAAGGTCTTTTTCTCCCTTCATCATGCTTCCCATCATTGCCGCTCCGGAAAGAAGTCTTCCCAGTGCCGCCGTGATCACCGGGCTTGTGCCATGGTCACGCCTTGCTTCCTCTACCATCTCTTTTGATGTAATGGCAAATGCCCTGATCTGGCTGTCTGCCGCTGTTGCCCTTACAATATAATCACTCATTGTTTTCCTCCATTTTTCGTCTTGCTACGATATAAATACGCTCGCTGTCTTCTTTTACCGGCTCCCTTGTAAAAGCATCGTAGCATGCGAGCAGTTCCATTCCTGCCTCTTTTACAAGTTTCACTACCGTTTCCACCTCATAGGCTCGCTGATAATGAGTTTCTTCATATCTGCGATATAAATCATCCTGCTCGCGGATAAACAGTGTCAGGTCGTATTCATTGATCCCGGTCTCTTCATCAAAATAGTTGTCCCAGATAAAACTGCTCTCTTCGCGCACTTCACTGATCGTATTTTCCCCAAGAAGTTCTCTGTACTTATATAAAGTGTTCAGATCAAAGAGAAAAATTCCTCCCGGTTCCAAATACTCGTTTACGCGACGGAACACTTGCAGTAATTCTTCCTCCTGCAGGATATAATTCATAGAATCGCAGATGCTTACCACGGCTTCCACGCTGCCAAACAGTTCGAGTTCCCGCATATCCTGATGCAGATAAAAGATCGGCTCCTCCTGCTCCATCTCTGCTTCCCGCGCAATCTCTAACATTTCTTCAGAATAATCCACACCGATCATGTCATAGCCAGACGTTTTCAACAACCGCGTCAGCTTTCCTGTTCCGCAGCCAAGGTCTAAGACCACGCCATCTTCTATCCCATATTCTTTTAACAGACCAACAATATAAGTGCACCATTCTTCATAAGGAACATTGTCCATAAACAGATCGTACACCTGTGCAAAACTGCTGTATGCTTCTTCCACGTTCTCTCCTATCCTCTTTTTGTCTTATTTTCTGTATTGACTATCATACTATCAATTTTCCGGCAGAAAATCAAGACACGCCGCCGCTCCGTCTTGATTCTTTTCCTGCGAACCTTTATACTGATACTGTATTGACTTTATAGAAAGATCAGGTTATTTTTATGCCCGGCAATTACGAACACTATATTACCAAAAATATCAAAGAATTTTATAAACGGAGACTCTTTGCCCCCATCGTATATCTGCTGTTGCTGCTGATCCTGTGGCAGGTATTTTCACTTTCCTCGCTGATCTCCCCGGATCCCCTTCCGGCTGACCAGTCACTCGAGACCGCATACCGCAATCATTTAGAATATGTGTCAGTAACTCTGACCGACTTGAAATTTACCGGTTATACCCAGACTGTTTTAGGACAGACGACCGGTTACTATTATTACACCACACGTGCGGATGACGAATGTGTGCTCGTCCTGCTCTCTCCCAAAACGAGTGAGGAGGGACTTCCCTCGATCGATCAGGTCAGCATCCATGCCGCCATTCTAAACGGTGGAGACAGTTATGAGTCTCTTCTTACCAGTCTCGTCTCCGATCTGAACTGGACGGAAAACGGCATCCACAATACGATCTCGCTTTACTATATCAGCGAACCGGGCTTTCATCAGCTTCGCAACATCATCTTATTTGCTGCCATTTTTGCAACTGGAGGGTATGCGCTGCTCTGCCTGATTCTCTCAGTCTTATATCTGTTTTTCCCGGTGCTCTCCCCTGCCTGTCAGGATCTGGCACTGTTTGGAAATCCAAAAAAACTGTTAGAGCAGGCGGAAGAAGAACTTGCCACACTGCCGCAGCTTGCAACGGAGGACATGTTCATCACCGAGCACTTTTTTATTGAGACTTCCATTTATGGAAATGCCATCGTGCCAATCGATGAGATCATCTGGATCTATAAATACTCGACCCTGCACAAATTCTTCTGGTACCATTTCAGCATTTCCTATACGCTGCACATCAGTGCCAACAAGCATCTGTATCTGCAATGTCCGAAAAATATCAAATCCGATATTGATGGTATCATGGACTACCTTGCCGAGGCAAACCACAATATCCTGGTCGGTTTCAGCGAGGAAAACCGCCTGAAGGTGCAGGAAATACAGGGAACGCCGATGCACTTTGAAAAGCTGATCGCATTTTTAAATAAACGTATCTGAATTGAAATGAAGCCGCTTCCAAAAGATTGGATCAGACCTTTCTTTTGAAAAGCGGCTTCTAATATTTTAGCGGCAGGATGTACTGATCGATTCGATCGCAACGACTCCACCGCGTACGACTTCGATCCGTCCAAATTTGGATTTCAACAGCTTGATCAGTTCATTATTTCTACGCTCGGTCAGCTTACATTCTAACAGTACACTGTCATTTCCGATATCTGCAACCTGCACCTGAAAGACCTGTGCGATCTGGAACACCTCTTCAATCTGCGCTGCATTCAGATTTAATACTTTGGCAAACAGGATCTCTTTCATATGGATCGGTACATCGGTCAGATCAATGACCTTGATGACCTCCACCATACGGTTCAACTGTTTCTTGATCTGCTCAAATGTAATGTCATCGCTGGTCACACATATGGTCATCCGGGAAACTGTTTCATCCTCTGTGGTTCCTACCGTAAGACTCTGCAGGTTATAAGATTTTCCGGAAAAAAGATCAGAAACTTTTGCCAGTACACCAACCTGGTTTTCTACATACAATGCAATCCATCTGTTTTTCATAGGATGGCTCCTTTCCTTCCTGTAATTATTTTAAGATCATCTCGCTCATCGGGTTTCCACTTTTTACCATCGGAAGTACGATTTCATCCGTAGAGATCATAAATTCAATGATCGTCGGGGCATCCTGATAGGTTCTTGCAGTATCAAGTGCCTTCTGGATATCCTCCTCACGCTCTACGCGGATGCCATGTGCTCCATAACTTTCTGCCAACGCAACAAAATCCGGTGTGTAAGGCGGGCACGCATCATTTGGTCCCTTGCAGTTTGCCGGACAGGTTCTTCTTCTGCGCAGACAGGTTGCTTCATAACGTTTTCCATAGAAAAGCTGCTGCATCTGGCGCACCATGCCAAGATAATAATTGTTGAACAGGCAGATGATGACCGGTGCTTCCTGTACAACAGCAGTTGCCATCTCCTGGATGTTCATCTGCATACCGCCATCTCCGGAAAAGCAGACCACTTCTTTTTTCCGGTTTCCAATCTTTGCTCCGATCGCTGCCGGGAAACCAAATCCCATCGTTCCAAGTCCGCCGGATGTGATCAGCTGATGCCATGCGTCCAGTTCCAGATACTGGGTTGCCCACATCTGATGCTGTCCGACATCCGTCACATAGATTGCCTCTCCAAAGGTACGGTTGACATGCTCAAAGATCATCTGCGGTGTCATGCCGTGATCTCTTCTCATCTCAAGCGGATTTTCCTTCTCCCATGCGGCGATCTGGCTCTGCCACTTTGTGGTATCTTTGGGCTCCGCCCACTCTAATAAATGTTCCAATGCCAGTTTTGCATCTGATACGACCGGTACATCTACTACTACATTTCTGGAAATGGATGCAGTGTCCACATCGATATGGACAATCTTTGCCTTTGGTGCAAATTCGTTCAGATCACCGGTAATTCTGTCATTAAAACGGGTTCCGATGGAAAACAGCACATCACATTCGCTGACTGCCTTATTGGCTGCATATTTGCCATGCATTCCACTGTTTCCAACATAAAGTGCATGACTCGTCGGTATCGCGCCTTTTCCCATGACAGTTGTTACCACTGGAGTCTGTGTCTTTTCTGCAAACTGCAATAGCTTATCATTTGCTCTTGCGATATTCACGCCGCCTCCTGCGAGGATCAGCGGACGTTTTGCTGTTCGCAGCATCTTATATGCTTTTTTCAGCTGTCCGATATGTACCCCTTCGTTTGGCTTGTATCCGCGGATCTGGACACTGGATGGATACTCTGCCGGTCCTGCTGCCGTCTGGATATCCTTCGGGATATCGATCAGCACCGGTCCCGGTTTTCCGGTCGATGCAATGTAAAACGCCATCTTGATGATACGTCCAAGATCCTCTCTTTTTCGGACAGTCACCCCATATTTGGTAATGCTTCTGGTCATGCCGACAATATCCACTTCCTGAAATGCATCGTTTCCGATCAGGGAAAGCGGCACCTGTCCGGTAAAACAGACAAGCGGTATGTTATCGTAATGTGCATCTGCAAGTCCTGTAATAATATTCGTTGCACCCGGTCCACTGGTCACCAGACACACCCCGACTTTTCCGGTTGATTTTGCATATCCCTCTGCTTCATGGATCAGTCCCTGCTCATGTCTCGGTAAGACGACATCGATACCATCCTGCTTGTATAATTCATCAAAAAAGTCAGTCACAGTTCCACCCGGATAACCAAAGATCGTATCCACGCCCTCTTCCTGTAACGCCTTTACAAAAAGTTTTCTGCCTGTAATATCCATATCGTCCTCCTTCTTCGCTCAATCCGTTTCCGATTTTATGTATTTTTCCTACTATAGCTTATCTTGCATAAAAATGCAATGAAAATTCCCCAAATTATCCGATCAGTCCGACCGATTTTAAGATAAAGATCCAGCCCGTCAGCGTAAATGCCGCCAGCAGCGTTGTCGTCACGATCACACTCGCCGTCAGCACGCCATCATTTTTCATGCTTTTTGCCATGATATAACAGCTCGGTGTGGTCGGAGATGCCAGCATGATCAGAATGGCGATCATTTTTTCTCCGGTAAATCCCATCCATGCTGCAACCGGTAAAAAGATCAGAGGCTGGATGACCAGTTTGATCATGGATGCCGCGATGGTCGGCCTGATCTTGGCAAGTGCCTTTCTGCCCTCAAATCCTGCTCCGATCGTGATCAGGGCAAGCGGTGTTGCCATCTGTGCCACATTATTAATCGTCTTGTCCATGATGACCGGGAAATCCAGCCGCAGCAGCGCAGCGATCAGTCCGGTTAAAATGCCAAGTATGATCGGGTTTTTTGCAATGTTAATACACGCCTCTTTCACTTTCTCCCTGCCATTGATGGTTTCATCTGTCTGTGCTTCAAAGGTCAGCACGATCACAGAAAATATGTTGTAAAGCGGCACTGCACCAACGATCATAAGCGGCCCCATCGCGGAGCTTCCATACATATTCTGGATAAATGCCAGTCCCATGACTGCCGCACTGCTGCGGAAAGAAGACTGCACAAACGCGCCTCTTATGGTCTTATCCTTTACAAACAGTTTCACACCGCCCCAGATGAGCCAGAAACAGATGGTACTGACGATTGCACAAAAAAGAACGTATTTCAGATCAAATACCGCACGGATATCCACGCCCGATATGTCGCGGAACAACATAAACGGTAACGTCACTTTAAAATTAAATTTATTTGCTACGGTCACAAAATTGTCATTTAACATGCCAATCTGTTTTAAAATGTAGCCGATCACCATTACAAGAAAAATGGGAAAAGTTACATTGATACTAAAAATAAAATTTTCCATTTTTATTGCACATCTTTCTTTTTCTCATATTTATAGAAATAATATTCCAGATCAAAATAGGTCTGTTCCTCGCTGTCCGCGGTGATCTCCCATTCCGGCATCTCGTCCAGATTCGGGAAATAGGTATCCGCATCAAAAGCATAGTCGATCTTTGTCACATGTGCCACATCACACGCATCGATGAGCTGACGATACACACTCTCACCGCCGATCACATAGATATCTTCGCTGTCATAATGTTTCAGTTCCTGCATCAGTTCATCCAGACTGTGCACAATAATGGCATCCGGTGCGTGAAAGCTCTCATCATGGGTCAAAATAATATTCGTCCTGTTCTTTAATGGTAACCCGTTTGGAAAACCAAGCAGTGTTTTTCTTCCCATTACCACTACTTTTCCGGTTGTGATCTCCCGAAAGAATTTCTGATCCGCCGGGATCCTGACCAGACACTCATTATCTTTGCCGATTGCCCAGTTTGTATCTACTGCTACAATTAAATTCACGCTTTCTCCCTCGCTTTCGAAACAATGTTATTCACTAATCATTTATTGTAACGAATTCAGGGGGAAATGACAAGGTGCTTTCTATTGCATTTTAGATACAAATAAGCTATATTATAAGAAGTGATTTTAGTAAACAAAGGAGATTTTTATGAGTCAGGCAAAAGTAGATCGCTATAAAGAAGAAAAAGCAAACCGCAAACAGATCATGGCAAAAGAAAAACGTCAGCGGATGGCTGCAATTATCTGCGGATGGGTGGTTGCAATCGCCATCGTCGGCTGGGCCGGCTATTCCGGATATCAGGCTTATGAGAACAGCAAACCTATGGAAACCATTTACACCAATCTGGATTCCATCAACACCTATTTAAATGGCATCAGCCCTGAAGCTGCCCAATAAAACAGCATTTCTTTTTCGCATAAAATATGTTATACAGCAAAGCAGGAGTGTTTCCCACTGTTTTTATGGCGGGAGCACTCCTGTTTTCTATTCTGCCTGCGTTTCTACCTGTGCCTTTGACAGTGCATTTTCAATCGCATTTAAGATCACAATGGATGTATACTGATTGTCACTCTGATATGTAATCCCTTCTGTTGACTGTTTTTCTATCACCTGTTCACTGATCTTTTCTACTGCCGGTTCTACTAACGGATACATGGTTGTCACGGTCTCATCCAGATCAATCAGGGAAATGGCATTGATCCTGTTCTCATCCACTATGACCTGAACATCCACTGTCTTATCATTTAGCATGACAGAGGAAGTATAGACACCCGCGACATAATTCATCGTTGGAACTGCTTCCCCCTTCTCCTCCCTTGGCAGGAACATAAACAACAGCAGGATCACCAGCAGGATTCCAAGCCCCACAAATATTGCGGTGTAGATCAGTTCTTTCATATGCAGAACTACAATTTTTGTCTTTGCACTCACGCTATGCCTCCGGATACTGATTGTTATATTCTATGCCTCCGTTCTCTGAATATGATAAAATCGTTTCCTCTCATTTTTATTTTAAATTTTTTCAAAAAAGTTGTTGACAAATCCGCTTCTCCATAGTATGATATCAAATGTGTCTGGCAGACAGATACAAAACAACAGCATATGCGCGAGTGGCTCAGTTGGTGGAGCACGACCTTGCCAAGGTCGGGGCCGCG
>URUD01000056.1 GCA_900550935.1 uncultured Roseburia sp.
TTTTTAGGAGAAGGTATTTTTACTATGGGGTATAGCAAAAACTATATAATGTATTGGGGGGTTTTTACAGTTATTATATTACCATGTCTTTCCCAATAAGTGTGCACAAACTTCACAAAAAGTGACATTTGTTTTTGTGAAATGTGCACAACTATTTTAAAATTATTTTTCCCAGTCGCTATTATGGAACACGATTTTCCGATATGTACCAAATTCTGCATGGCTGTTCCAGAAACTACTGTCATCTTTTGCATTCTCGTACGCACTTAAAAATTCTGACCAGTCGCCCTCAGACTGTACCTTAAGCGCAAATCCGCGTCCATTTACAATCGGTACGCCAAGATAACCATACTCTTTCAGTGGCAGGATCTCCCCGACTGCACCGCCGCGTACGCGGATTGCTGTGCCGTCTCTTAATGCCACGATATCAAAATCCTTCGGATATGCGTAGGATGCACCCTCTGTCTCGATCACATCTCCCACGGTATAGGTTTTGTGCTCCGGTCTGTGTTTGGTTACAGTCTCTTTGGCAAGATTATAGTAAAACTCTTCAAAGAGGTCTCCTCTGGCTTTTAAATCTCCCTTTACAAATACCGGTTCCTCTAATTCATTTTCACTGCTGATGTGCTCTACCACACCGCAGGCAGAGGTCATATTGGTCACGCGGTCGATCAGGATCAGTTCGCCTAATGTCTTGTGATGCTTGAACACATCCATCGGTATCTTCTCATCCAATACGACAGTGCAGACTGCAATCTCATTTTTGTGCAGGGAGTCCGCCTGTTTGTGCTCTCCGGTATTGACATCGATCTTGTACTCGATCTCTGTCACGGAACCAGTAATCAGCTTGGTTCCCAGTTTTACAAAATAGTCACCACCCGGTGTCAGTTCTGCATCATCCATCCAGAGGATCGTCGTTGTAAACTTCTGGGCTACCACAAGATCACTGTCTTTGGTGAGCACACATCCTCTTGATACATCCACTTCTTTATCCAGCTGAATGGTAACAGGGCTTCCTGTACCCGCATGATCTGCTTCTTTTCCGGCAACCAGGATGCTCTTTACCTTCGCTTTTTCGTTGCTTGGAAGTGCGGTGATCTCCTCTCCTGCACTGATCTCCCCTGCCTCGATCTGACCCTGGAATCCACGGAACGTATGGTTTGGACGGCAGACACGCTGTACCGGCATATAAAATCCCTGCTCTTTTGCTTTTTCGGTAACGTCAACCTGCTCTAAGTAAGTAAGGATCGGCTCTCCCTTGTACCATGGGATATTTTCTGATTTTGTTGTTACGTTATCGCCCTCGGTTGCGGAAACCGGTATGATCTTGACACTCTCAAGGGACAGCTCTTTTGCCAGTTCTAAGATCTGTGTCTCGATCTGTTTGAATTTTGCCTCATCATATCCGATCAGATCCATTTTATTTACTGCAAATACAAAATAGCGGATCCCCATCAGAGAACAGATCCTTGCATGACGTCTGGTCTGAACCAATACGCCCTGCTTTGCATCCACAAGAATAATGGCAAGATCTGCAAAAGACGCACCGACTGCCATATTTCTGGTATATTCTTCATGTCCAGGTGTATCGGCAACGATAAAGCTTCTGTGATCCGTTGTAAAGTAGCGGTATGCGACATCGATCGTAATACCCTGCTCTCTCTCCGCCATCAATCCGTCTAGCAGAAGGGAATAATCGATCGCCCCCTCGCGGCTTCCCACCTTGCTGTCTAATTCCAACGCTTTTTCCTGGTCTGCATACAGTAATTTTGCATCATATAGGATATGCCCGATCAGAGTGGATTTTCCATCATCAACACTTCCACAGGTAATAAATTTTAATAAACCTTTCATTAGAAATATCCCTCCCTCTTTCTTCTCTCCATGCTTCCTGCTGCCTCATTATCGATCACTCGGCTGGTACGCTCGGAAGAAACTGCACTTAAGGTCTCATCTATGATCTCATCCAGTGTTACCGCATCTGACTCAACACCACCTGTCAGCGGATAGCATCCTAAGGTACGGAAACGGACTTTTTTCATCTCCACTTTTTCTCCCTCACGGAATTTGAAGCGGTCATCATCTACCATGATGATATTGCCATCCCGGTATACGACCGGACGTTCTTTGGCAAAATACAGCGGCACGATCTCAATATTTTCTCTTTTGATGTACTGCCAGATGTCTTTTTCGGTCCAGTTTGAGATTGGGAAAACACGGATGCTCTCTCCCTTGTTGATCTTGGTATTATAAAGTTTCCACATCTCCGGTCTCTGGTTTTTCGGATCCCACGCCTGCGCTTCATTCCGGAAAGAAAAGATACGCTCTTTTGCTCTGGATTTCTCCTCGTCTCTTCTTCCACCGCCAAAAGCTGCAGTAAAACCATATTTTTTCAATCCCTGTTTTAAAGCCTGTGTTTTCATGATATCCGTATAGGCTGCACCATGGTCAAATGGATTGATCCCTGCATCAATGCCCTCCTGATTGGAGTATACAAGCATCTCAATGCCATTTTCTTTTGCAATGCGGTCACGAAATTCGATCATCTCATGGAATTTCCATGTCGTATCAATATGTAAAAACGGGAAAGGTGGCTTCTCCGGGTAAAATGCCTTCATGGCAAGGTGCAGCATGACCGAACTGTCCTTTCCTATTGAATAAAGCATGACAGGTTTTTCACACTCCGCAGCAACTTCGCGGATAATGTAAATCGCTTCTGCTTCCAGTTCATCTAAATGTGATAATTCACTCATCTTTCTCTCCTCCTAATATTTATTTGCATCTTTTCTGTTTACCGTAATTGTCTCTGAGTTTCCCTGCGGATCCGTAATCTTCCAGTGACGAAGACCTCCGTCGTCCTGAATGGATAAGCAGCTGCCTCTTCCTCCGATATCCGCTCCTAAGAAAAAAGCGATCGCCCCTATTTTACACTCTTTCAGACAGGAAGTACAGCCCCAACAATCTCTCGGTTCTTTGATGTATGCCTTCCCTGTCTTGTCTATTTTGATCAGATTTCCAGGACATACCTCAACGCATCGCCTGCATCCCACGCATTTATTCTGCCTGATCGCTATGCTCATGGTCTGTTTCCCCCTTTCTCAGATCTGCAACTTCGCCAAGATCTTTCAGCAAGATCTCAATCTTTCCATTTCGTCTTACGGAGTTGACGTATTTATCCCATTCCTCACTCTTTTTTGGATAATCCATATTCTGGGAAAATCCCTGCCAGCGGGTCTCTTTTCTCGCCTTAAGGTGTGCGATAACACTTTCACAGACCACCAGGCGTTCCTTTAATTCATAAATGTGGAGCAGATCATCCATATCGTTTGCCTTTAGTGTTCCGGTCAGTTCGGAAAGCTGCCTGATCTTTTGCTCTGCAATCTTTAACTGTTTCTCATTATAGCGGTAATTGGTGCCGATCCCGCCTGCATAGGCATCCATGACTTTCTGCATGGCTTCCTCTAACTGCTCTGTCGTATAGAACGCTTCCTCTCCGGAAAAATATGCCTCATAGGCAGCCGTTTCTTCTTTTAAAAGCTGCTCTGCTCTCTGTTCCAATACCGCCTTTTCCCCTGCATCCTCTGCCAGATCAGTAAGGATGGTCTTTGCGGCGATCTCGCCTTCTACCAGTGCTCCTGTCACATATTTCTGCGGGCATCCTCCTGCCACATCTCCGGCTGCATAGAGCCCTTTTAATGTGGTGCGGCGTTTGGCATCCACCCAGTAGCCGCTCGCCGTATGGCCTCCGACAATATATGGCTCGGTTCCTTCGATCTCAACGTCCTGCTCTTCCGGTGCCTTTCCGCTTTCGATCCATTTTAAGGTCTGGCTCGGTGCCATATTTAAGTATGCTTTCAGTAAGTCCTGCCCCTGTTCTTTTGTGATCCCTTCCGTATGCAGATAGCAGGGACCTCTTCCCTCCTGATTTTCTGCTACCGTTCCATAGACACGTTCCTGTGTCGTGATTCCGTATTTCGTCTCGTAGATCTCGCCTTTGGAGTTGATCTGTTTTGCACCAACTCCCTGTGCGATCGTGCCGGTCGGAGCGATCGTATCTTTACACCGCAATGCGATAAAACGCATTTCAAAGGTTGTCATCTCTGCCCCTGCCAAAATTCCCATGGCATATCCGGCTCCGGTGTTAAATGGCGGATACCACATCTTATGTCTCGAAAATCCCGGGTTGTTCGGCCTGTATAATCCGGCTGCACCTCCGGTCGCACACAACACTGCACCTGCAAGGAACAGATATGCCTTCTTTTCATTGACATCAAAGCCATATGCTCCGGCAATCCTGCCATCCTCTACGATATAATCAGTCACGTTCACATGGTTGATGACTCTGACATTTTCCTGCTCTTTTACCGCCTCTGCCAGGATCGGTTTGATGTTCTCCCCGTTGATCTTGATGTTGCGGTTTCCTCTGGTGACATACTTTCCGTTTTCATCTTTTAAAATAACTAATCCCAGTTCCTCCAGTTTCGCTGTCACACGGTTCAGTCCCTCTGACATCGTGTAAAGCAGGTCTTCCCGGACGATCCCTGCCGCATCTTTCTTTGCGTAGTCCACATAATCCTGTGGTGTGCGCCCCTCTGTAATATAAGCATTTAATGCGTTCACGCCCGCCGCCAGGCATCCGCTCCTTATGATATTCGCTTTTTCTGCGATCACCACCCGGAGGTCTTTCTTTTCTTCCGCGATTGTCAGTGCCGCATAGCAGCCGGAGGTTCCACCTCCTATGATCAGTACATCTGTCCTTACGATTTCCGTTTTCATACACTCTCCATGCCTTTCTGCTGTTCATCTGCCCGGATCAACAGCTTACTTTTAGATATAGAACAGTTCCTCCGTCTCAATATTTGCATTGTCCACGATCAGTACTTCCGGTGGATTCTTCTCATCTACAATATCTCCAAAGATAAATGCCCGGTAAATAAATACGTTGACCCGCTCGCCTTCCTTGATCACCGCTTCTTCGAGTCTGCGGTTTGCTGTGATGAGTACCTCGTGCACGCGTACTAAAAGTTCGATTTCCCGTCCGCGGAACATGACACGTTCTACCACGCCCTCTTCCACAGAAGAATCGTAGCGGCTTTCCTCATCTTTTTTCGTCACGCTGACATGTTCCGGCCGGATGACCGCATGCAGCCCTGACTCAAATTTCTCAAATCCCTTAAAACTGTTGATATTCTGTATCCTGGTCGGATTTCCCATAAATTCCGTCACAAACGGCGTCTTTGGCTTGCTGTAGATCTCCATCGGACTTCCCTTCTGCTCAATCCGTCCATGGTTCGTGATGATGATCTCATCTGCGACCTCGATCGCCTCATCCTGATCGTGTGTCACGAAAATGCTTGTGATCCCGACCTTGGTGATCATCTCACGAAGCCAGCTCCGAAGTTCCAAACGTACCTTGGCATCAATCGCTGCAAACGGTTCATCTAAAAGAAGCAATTCCGGATTTGGCGCCAGTGCCCTTGCAAATGCCACCCTCTGTCTCTGTCCTCCGGAGAGCTGGTTCGGATAACGCTTTTCAAACCCTTTCAGCCCGACCAGTTCCACTAATTCATCCACGCGCCGTTTGATATCCGCTTTCTTCCATTTTTTTACATCAAGACCGAATGCAATGTTTTCATAGACCGTCATGTATCGGAACAATGCGTAATTCTGAAATACGAACCCGATCCCACGCTCACTTGCCGGTACATCATTTACCACTTTTCCGTCGATCAAAATCTCTCCGGAGTCTGCGGTCTCAAGTCCTGCGATCATACGAAGGATCGTTGTCTTTCCACTTCCGCTCGGTCCAAGCAGTCCGATCAGTTTTCCTTTTTCTATTGTGAAATTAATATCGTCTGAAGCCTTGAAGTCCTTATAATTTTTATTGATATGTTTTAACTCTACATACTGTCTGTTCTGCTCCGCCATAACTTCCCTCATTCCTGCACTTACGCTTCTTTTTTGCCTTTATGTTCCAACACACTCCTCAAGATCAAAATGATGACTGCCATCCCAACCAAAACAGCAGAAACAGCAAACGCTCCTGTAAAATCATAGCCCTGATAAAGCATCTCGATGTAAAGCGGCATCGTGTTCGTTTTCCCTTTTAAGTGTCCGGAAAGCACGGAAACGGCACCAAACTCTCCCATGGCTCTTGCGCTGCAGAGCACGATCCCATATAGCAGTGCCCATTTGATATGAGGGAACGTTACCCGCTTAAAGATCGTAAATCCATTCGCCCCCATCAATGCTGCGGCTTCCTCTTCCTCCGTTCCCCGTGTATTTAACACCGGAATGATCTCTCTGGAAATGAAAGGAAATGTCACAAATATGGTTGCCAAAACAATCCCTGGCACTGCAAAAATGATTTTGATCCCTGCTCTCTGCAGATAATCATATAACACACTCTGACGTCCAAAGGTCAGCACATAGACAAGTCCCGCAATGATCGGTGATACCGTAAGTGGCAGGTCGATCAAAGAAGAAATGATCTTTTTCCCGCGAAACTGAAATCTTGTAATGCACCAGGATGCCGCCAGCCCAAATATGGTGTTGACCATCACTGCGATCACAGTCACCTCTATGGTAAGGGCAATGGCACGCTTTGCATATTTATCGGTTACGGCTGCCACGAATACTCCGATGCCCTCTCCAAATGCAGTTGCAAGTACATAAATTAATGGCAGGATCAACATGACTATTAAAAATATAACACTGATCCCGATCAAAATCCATCCAAGGACTCCATTCTTTTTCTTTTCTTTCATAGTCCGCCCCCCTATGCGATCCCGCTCGTGATCTTTGATGCCCGGCTCTGTATCACGGCGTTGACCATCAGAATGATAAATGCTGCAAACAACATGACAAGTGCGATCGATGTAGCACTCGCATAATCAAATTCCTGCAGTTTCGACATGATCATAAGTGGTGCGATCTCGGTCTCATATGGTGTGTTTCCTGCGATAAATACGACACTGCCATATTCTCCAAGTCCTCTGGCAAATGACATCGTAAATCCTGCGATCAATGCAGGTGCGATCTCCGGCAGGACCACGCGGAATAACGTCTGTCTTTTATTTGCTCCAAGGATATCCGCAGCCTCCTCATACTGCGAATCCAGCTTTTCGAGTACCGGCTGTACAGCGCGTACCACAAAAGGAATACCAACAAAGATCAGTGCAACGATAATTCCAAGTCTTGTATAGGCGATCTCGATCCCAAACCTGGCAAACAGGCTGCCCACCCAGCCATTCGTGGTCGTAAGGTGTGTCAGTGCGATTCCTGCAACCGCAGTCGGCAGTGCAAATGGCAGTTCGATCATTCCATTCATGATCGCTTTTCCCGGAAATTCATACCGCACCAGCACCCATGCAAGGATCATTCCCATCACGGCATCCACAAGAGCTGCGATAAAAGCGGTTTCAAAGCTGACCACATAGCTGGCAAGCACTCTTGGTCTGGTTATGGTTGCGATAAATTCTGCCGGAGAAAGTTTTGCCGAAAATATAATAAGCGAACAGAGTGGTAGTAATACGACAAGTCCCAGCATGGTAAGGGTAATTCCCATGGTCAGCCCAAATCCCGGTATCACTCTTTTGTTTTTCTTTTTCTTCTGGTTCATGTGAGCTCCTCCCATCGCTTTTTATTTTCTATCGCTCATAAATACTGTCAAAAATGGCATCATCTGCAAAATGTTTTTCTCCCGCCGCTGCCCAGCCGCCAAAGTGGCTGATGTCGGTAAGGTTGATATCGGTAATGATCCATTTGTCATCCTCCGGTACTTCCGTGATGACATTGCTTTCATCCTCTGTGGCAAATTCCTGTAAGATATCTTCCCGATACGGTCTGAAATAATTCTGCGCCTCTAACCGCTGTGCCTCATCGGAATACAGATAACCCAGATACTCCTCTGCCACCTCGCTGCTTTCTCTGCGGTTGGCGACCTCATCCACCACCGCTACCGTCGGCTGACATAAAATAGAAACAGACGGCACTACGATCTCGTATTCACCGGGTGTCTCTTTCATCGAAAGAAATGCTTCATTTTCCCATGCGATCAGCACATCGCCCTGTCCGTTTTCCGTAAATGTTGTGGTGGAACCTCTCGCTCCGGAGTCTAATACCAGTACGTTATGATAGAGCTGTTTCATGTGTTGGGCGATCTCTTCTTCGCTCTCTCCCTGCTCTTCAAAGTAGTACCATGCCGCCAGATAATTCCAGCGTGCACCACCTGACGTTTTCGGGTTCGGGGTAATGACTTCCACTCCATCCTTTAGCAGGTCATCCCAGTCTGTAATGTTTTTCGGATTTCCCTTCCGCACCAGAAAAACGATGGTGGAAGTATACGGAGAACTGTCTCCCTCGAACTGGTCCGTAAAATCCGGTTCGATCAGTCCGGCATCCTGAATGGTTGTGATGTCTGCTTCGAGTGCCAGTGTTACCACATCCGCATCCAGTCCGTTTGCAACTTCCAGTGCCTGTTTGCCGGAACCTCCGTGGGACTGGATCACTTCCACATCCTGCCCCTTTTCTTCCTTCCAGTGTGTGGCAAACAATTTGTTGTATGCTTCGTAAAATTCCCGGGTCGGGTCATAGGAGACATTTACGATCTCTACCGAAGCCGCATTGGGATCGACTTTATCGCCGCAGCCTGCAAATATTGCTCCTGCAAGTAATATTCCAAGCATACAGCCCATTCGTTTTATTCTTCGTACGGCTTTGTCGGTAAGATTTCTTTTCTCTGTTCTCATCGTCTTCCTCCCTCCCGTTTTCGCTATTTTATATTATTCCTATCAATTTACTATGAAATATACATGAAGTGAGAAAAAGTGTCAAGAGGTAATTGGAAATTTTATGCAAAAAAAATAGAACCAAACGGTTCTATTTTTAGGAGAAGGTATTTTTACTATGGGGTATAGCAAAAAATATATAATGTATTGGGGGGTTTTTACAGATATTATAATAGCATGACCCTGCAAATAAGTCTGCACAAACCTCACAATTTTTCATATAGGAATCTGTGCATTCTGTATAGTACCTTTTTCCCTACCCCCGATTTTGCAAAGTATTTTTGCATAATTTATGCTTCAAATAATGCTTCGAACTCTTCCCGGCTGATTTTTTCCTTTTCCAGAAGGAGAGCTGCGCAGGCATCTAACACACCTCTGTTCTCCGCGATCATCTTCTTTGCTTTCGCATAGCAGTCATCAATGATGCTCTTGACCTCCTGATCAATGGCAGAAGCGACACCCTCACTGTAACCTCTGGTGTGTGCCAGATCTCTTCCGATAAATACCTCATCATCATCATTATCATAACAGATCAGTCCGATGTTCTCTGACATACCATAGCGGGTCACCATATCTTTTGCCATCTTGGTTGCCTGCTTGATATCCTGGGAAGCTCCGGTCGTGATATCATCAAATACCAGTTCCTCTGCCACACGACCGCCAAGCGATACGATGATATCCTGGATCATCTTTCCTTTGGTATTGAACATCTCGTCTTTTTCCGGCAATGGCATCGTATAACCTGCTGCACCATTTCCGGTCGGGATGATCGATACGGAATATACCGGACCCACATCCGGCAACAAGTGGAATAAGATCGCATGACCGGATTCGTGGAACGCTGTAATACGTTTCTCTTTCTCGGAAATCACACGGCTCTTCTTTTCCGCTCCAATGCCTACTTTTACAAAGGCTTTCTTGATGTCTTCCTGTGTCAGGAATGCCCGGTTTTCTTTTGCTGCTACAATGGCAGCCTCATTTAACAGGTTCTCTAAATCTGCTCCGGTAAATCCGGCTGTTGTCTGTGCGATCTGCTTTAGATCCACATCATCGCCCAGTGGCTTATTTTTCACATGCACACGGAGGATTTCTTCTCTGCCGCCTACATCCGGACGTCCCACATAAACTTTACGGTCAAACCGGCCCGGACGCATGATCGCCGGATCTAAGATATCGACACGGTTGGTTGCCGCCATCACGATAATTCCCTCGTTGACTCCGAAACCATCCATCTCAACTAACATCTGGTTTAAGGTCTGCTCGCGCTCATCATGTCCGCCGCCCATACCGGTTCCACGACGTCTTGCGACCGCATCGATCTCATCGATAAATACGATACAAGGCGCATTTTTCTTTGCTTCTTCAAACAGATCTCTCACACGGGAAGCTCCGACACCGACAAACATCTCGACGAAGTCAGAACCTGAAATACTAAAAAACGGTACTCCGGCTTCTCCCGCGATTGCTTTTGCCAGAAGTGTCTTACCGGTACCTGGAGGTCCTACCAGAAGGACTCCCTTTGGTATTCGTGCTCCAAGTTTTGTATATTTCTGCGGTGCACGCAAAAAGTCTACGATCTCTTCTAATTCTTCTTTTTCCTCTTTTAAGCCCGCTACATTGGCAAAGGTAACGCGCTTGGCAGGATCGTCCGGCATCATCTTGGCACGGCTCTTGCCGAAATTCATCATCTTGCTGTTGCCGCCCGCATTCGCTGCAGCCTGATTTGTCATGATCATAAAGAAAATGAACATTGCTGCAAAGATGATCAGATACGGAAGCAGTGTCAGAAGCCAGCTCTCTTCCGGCGGGTCCTGCACCGTATAATTTTTAATCCCCTGCTCACGCATATAGTTCTCGATCTCTGCTACATCAGATACAAGCAGAACCTTACTGGAACCATCGTTAAAGGTCAGTTGCACGCTTCCGGTCGGGACCTCTCTGTTTTGTACCACATGGATCTGTGCTACCGTTCCCGATTCCAGTGCTTCCTCAAACTGCTGTCTGGTGTATCCGTTGGTTACGGAAGTTCCATCCAGCCAATACCAGATTGCGATCACAGCAAGGATCAAGATCAGGTAAACTCCAAATCCCCTTAAATTACTTCTCTTATTCAATCTATCTCTCCTTTATATTTAGTCCTCAGTCTCTACAAATCCAATATAAGGCAGATTTCTGTATCTCTGGTCATAATCCATACCATATCCTACAACGAACTCATCCGGGATCACAAATCCGACATAGTCTACCGGTACTTCTACAACACGACGATCCGGTTTGTCTAACAGAGTACATAATTTCAGACTCTTTGGCTTTCTTGTTTTTAAATTCTGCATCAGATAACTTAATGTTCTACCGGAATCGATGATATCCTCGATCACAAGTACATTCTTTCCCTCAATGCTTGTTGCAAGATCCTGTACGATCTTAACGACACCGCTGGAAGAAGTTCCTGCACCATAGCTGGATACAGACATGAACTCTAATTCTACCGGTGAAGTGATCCGTTTTGCCAGCTCACAGGTAAAGAAGATGGAACCTTTTAAGATACAGATCAGACATACCGGTTCATCACCGTAGTCCGCACTGATCTGTTCCCCTAACTCTTTTACTCTTGCTGCCACTTCTTCCTCTGAAAAATGAACATTAATCTTCTTGATCTTCATAATAATTTCCTCCGACTACCTGTACTTCTAATATTCGTTTCGTATGCTCATCTATTTTATAGCATGTACTGATACGCCCACCAATGACCCAAATGATATGTGACTCTTCTGCAAGAAGCCACATTGCCTCCCGCTCTTTTTGCGGGATCTTCTCATTTATAAAATATTCTTTTAATTTTTTCTTATGCCCCTGGGAATCTACGGTTAAGTAATCCCCCTCTTTGCGCCTTCGTATCCGCAAAACACCTCTTATCTTATCATAGTTGAAGCATTTCGTATACTTTTTTTTATGAATTTGCCCAACTTTTCCCATACCTTCCCTGATTTGAAATGTAACAGATCCATCTTCCAATTCCAGACGTAATACTTCGCCCTGCTCTAATCGTCTTTTTTCTTCTTCTCCTAAAATATATCCTTCCTCTTCTAGCTTTGACTCTTCCCCAGTTTTCCGTTGTTTTGCAAGCCAAACGCCTTCATAGTCCCGGTATGCCACCACCGAATAGGGCAGGTTTAATTTTCGCCCCACCTGACTGCCAAACAGTCCCTGCACCGCATCAATATGAACAGCTCCAATATCCTTACTGCTGCCGGAAGCTTCTGCAAGTACATCACAGACCAGTTCTGAACGGATCAGCTCCGGGAGTTTTTCCCACTCCTCTTTTTTTATGAGGATCCCATCCTCCGTCGCAAGACAGCACTGCTTTCCTGCCTTTTTTACTTCCACCGCAAGATACTCCGACACCTGCCGCAACCGTGCTGCACTCTGATTGATATGTGCCACCGCAGCCGTATTGATCTGCTGCAACGCTGGCAGTATGTCATGCCGGATCCGGTTTCTGCTGTATTCCGTATCAGAATTCGTCTCGTCCGTCCTGTAATCCTGTCCTATTTTACCAAGGTATTCCTCGATCTGGCTCCGGCCCACCACAAGCAATGGCCGGATGATCTGTGCTCTCTTCCCAAAATCCCGTTTCGGCTGCATTCCACTTAATCCATCCAGTCCGCTTCCCCGGACCATCTGAAACAAAAATGTCTCGGCGTTGTCATCCGCATGATGTGCCAGCGCAACTTTTACAGTCCCTTTTGCACTGCCATGGCGCAGCACTTCTTTCTGATAGCAGTCGTAGCGCAAGATCCGCGCTGCCTCTTCCAGCCCAATGCCCTTTTTCCTTGCATACTCCGGCACATCCACCTCATAGATCTGAAGCGGTATCTGATATGCCACACAGAGATCTGCCACAAACTGTGCATCTGCCCTGCTTGCTTCCCCACGGATCCCATGCTCCACATGGACTGCGCCAAGCGAAAACTGCAGTGTCTGCTGTAACTCCAACAGGATCCTCAACAGGCAGACTGAATCCGCGCCACCGGAAACGCCAACGATCACCGTATCACCCTCGCAGATCAGTGCTTCTTTTTTTATCCATTCCGTTACTTGCTTTATCATCTATTTCTCCCAAATGCAGGCAGCAAGAACTGTCATATCATCCGCCGCTTTCCCTCCGGTAAACAACATGACACGTTCCATAATCCGTTTCGCCAAAATCCCCGGATTGTTGGTCTCGATGCTCTCGATCATCTCCTGCATTGTTTCTTCTGGTTTTGGAACATGTAGATATTCTAACACACCATCTGTTACCATGACAACAAAATCGCCATTTTGCAGTTTCCGCTGCTGCTTTTCGATCTCAAACTGTGTCTGCGCTCCCACCGGAAGACTGGACGACGCGATACATTCCACCTCATTGCCATGACGGATAAATGCTGCTGCGGCACCTATTTTATAAAAATCTGCCACTCCGGTATAGAGATTAACCTTGCACAGATCAACAGTCGAATACAGATCATTATCCCCCCGCATTACCATGGCAGAATTCATCATGCGGATTGCCGTCTCCACCGAAAACCCTGCCTCTAAGAAACGTTCCAGCAGATCGAGCACCATCTCGCTCTCTTTACATGCCATACTGCCAGAGCCCATGCCGTCCGAAAGTCCGAGCAACAGTTCTCCACGATCCATCTCCAAAAAGGAAAAGTTATCCCCGGAAATCTGTGCGCCATCCTTTTTCATCCGTGCGATCCCCTGCACATTGCGGTATCTGGTGTCTTCATACAGCACATATTCCGTCACTTCTTTGGAAATAAAACTCTTGGCATCTGCCGGAAGGCGCATCTTTTTATCCAGTGCCTTTGCCGCAGCACCAAGAAATGTTTTCATGGAAATGCAGCCTCCCATCCGGCTTCTAAGTGATACCTCCAGTTTCCATTTTCCATCTGTCATTTCAAACAAATGGATCGTTTCAACCACGATCCCACACTCTTTGGCGCGATACCTTACCTCTGCCAGGGTACTGCGCCATGCCGCATCCAAAAGCCGTTCTTCTTTTGCGCAGTCCTTCATAATATAAGCCATTGCATTTAATTGCTCTGCTATGACCTGACGGTTTTCCACCAGCCGGTTATACCATGCCCGGTTTAAGTCCACCCGCTCAAACACATGCACAGCTTCCTCGATCATATCCCTGCTTTTCGGGCAATACTGACTTAGTTTTTCTTCACTTTCCTTTGCCGGTACGCCCGCATGCCAGATAGATGAGATCATCTCGGACAAAATTCCATATAACGGAGTGGCATCCCGCTCCCAGCACAGGGCACAGGACTCGCAGGAAGCACACACCCTTCCCGTCAGTTCGTTCTGGATCTTCCCCAGTTCATCCACGGTATACTGCTCCTTTTTCTGACTCATGGAATGAAAAATATGGGAAAGTCCCTGAAAGGACTCCGCATAATTCATCAGCTTCTCTTCCTTGCCATGTTCCTGCCTGCTCTCCGGTTCTGCTTCCTTGGGCTGATATTCCAAAATCCCATGCACCACGCGGTTTAATAAGACCACTGCTCCAAATATAAATACGGTTTCCAGAGCTATCATCGCCGGATCCGGCTGATTTTTCCATTCCAGTAATCCACCGCAAAACGATAAGATCAGTGTCGTCACCGCAGTCAGGATTCCTGCCAGCATAGCCGGACATCCTTCATTTGCCCATTCCACCAGACGGATGGCGCCTGCTGAGATCAATAAGATCACACCGTATTTTACCGCTGCCGTAAGTGGCATGAAAAATATCATTCCTATGTACATAAATCCAAGCGGCACCCATGTATTCATATGTTCCAGATACATTGCTGCAAAATATGCGGGCACCAGCGGATAACATCCCATCATATTTGCCGCACAGACAAAACTTCCTGCCACTCCCAGTATCATCTCTCTTGCGTTTGTTTTCTTCCCATTCATATCTCGTCTCCTTCTTTCCGTCCAAGTCTCTGTTTTTTACCTTCTGCTTTTGGACAAGTGACACTCATTATAGGAGCTGTGCAAAAAAATCTTTGTCAAACCGGCACCCGGTTTTCAAAAACTTTTCGCCAAAATTCCATTTTCTATGTCTTTTTGAAGGGGTTTTAATGCACTCATACTGTTTAGGGAATTCAGCCTGAAGGGGGGAACTAATCTTTTTCAATTATACTTTTGATATATTCTGATATTAGTAGAAATATATTTTTATAAATGCTATAATACAAACATAAATTAATTTGTGTATGTCTTAAACATTTACTATATTACAAATATACGAAAGAAGGTTTTCCATGAATAAAGTAGAAAAACCAAAACAAACTGCTCAACAGTTAATTACAAAAATGAAAATAGAAAAAGGCATTCAATTTAAATACACCTCCGAAGCAGATGCTGAAAATTATCTCACAAATGTTAACAACTACTTGCGAACAGCTGCATATCGAAAGAACTATCAGAAATATAAAAAGGGACCGCACCGCGGAAAATATATTTGTCTGGATTTTGCATACCTGCAGGAACTATCTACCATTGATATGCATTTTCGCTTCGTTGTTTCCAAAATGTGCTTAGATATTGAACATGACTTAAAAGTTAAAATGTTAAAGGATATTGAAAATGATGCAACTACTGATGGTTATGATATTGTAAAGAGTTTTTTAAGCAAACATACTTATATTATTGGTAAATTGGAAGCAACCAGTGCTTCTCCTTTTACACATGATTTAATCTACAAGTATTTTACCATCCAAACTATCTATAACCCATCCAAACAGAAAAAAGAGAATAAAATTATTACATATGATGATTGTCCCGCATGGGTTTTACTGGAAATGCTGACATTTGGAGATTTTATTAAATTTTATGAGTTCTACTACTCATCCAGCTCTTTTCCAAAATTACCTACATCTATTATAAATTTAGTAAAAAGCCTTAGAAACGGTGTTGCACATAACAACTGTATTCTGGCAGACTTAGAACATGGTTCATCACGACCACCCGCAGAAATCAGTCAGGAAATTTCAAAAATCGAATCTATAAATGCCAATCAACGTCAAAAGAAATTATCCTGTAGACCTATGTTAGAATTTACCTGCTTGCTCTATGTATACAAAATCGTCGTATCTGATAAAGTAAAGTATCATAGAATAAAAGAACTTAACGATTTGTTTTTTAACAGGATGACCCATAAAAAGGCTTCTTCAAAAACAACGAATTAATTAAAAGCAATTACGACTTTGCATGCAAGATCATCACTGCTTTTTTTCAAGGAATATAAGTTCCATCATTTTACACACTATTTATGTTGACAAATTAATAATATACACATATAATATTACCAGAATCATAAAAGCCTTTGTGTTTTTGTAAGGACGGC
>URUD01000057.1 GCA_900550935.1 uncultured Roseburia sp.
TTTTGCGAAGCGAAATCCGAGTCCCTCTGGACGAGGGGAGGATTTTCCTCCTTTTTAAATAGCCAGAGCACAGAGAGCATATATCTCTCTGTGCTCTTTGCAATTTACCTTAATAGAATATTTTGAAACATTTCTATTATTTGTTCTGCATATCAACGATCTGCTGATATAATTCTTTGTTGTCTTTTGTTGCCTCTTCGATTACATCTTTACAAGCATCCTGCCATGGTTTGATGTCAGTTACTTCAATAACGTTACATCCATCTGCCTTTAACTCGTCTAAGATCTTGTTCTCTGTTTCTTCAGAGATCTTGCGGTTGTACTGAGAAGCATACTCACCAGCTTCTGTTAACACATCCTGCTGTTCCGGTGTTAATTTATCCCATGCGGCATCAGTAATAACAACCTGGATAGCTCCTAAGGTATGACCATCTAAGATGATGTTGTTTGCAACTTCTGGGAATGCGTTTGCCTGGTAGTTTGCGATTGGCTGCTCAGCAGCGTCAACAACACCTGTCTGTAATGCGGAATATAACTCGCCCATTGCTACAACAGTTGGGTTAGCTCCAAGTGCCTCAACCATTCCTGTCATGATCGGGTCGTTCGATACACGGATCTTCATGCCTGCAAGATCTTCCATTCCGGAAATTGGTTTTACAGTGAAGAAATGACGGAAACCTTCTTCTCCGTAGAACAGTCCTCTGATACCGCTTCCATTCTCATGTGGCTCAAGTAAGAATTCCTGTGCCAGATCAGAAGTAGCAAAGTTCCAGAAATGATCTCTGTTTACAAATGTGAAAGGTACGGATAAGAGGCTTGATTTCTCTCCGCCGTAGCTTGTTAATGCGAATGCGGAAATACGTGCCATATCGATGGTACCACCACCACCAAGCATGGTGTCTAATACGTCTGACTCAGCTCCTAAAACACCGTTTGCCTGAATATCGATCGTAATGCTTCCACCGGAAAGCTCTTCTACTTTCTCTTTGAAAGCAGTTGCTGTCTGTCCAACGATGGTTCCCTCTAATGGATTAACCTCTGCGTAAACAAGTGTTACAGCCGGTCCAACTGGCTCTGTTGCGCTGTCGCCTGCAGATGCTGCTTCTGTGCTCGGTGCATCTGTTGTAACAGCAGCGTCTGTTGTGCTTCCCGAATTACTGGTTGAGGAAGTGTCCGGTGACTGTAAGCCACATGCTGTCATGGAAAATACCATTGCTGCACATAAAAGTGCGGATAAAACTTTTTTCTTCATAATTAACCCTCCTTATGGTTCCTTACGTCTTGTGTTGTGCTGCTTGATTGCCGCTTCAACTTTATGTCTTTATTATAGTTGGATTTTTATACAAAGAAAACCGTATTATTTTTGCATTTTTAGCATTTTCTTAACATTCTTTAGAATTTCTTTATTTTTGTTAAGATTTTTGTATAGTATTTTCCTGTTTTTTTCCATTTCATTTGTATTATTTAGACAAAAAAAATAAGGGAAATGAAGTTTTCCTTCATTTCCCTTTGGTTATATTTATTCAAGCTTAAACCGCTGTACGATCTCTTTTAAGTTCTCTACACAGGCATAACACTCGGAAACCATATCATGTGTTGCTCCTGTCTTTTCCACCATGTTGCTGGTCTTTTCTGCAATATCCGTAACACCGATGGAAGACTCTCCAACCGTATCATTGATACCACCAAGTGCTCCTGCAATGCTTTCGATGGATACAGCAAGCTGCTCCATGGAGGATCTGACATCTTCCATATTGGTCTTGAACACATTGGCATCTTCCTTGTACTGCTCACTGACCTGTTCAAACTCTTTATAATCGCCAACAACCGTATTTTCCAGAAAATCGGTTGTCTCCCCCAGACATTCTGCCATATTGGCAACTGCTTCATTGACCTCTTTGACAATCTGGCTGATATCTGCGATCGCTTTGGAAGTCTGGTCAGCAAGGCTTCCGATCTCTGTTGCTACAACGGCAAATCCTTTTCCTGCCTCTCCTGCTCTTGCTGCCTCGATAGAAGCGTTCAATGCCAGAAGTCCGGTCTGGGATGAGATCTCCATGATCGTTCCGGAAAGCTCGTTGATCTTTTCCACTGCCTTGGAACCTTCTACTGCTCTTGTTGCCTTCTCTTTTACATTGCTATACATATCCATGGTACGGTCGGTTGCTACAACCGTCTTTTTCTGGAGGTTTTCTGCACGCTCCATGATCTCTTCGGATGCCTTTGCTCCACTGATCGCCATGTTATTGATATCTTCTGCGCCGGTTCTGATCATATTGACATTCTCATTGATCGTAACCGTGGTCGCTGCTGTCTCCTGCATACCTGCTGCAAGTTCTTCACTGGTTGCAGAGTTGTCGGAACACATATGGTCTACCGTGCTTGTGATATCCTGTAATCCATCCACATTGGATGTGATCTGCTGGCTCGCCGCATCGATGTCTCCGATCATCTCACGCAGGTTCTTACGCATCAGACGTACTTCCCTTGCCATGACACCATTTTCATCTTTTCTGGCACACAGTTTGCTGCTCAGTGGATTTTTTGTAAAGTCCAGATGTGCGGTGTTACGGATGATACCGGTCAGCTGATGGATCGGTACACAGATCCACTGTCCAACTCCAACACCAAGGGCAATGCAGGCAGCCATGACAGCAAATGCTACGATACCAAGACTGTTGATCATATGGTTGACCGGCTCTAAAATCTCGCCCTGATCTGCTGTTACCACGACGATCCGGTTATCCGAAGTGATCACATATGCTGCATATTTGGTAGCTCCATTGAAATCATAAGTTACAACCGCATCTGCCGGTTTCTGTCCTGCCTGCAATTTTGCAACAAGATCTTTTACCACGCTGTTCTCTACCGGCTGTCCGATCTTGTCTGCAGTCGGATGATAGATCATCGTTCCCTCGGAATCAACCAGGTAAGCATAAGAGGAATCAACGCCCTCCATTTTGATATCCGAGAGCACTTTTGAATACTCTTCATCACTCGCGATCTCTGCCGGGATATTGGCAATCGTAGCGGCTGCGGTCTCCGCCATACTCATGATATAATTTTCATTGACCTCTTTTAAAACACTTTTTGCGCGGATGCTGACGCTTGTCATATTGGCAACGGTTGAGATCGCTGTTACCACTACAACAAGCAGCACGATCTTTGCACTGATCGAATGCAGAAATGGTACTTTCTTTTGTTTCTCCATTATTTGTTTCCTCCTAAATCACAAAATTCTTCTACATGCTCTGCGATCATGGCAAGGCTTCTCTTCCAGAATTCTACCGATGTGAGGTCAAGTCCTACCATGGCTCCTGCCTGTTCCATCGTACACTCCGGTGTTGCGCTTAACATTGCCTTGTATTTTGGAACAAACGCTTCTCCCTCCTGTAAAAACTTGTCGTAAAGTCCAAGTGCGAGCAGATTGCCAAACGCATATGGGAAGTTGTAAAAACTCAATCCGCTGCTGTAATAATGACTCTTACACGCCCACATATATGGATGCAGGCAGTTTTCGTCCAGTCCGTCTCCGTATGCTTCCTTCTGGGCTTTTAACATCAGTTCCTTGCAGTCTGCTGCCATCAGGAATTTATTTTTTCCTTCTTCAAAAACAGAAGTCTCAAACAGATATCTGGAATAGATATCCACGATACACTGGGTCTGCTCACGCAGATCATTTTCCAGTAAGGTCACTTTCTCTTCATCGGTTGCCTGCTCTAAGGCATATCTTCCCAAATGTGTCTCGTTAAAAGTAGAAGCTGTCTCTGCGATCGGCATTGGATAATCGTATTTTAAGGCATTCTTTCCTTCGAGCTGTCTGTTGTGGTAAGCATGACCAAGCTCATGTGCCAGGGTTCCGATGGAACCGAAATAACCGTCATAGTTGGTCAGGATACGGCTCTGCTTCTTCTCGATAAGTCCGGCACAAAACGCACCGCCCTCTTTTCCGTTTTTCGGATAGAAATCGATCCATTCGTTTTCGAATGCTTCCTTCATCATATCTGCCATATCCGGGGTAAAGGTGTTAAAACATTTTAACAGGTAATCCTTTGCCTCTTCGATCGTATAAGTCTTATCTGAGGTGCCGACCGGTGCAAACAGTTCATACCATGGCAGACCGTTGGAATAACCTAACATCTCTCCTTTTTTGCGAAGGTATTTGCGGAATACCGGCAGATACTCTTTGATCGCTTCCATCATTGCATCCAGAGTTTTTCTGCTCATTCTGGATTCCTCTAATGTCATGGCAAGCGGACTCTCATAGCCGCGTTTTTCGCTCATCATCGCAACCTGCGATTTGATGTTATTTAATGCAAATGCAAGGGAATCTTCAATTTTGGCATAAGATGCAATTTCTGCTTCATATGCAGCTTTACGCTCTTTTGCATCCGGGCTGTATGCCATGCTGCGCACTTTGGAAAGTGTGATGACCTCGCCCTGATAGTCTACTTTTACGGTGGAAGTCAGATAAGAAAACAGATTTCCCCATGCCTTTCCGCCTGTGATATCCATGGCTGCTGCCATTTCTTCCACTGCCTCCGGGAGAAGATGTTTTGCTTTCTCCTGATTCTCTTTTAAGAAGAAGAGATTGTCACGCACGATGTCACTTTCTTTTGCCAGTGCATCCAGATCTTTTATCTGTGTCAGGCATTTTCTTGCTGCGGTCTCCACCGGTGAGTAAGCGGAAAAGATCCGGTTGAGCCGGTTGATCTGCGCCATCAGTTCCCCATTTTCGGTATCCACGCTCTGTGCCAGCCCGACATAGTTTTCCAGACGGGTTGCGATCTGTGTGAAGGTCTCCATTGCTTTTAAGATCTGTTCTGTTTTGTCTTTTTCGGAAAGTCCTTCCTCTGCAACCAGTTTTTTAAGCTGTTCCATCTGCTCGGATAATCCCTGCATATCCTGCTCGTATGTCGGATCATCCAGTCCCTTATAAAGTACGTCTAATGACCATTCTGTCTTCAATTTTGTTCCTCCATTCTGCACCAACTTATGTGTGAAAATCTTATTTTTCCACATGGTTGTCTCTTTTCTGTTATGTATATTGCTGCAGCAGCTGCTTTGCATCCTCTTTCAGATGTGCCGTTTGCAGTTCCTGCCAGAATTCTTCTGAAAAATGCTGCGTTACATATTCGGTTAAAAACCGGTTTCTCTGTTCGTTTTCCATCTCTTTGAGTGCACGCCTGTCCCCATGCAGATTATAATAGGCAAGTGCGAAGAAATCCGGTGCTCCAAATCCCGAAGCATCGTCCAGTACCGCTTTGATATTTTCCAGCTCACTGCGCAGCATGATCGCATCCTGCCCTGGCATCTGGCTGCCATACGATGAGATCAGTCCCTTTAATCCATTGATCGTGGACTGGAAATCCAGATCATCCTCTCTGATGACACAGTCATGATAAACCAGTTCGAGATCCTCCATCAACGTGGTAAGACTTTCTTTTACCTCATCTGCCGGACTCTCTCCCATAAAATCAAGCAGACGTAAAATAGCATCTCTTGCCTGACCGATATGTCTGGTGGACACCTCATATGCCTCCGACAGTTCACCAGCCAGCAGCAGCGTTTCTTCAAATTCGCCAAACAGACTGTTTGCCTCTGTCTTATCACATCCTGCCATGATCAGACGCTTTTTTAACTGTTTTATCTCCCCCCGTAACTCATGTGCACGTTTTCGCTTTGCACTCCGCTCCGCAAAATTCATCGTAGTACTCACGCCCCCACTTCATCTTCCTTAATGGATCAATGTAAAATAAAAGATTGCTCCCAATCCAAGTAATACGAGCAATGCCACAGGAACAATGGTGATCGCTGCCGCAATGACCATCGCAAGGACATCATTTTTTTCCAGTTCGGGTGCCTCGTACTGCTGCATTCCTTCTGCTTCTTCTCTTTCTGCTTTTCCGGCATCACTGTTCTCATGCAGCCGTTTCATCGCCCGGTCTATCTTATTCTGAAAAATCATAAAATCTCCTTTTCACTCCTCTGGCTCCCATTATACTAAAGAAAAACAGAGCCATCAAGTGATTGGCCCTGTTTTTTTCTCATTTACGCGTACTTTTTTCCTAGTTTTCCGGCACGCCTAATTTATGATGACATGCTACAAAATGTCCCGGTTCTACCTCTTCAAAAGCAGGTGTTACGTTTTCACAGATCTCTGTGCAGTAACGACATCTTGTATGGAATTTACATCCCTTCGGCGGGTTGATCGGGCTCGGAATATCTCCCTCTAAGATGATGGATTCTTTCTTGCCGTCCACGTCAGTGGTCGGGATCGCAGAAAGTAATGCTTCTGTATACGGATGATACGGATGTGCAAATAAATGCTCTGTATCAGAAAGCTCCATCATATTGCCCAGGTACATAACACCGATCCTGTCACTGATGTATTTTACAACAGACAGGTCATGGGATATGAATAAATACGTCAGGTTATTCTGTTCTTTTAAATCTAACAGCAGGTTGATGATCTGGGACTGAATGGAAACATCCAGTGCAGATACTGCCTCATCGCAGACAACAAATTTCGGATGTACTGCCAGAGAACGGGCAATACCGATACGCTGTCTCTGTCCACCGGAAAACTGGTGCGGATAACGATGGATAAAGTAAGATGCCAGTCCACATTTCTCCATGATCTCCATGATGTAATCCTGCATCTTAGGATCACCTTTCTTGAAGATGTTATGTGCCTGTAATCCCTCTCCAATGATCTGTCCTACTGTCATTCTTGGGTTCAGTGAAGAATACGGATCCTGGAAAATAAGCTGTAAGTCACGGCGCAGGTAACGCATCTCTGCATCGGTTAAGTTGGCAAGGTTGATACCATTGTCCTTCTGCTGCTCATACTCATCGAATTTTGCATCTTTCGGACAGTTATCACGGATCTTCTGGATCTCTGCTAACTCTTCCTCTACTTTTTTCTCTAAATCCGGGATCTTCCTGCGGCATTCTGCTGCTTTGTCTGACTTGCCGTCTTTCTCAGCATTGTCTGCCTCTTCGTTCAGCTTACGAATCTCTTTCATCGCAAGATATTCTGCGGTATAGTGTTTTCCTGCTTCTGCAAGCTCGGCATCCTTTAAGGTATAAAGCCCACCAATCAGTGCAGTAATATCTAACAGGTGGTTTTTCGCGTCACTGTCTGCCTCTGCGAGATGCTGTCCGGCAGCTTTCTTTGCGATCTCCTCCTGTGGTGTGCCATCCGGCATCTTGTCATACTCTGCCTGGAGCTTTTCTACTTTTGCTAAAAGCTCTTCGCATTTCTTTTTCTTCTCCGGAAGGTTTTTGAAAATCTCTTCTACATATTTTAAGTCAAAATCTTCTACGGTACGTCCATAATATACGGTACGTCCGCCTGTCTGATGATAAAGCTGTAACAGAGTACGTCCAAAGGTTGATTTACCACAACCACTCTCTCCTACCAGACCGAATGTCTCGCCCTCATAGATGTTTAAGCTGATCCCATCATTTGCCTTTACATATGCCTGCGGTTTTCCCACTTTCTTTTTACCGATAGGGAAATACTGTTTTAAATTCGAAATTCGCAGTAATACTTTCTTTTCGTCACTCATTAGTTTCTTTCCCCTTTCTTCGGATAAAAGCACCGTACTTTATGTCCCGGCTCTAATTCCGTAAGCTCCGGTTCCATCTCACGGCATTTCTCTGTGCAGTATTTGCAACGCGGTGCAAACTTACATCCCTTTGGAAGATCAAGCGGATGCGGTACTGCGCCCGGGATTGCCTCTAATCTGACACCGGTTGGTGTATCCAGTCTCGGAATAGAATACAGTAATCCTTCTGTGTATGGATGCAGGTATTCGCTCTCGCCGAAGATCTTGCGGACCGGTGCCATCTCTACAACCTGTCCACAGTACATAACTGCGACATCATCTGCCATCTCATTGATCACACCAAGGTCATGCGTAATGAAAAGGATCGCGGTTCCTTTTTCCGCTTTCAGCTCGTTCATCAGCTTTAAGATCTGCGCCTGGATCGTTACATCCAGTGCAGTCGTCGGTTCATCTGCAATCAGCAGTTTTGGCTGGCATGCAAGTGCCATTGCGATCATAACACGCTGGCGCATACCACCGGATAACTGATGCGGATACTGCTTTGCAACTGCTTCCGGGTTTGGGATACGCACGTCTTTTAACATATCGATACATTTTTCTGCCGCTTCTTTTTTGCTCATTCCCTGATGGATGATAAACGGCTCAGATAACTGACGCTCTACCGTAAAGATCGGGTTTAAGCTTGTCATCGGCTCCTGGAAAATAACAGAAATATCATTTCCACGGATCTTGCACATATCTTTTACAGATACATCTGCAAGGTTCTTGCCATCGAAGATGATCTCTCCGCTGTCAATATAACCATTACCATCTAATAATTTTAAAATACTCATGGCAGACACGGATTTACCACTACCACTTTCTCCTACTACTCCAAGGGTCTTACCAGGTTCCACCGAATAGGAAACACCGTTTACAGCCTTGACAGTACCTTTTTTTGTTTTAAAAAAGGTATGCAGGTCATTAATCTCTAATAAAGCCATATTGTCCTCCCTGTTAACGCTCATTTGATTTTGGATCGATGGCATCACGTAAACCATCGCCTACCATATTGATACAGATTACACAGATACCTAACATAATGGCTGGGAATACCCATCTCCACCAGTAGTTCTGGATAACAACGGAGCTTACACATCCGTTTAACATGTTACCCCATGTAGGACGTGGCAGTTTTACACCGAATCCCAGGAAGGATAAGGTAGACTCTGTCAACATACAATATGCGAAATCCAACGTAGCGGAAACAATAATTACTGAAATAACATTTGGAATAATGTGCTTAAATACAATGACTGATTTCTTTACACCCATTGCATTTGCAGCGGTAACAAATTCCTGTTCACGTTCTGCAAGCACCTGTGCACGTACCAGTCTTGCAAGGCTTGGCCAGCTCAGTACACCAAGGATGACCATGATCAATATGATTCTGGCATTCTCTGACATACTGTTTCCAATGATGGAAGTTAAGATCATTGCCATCGGAAGGAATGGAAGGCATGCCACGATCTCGGTGATACGCTGTAAGATGATATCAACCCATCCACCGAAGAAACCGGATACACCACCAATGATAATACCAATAATGGTAGAAATAATAACAGAAATTGCTCCGATGGTCATGGTCATACGTCCACCGTTTAAGATACGGGTAAATACATCACGACCCAGTTCATCACTTCCGAGTAAATATCCTTTTAAGCCCCAGGTAACGATGTCACCGGATGCTGTTACGGCATAGTTCTGGTAAGTACCGCCATAGATGGCAGATACGTTTGTTGCTTTCTTTGGTACATCTGTCTGATGTTTGGAGTTTGACCCCCAGGAGTAGACGGTTCCCTTATCGGTTAATGCAGTAATATGATATCTTCCGGCAAACATGGATACGATCTCGCCATCCATTTTCGGGATCTCTTTCTCGCTCTTATTGGCTTTTCCCCAGATACGGAGAGAGCCATCCTCTAACAATGCAACGCAGGCATCGGAAGTTGTCACGATATCTTTTACGGTTCCAAGATCTTCCGGAATGTTGGAAATATCAGATTTCTGGCTTCCCAGATGTCTTACTTCGCCATCTTCTGTCAATGCCATCAGAGTTGTGTTTGCAACGGAAATCTTAGCGATATGGCTGTTTCCGTTTCTCTTGGTCAGACGGACATCATTTAAGTTTTCATTTCCCCATGCAATGACTTCGCCGCTCTCTGTCAGAGCATAGGAGATCTGGTATCCTGCTGCGATCTGTTTGATCTTCTCATGTTTGAGTTCCATCGGGAGTTTACACTGTCCCATACGGTCACTTCCCCATGTGATGATCTCGCCATCTTCATTTAATGCGATCACATGGTCAAAACCTGCGGATACTGCTACTACTTTTCCCATCTCTTTCTGGGAAGGCATATTCTTTGCAATGTCGATCTTGTTACTGATCTTGGTATAGCCCCATACATAGACTTTACCATCATTATCCACACCAACGCTGAACGTAGCACCGGTTGAGATCTGTTTTACATTTCCTTTTAAGTCATCCGGCACTTTCATCATGTCAAGTCCCGGTGCAACGTTGATCTGTGTTTCCTCTTTATCACTCAGATCGATCGGGTTAAAGATCGGACCGATCAAAACGATCAGGAATATGATCAGGAATATGATCAGTCCACCAATGGATAATTTGTTGGAGGTAAAGTTTTTTACCACCGTACGAAGCGGACTCTGAAGTGCTTCTTCCTGTAAAATATCAAGTTCTTTATCCCTTTTTCCAAAAAGGTGTTTTAATATCTTCATGCTTTCTGTTCCTCCTACTTATCGATGCGGACTCTCGGGTCAACAAGACCGTAGCTTAAGTCTGTAATCAGGTTTGTCAGCAGTGTGATGACACAGTAGAGCATGTTTACTGCCAATGCCAGATCATAGTCCTGGTTCATCAGTCCGGTATAGTACATCTTTCCAATACCATTTAACTGGAAGATCTGCTCGATCACGATAGAACCCATGAAAATATTCATAAACCAGCTGATGATCAGTGTAATAACCGGAAGTAATGCGTTTCTCCATGCGTGAGAGTAGATAACGACTTTCTCTTTCAGACCTTTTGCTCTTGCGGTACGGATATAATCCATACGCATTGCATCGATCATGGCTGCACGGACATAACGTGTCATACTTCCCAGAGCAGCTACTGTCATAACAATGACAGGAAGTGCCAGATAGTGCATTCTGTCTAATACGAATGCCATTCCTGTTCCCTGGAAGTTCGGTGTGTTCATACCACTGATCGGAAACCAGCCGAGCTTAACAGAAAAGAGAAAGATAAATACTAATGCAATTATATATTGAGGCATACTGTAGCCGACAATCGTCAGCACCTGTACCGTATTGTCAAATTTAGAAAATTTCTTTACCGCACAATGGATACCAAGCGGTATGGTGATTGCCAACGCTAAGATCGTTGAAATGATATTAATCTGGATTGTATTTAAAAGTGGTGTTGCAAGACAATCTGCCACGTCTTTTTTATAGAAGGAAGAATATCCCAAATCTCCTTTTAAGAGATTTCCCATCCATTTTACATAACGAACCGGAATCGGATCGTCCAGTCCAAGTTTCTCTCTTGCTTCCTGATAACGAAGCTGGAAAGTCTCATCTGAAACTTTACCCCTTAAGTTCTGCACCTGATTCAGAGCACGGTCACCAGGCACGTTATTAAACAGTACAAACAGGATCATCGATACAACGAAGAATACCCCGATCATGTATAAAATTCTTTTACCAACGTACTTTAACATAATTCAACCAACTTTCACTTGATTTTTCTTGTTCGTTTCCTTAGGAACAAAGTCCTGTCATGCCCCTTTGATCTCATTCCCAAAGAAACGATCAAAGAATCTGCAGGAATTTATACCGGAGAAAAGAATGGAGCCAAGGCTCCATTCTTCCCGGTAAAAATTACATATGGAATGTCATTCTCTGCGAACTCTTATTCCATGTTTGCATACAGAATTGCGTTTGTAACATCCCAGTTGTATCCATCTTCTTCAAAGTCATGTAATTTTGAAGAGAAGAAATCATGGTAGTCATTTGAGTACAGAGGAATCTCCGGAAGTTCATCATTCCAGTCAGCAATGAAATCGAACCATGCTTTTGCATATGCCTCATCTTCGCCCTCTTCTGTATGGTTCATAGCAAGTGCCAAATCGTATAATTTCTGTCCTTCTTCACCCTCTAAAGCGTTGGTGTTGTTAGAAGAACCTGGCTCATACTGGAACGCAACATCATATGGGTTACCAAATCCGCTTGCCAAGTTGAACATCTGATATGGGTTCTCTGTTGTGCTGTCATAGTAGTATGTTAATAAGTCTGTGAAAGAACCAACTGTCTGGTTAATCTTCATACCTGCTGCCTCTACATCAGGATTCTGCTGTAAAGAAGTTACAAGTAAGTCAGATACGGAGTTATTCTCAGAAGAGAACCACTCGATTACTAATGGCATGTATGTACCATCGTCTAATTTCTTATAACGAATACCTGAGCCTGAGTAATCAGATCCATCTTCGTTGTATACCCAGCCGCCGTCCTCTAACTCTTTTACTGCAGCATCAAGGCTGTATGTGTAAGAGTTCAGTCCGTCTAATTCTTCTGCGTATTCTTCTGCCATCCACTGCTGTGTACCATAAGGTCCGTTTACAACAGTACCATGTCCGCCTGTAAATGTCTGAGCGAATGTTACACGGTCAAGTAAGTAAGCCATTGCATGACGAACCTCTTTGAACTGTGTTGGTCCCTGATTACATTTGAAAGAGATCATTCCGTAACCCGCACGACCGTAGCTAATATAATCAAAATCACCGCTCTCTACCATATCAAGACCCTGCTCGATCTGATCGCCGTCTGCTACCTGATATAAGATATCAACCGCACCCGTCTTTAACTGATCCATCATCGTATCCTGTGGTGTGTATTTTACGATAACTGTTTCGATGTTTGCTGTCTGTCCCTCGAAGTTTCCTGGGAAGTTCGGGTTCTTTGTTAAAGTATATGCATAAGAGTTCTCATCATAAGAAGTATACATATATGGTCCGGAGCAGATATTGTAGTCATATCTTGCAGCCTGAACTTTGTCACCGATGTACTCTGCTGTGAAGTTGTCAGAGAATTTAACACCATTCTCGGTATCCTCTAAAGTAACATCTTCCGGTAACCATAAATCCATAGACTCTGGCTCGTTAGAGATTAAAGCCTGTCCATAGTAGTATGGCATATACTGAGCATCGATTGTGATGGAGAAAGTCTTGTCATCGATCAAATGAACACCTTCGAATGTATCGCTCTCGCCGTTAGAGTATGCATCATAACCTTTTACGTACTGTACAGTACTGTCTGTTAAGTTGCTTGCCTCGAGATCTGTGATCATCTCGTTACATCTTAACATATAGGTTAATACATAATCGTCTGCGTTTACATCAGAACCATCGCTGAATTTTAAGCCATCTTTGATCGTAACCGTGTAAGTTTTGCTTCCGTCCTCGTTGTCTGCAACGTCAAGTTTCTCAAGGACTGCTGGGTTCTCGATCCATTTACCTGTCTGGTCTCTGTCGATTGGAGCCATGCCGGTAACTAATTTGAATGCGTCATAGTCAGATGCACCGTTTGCCCAGAATGGAGTGATATCTCCACTTGTCTCAGAGCTCTCACCTAAGATAACCTGTTTGTTGCTGTAGGTACCATCAAAAGCACTCTCTGTACCATCTTCACTTACTGTCTCAGTAGAAGAAGCAGCGTTGTCTGTGTTTTCTCCTGCAGCGTTGTTTGTGCTGCCTGTGTTGCCGCATCCAGCTACCATTCCGGCAGTCATTGCGCCAACCAGAAAAAGAGAAATAAGTTTCTTTTTCATAATATTTCCTCCTTATTAGAAAAATATTTATATAAACGCAAATCGCGCTTATAGCATTATGAGTTTCTGCGCCCTGCTATCAGTGTAACACGTTATCGCGCTAAATTATTTCCGTGTACGCAAAAAAAGTGCCAACAGACCTCTTTGCCCGTTGCACTCCGAAAAACACAAGTGTATGTTGCCCGCAAACAACATGTTAATTATTATACATGCCAACTTCCATTTGTCAATACTTTTTCTCATTGGACATCTTGCATAAATATGCCTTCATTTCCATTTTTTCGTTGTATTTCTGTATTTTATCCAGAAATATCTCTGTATAATCTGCATTTTTTTACATAATTTTCTTTTAATTTTTTTGTTATCTTTTTAAGATTTATGTTTTAAAGCGCAAAAGTGCCGCCCAAATGTGTTTCATTCGGGCGGCACTCCTATCTTTTGCGGTCTTTTTGTTCAGACCATTTTCCTATTTCTATTTTTTTTGTATCTATTCCGGTAATAAAAAACAAAACATTTTCATGGAGGTTCTTATGATTTCAAATGATGATATTTTAAACATGAATTTCTATAAAAAAGAAAAATTTACTGGAAGTTACAAAGGAATGCGCTACCGGATTGAGAAAAGTTCAGAGGAAGATAATGATATTTTTCTGGTCCATATCTGGCCCGGTCCCTACAACTTTGTTTCCACAGACGACAGTCTAAAAACCTCTGCCACCTTCCCATTTACCCCGGATGGAAAGCAGCAGGTCGTTTCCTACTTAAATGAGCAATGGAGCGCACGGCAAAACGAATGGCGGACACTTTAAAAGTGCCCGCCATTTTTCATGACCTCATTTACTTGTTTTCCTGACTGAGCTGACGCACCAGTGACTGTGCAAGCTCTTTGGAAGTCGCACTCTGATCCGGCATACTGTCTCTTCCCGCCAGAAGGCTGGTCAGGTAATAACTGTAAATATCCCAGTTGCAGAGTTCGGTATAATGCACACCGTCTTTGGTTGAATATCCTTTATTTACAAGATAATCATGGCTGTTGATATAGGTCACACCCGATACGGTCTGCAGTCTCTTGTTAAACGCATTGATACAGACATTATTATACTGCGGCTCTGATCGGCCCTCAGTCGGGTTAATGGAAACCAGCCATAAATTTGTTGTCTTTGCAAGGGAACGATAGGTTCGCAGATATTGGTTGATATTTTCCATATCATTAATGCCGAGTGCACTTAAGATCACCCAGCTTTTGATCTCTGTGTGTGAGCTCTGGATCGACCTGATCTTTGGCAGTCCGGTCTCGATCATCCAGTCATAACCAATTCCCGGACAGCAGACCGCAAAAAAATTCGGTACCCCATTGATTGAACAATCCTCATTCATCAGATAGATCCTGGAATCTCCCATAAATATGTATCCGGTATCGTATTTGTATTCCGGTTCCTCGGATGTTTTCTCATCTGTAGTATCTCCGACATTCCGGTTATCGTCCACACCTGTTCCAGACGTTTTCCCGGTATCCTCTGAAACTTCCGTTTCCTGCTCCGGCTCCTGTGTATCCTCTTCTGTCGCAGTTTCCGCCTCTGTCGTTTCCATATCTACCATCTCTGTTGCATCTACGGAACGGTCTGTTTTTTTCTCTCCATATGAAATTGTCT
>URUD01000058.1 GCA_900550935.1 uncultured Roseburia sp.
TGATGATTCTCTGGAAATCGCGGTATTAGACGATGGACCAAGTGCCGATTATGCGACTTATTTTTACCGGTATGACGGAAGTGCGCTGGCGTTTATCGGGGAAGTGGATGGTTTCCCTTTTAAGGAGCAGAATGGCGGAATCAATGGTTTTACCGGGCAAAACGGAATCAATGGAACAATCCGTACAGATATTCTTGAAACCGCATATCTTAATGGATACTGGTGGTATGACAGCAATGCACGGAAACTGGAATATATGGATGGCGGTATGCATCAATACAAGTATTTTACACCGCACAGATTATATGTGGATCTTCCGTTGTGGAAAGCTATGGATCAGAATTCGGAACAGGTAACGGTTTCGTCCGGGCAGGATGTTTTCTTTATCAGCTCTGATGCAAAGGAATGGATCTATGTACGTGCAAAAGACGGAACAGAAGGGTACATCCATGTGGATGGTGAAAATGTCAGCAATGTCGGCAGACCCGGCACGGAAGTTTTTTCGGAGTTAAATTACTTTGACTAGTGTATAAAAACAAATACACGGAATAAAGATAATTTTTTTCGATTTGGACTTGTAGATTTCAACAAAATGTGCGAAAATAGGTACGGTATGTTAAATGTATAACAAAGTCGATACATACAGTTCTATTTAAGCGAAAGGAGTCTTAAAATGATTTACACTAAGGAAGTTGAAAACATGTGTCCTGTAGCAAAGGGCGCAAAACATGAACCAGCTCCAATTCCAGAAGAAGGAAAATGGGTTCATTCCAAAAAAATCGAGGATATTTCAGGTTTTACACATGGTGTAGGCTGGTGTGCTCCTCAGCAGGGTGCCTGCAAACTTTCATTAAATGTAAAAAATGGTGTGATCGAAGAAGCATTGGTTGAGACAATCGGATGCTCTGGTATGACACATTCTGCAGCTATGGCAGCAGAGGTTTTACAGGGAAAGACAATTCTTGAAGCATTAAACACAGACCTTGTTTGTGATGCAATCAATACAGCAATGAGAGAGTTATTCTTACAGATCGTTTACGGACGTACTCAGAGTGCTTTCTCTGATGACGGTCTTGCAGTAGGTGCAGGTCTTGAGGATTTAGGTAAAGGACTTCGTTCTCAGGTTGGTACGATGTACGCTACCAAAGAAAAAGGTGTTCGTTACTTAGAGATGGCAGAAGGTTATGTAACCGGTATCGCACTGGATGCAGACAACGAAGTAATCGGATATCAGTTCGTTTCTCTTGGAAAAATGACTGACTTCATCAAAAAAGGTGATGATCCTAACACAGCATGGGAGAAAGCAAAAGGTCAGTATGGCCGTGTAGCAGATGCTGTTAAGATTATCGACCCGAGAGAAGAGTAGGAAAGGAGACGGACGAAAATGGCATTATTTGAAGGATATGAAAGAAGAATTGACCAGATCAACGCTGTTTTAAACAGCTATGGTATCAGCTCGATCGAAGAAGCTGAAAAAATTACAAAAGATGCTGGACTTGACGTATACGATCAGGTAAAGAAAATCCAGCCAATCTGTTTCGAGAACGCTTGCTGGGCTTACACTGTAGGTGCTGCAATCGCAATCAAAAAAGGATGCACAAGAGCTGCTGATGCTGCTGCAGCAATCGGTGAGGGACTTCAGGCATTCTGTATCCCGGGTTCTGTTGCTGACCACAGAAAAGTAGGTTTAGGACATGGTAACCTTGGTAAAATGTTATTAGAGGAAGAGACAGAGTGCTTCTGCTTCTTAGCAGGACATGAGTCATTCGCAGCTGCTGAGGGTGCAATCGGTATCGCTGAGAAAGCAAACAAAGTACGTCAGAAACCATTACGTGTTATCTTAAACGGACTTGGAAAAGATGCTGCACAGATCATTTCCCGTATCAACGGATTTACATTTGTTGAGACACAGTATGATTACAAAGCTGCTAAATTAAATGTTGTATATGAGAAAGCATACTCTAACGGGCTTCGTGCAACTGTAAAATGCTACGGTGCAGATGACGTTCAGGAAGGTGTTGCAATCATGCACCATGAGAACGTAGGTGTTTCCATCACTGGTAACTCTACCAACCCAACACGTTTCCAGCACCCGGTTGCAGGTACATACAAGAAAGAATGTATCGAGCAGGGTAAGAAATACTTCTCAGTTGCTTCCGGCGGTGGTACAGGACGTACACTTCACCCGGATAACATGGCAGCAGGTCCGGCTTCTTATGGTATGACAGATACTATGGGACGTATGCACTCTGATGCACAGTTTGCAGGTTCTTCTTCCGTTCCGGCTCACGTAGAGATGATGGGTCTGATCGGTATGGGAAATAACCCAATGGTTGGCGCAACTGTAGCAGTTGCAGTTTCTGTTG
This sequence comes from uncultured Roseburia sp., assembly GCA_900550935.1. Classification (GTDB taxonomy): domain Bacteria; phylum Bacillota; class Clostridia; order Lachnospirales; family Lachnospiraceae; genus Roseburia. Next base: position 2,367 of record URUD01000058.1, read on the forward strand.
AGGAAGCTCACAAAGCTGGAAAATTTTAAGATAAAACGCAGTAAATAAGCGGATTTGAGGACTTTTAGGGATTCCTAAGAGTCCTCTTTTTGATGCAACTAAAAATAGAAAAAGGTGTGTTAGAATTATGTATTATAAAATTTATATACAAAATCACTAAATTGTATACATATATTCGCACAATTAACAAATATATTGCAATAATTACTGCTTTATGATAAAATGTATATACTATAAAAGTTGCAACAGCGACAAGAAGGAGGCTTACCTATGCGTAATATGAAAAAGAAGATAAGTTGGAGTCTTGCAGCACTGCTGATTGTAATGAACCTTGGTAACGCAACGGTTTATGCAAAAGAAGGTGCAGAGTATCAGGAAACAGATGAAATTGTATACACACAGGACGTTGTGACGGATTTTGATGCTGACATTGAGTACGAAGAACAGACAGATGGTACCTATGAGGCCACGACGGACGATACGTCTGCCGGGGATCTGGAGTCAGGCGATATTTTGATCTTGCCGGCAACAGAAGATGCACCGGAACGGGTTATGGAAGTAAAAACGGTTACGGAAACAGGGGACGGCTATCGAATAGAAGGAGAAGAACCAGACAGCATTTTCGATGTTGTGGAAAGTGTAAACACAGAGGGAACAGCACAGGTAACGTCAGAAGATGTTGTGACAGCAGATGGAGTGACCGCCACGGATGTGCAGGCTGACAGCAGAAGTACAAGCTGGAAAGACTGGTTTACATTTACTTCGACTGGAACAACAACGATGAATGGCATAAATTTTCACATTGACAAGCAGATTGGAACGGATGGAAGTTTGAAGGGTGACATCGCAATCAACCCATCATTAGAATATAAACTTGTTTTTGATCTGTCAGGTGTACAGGAGATGACGGCAGCTTTAGATACACAGTTGAAGATATCAGATTTTACTGTTTCTGCACAGAAAGCGGGAAATATTCCGGTTGCAATACTTCCATATACATTTGCAGATGGAATGTTTACAGCATATGTAACGATAAGCTTGGTTTATTCTGCCGAAGGCGAAATTTATTTTGATTATGAAGTAGATGGAGTTTGTGGCGTGAACTATGACGGCAAAGAGACAAGCCTTATTTGCTCTTACGAACCGGATGTATTCGATTATGGAGTTGCTGCAAATGGAAAAATTGGGGCACAGTTTAATGTTGGTCTGACTGCATATGGTACATATCAGGTGATGAATGCAGAATTAAATACCGGAATTGCAGCACTGACACAGAAGGAACAGGGAAAAACGGGATATGGTGAAGTGTATTTTTACCTTGATGGCAGTTATGGATATGGAAGTATTTTAGAGCCTTATGGCATCTGCGGTGCAAAAGTAATTTATGGAAAAGAAAACAGTCCGCTGAAATATGAAATTACATTCTAAAATTGTATAAATTACTTGCCAATGGTATGAGTTCGTGCTATGCTACTGTAAAGTGATACAGTAAACAAAGGAAAAGGAAAAATACCAATGTTAAAAGTAATTGATGATTTTGTCTGGGGTGTGCCGCTGATTGTGTTGATTCTTAGTGTGGGGATTTTCCTCACGATCCGTCTGCGGGGGCTTCAGATCACAAAACTTTCACTTGCGGTCCGTCATATTATTGCGAATGAGAAGAATGGAAAGGATGGAGAGGTGTCGAGCTTTGCGGCCCTTTGTACAGCATTGTCGGCGACGATCGGAACCGGAAATATTGTCGGAGTGGCAACCGCTATCGTTGCAGGAGGACCGGGTGCACTGTTCTGGATGTGGATCGCAGCACTTTTTGGAACGGCAACGAAATATGCAGAGTGTCTGCTGGCAATTAAATTCCGTGTGGTGGAAGAGGATGGTCACGTTGTAGGTGGTCCATTCTATTACATAGAGAATGGTATGGGAAAGAAATTCCGGTGGCTTGGACAGATCTTTGCATTCTTTGGTGTAGGTGTGGGGCTGCTTGGCATTGGTACTTTTACACAGATCAATGGGATTACCAGCGCGGTAAAGAGCTTTTTTGATCCGGAACTGGCATGGACCATTGATCTGTTTGGCAAGACTTATTCCTGGAGCGTAGTGATCTCAGGACTGATCTTAACCGTATGTGTAGCACTGGTTATCATTGGTGGAATCAAGCGTATCTCATCCGTGGCACAGGTGGTCGTTCCATTTATGGCACTGATTTATGTAGTGACAGTACTGATCATCTTATTTACCCATGTGACAGAGATACCAGCAGCAATTGTAACAATCGTACAGAGTGCGTTTGGACTAAGAGCGGCAGCCGGTGGTGCACTTGGAGCAGTCATGGTGGCGATGCAGAAAGGAATTGCAAGAGGAATTTTTTCCAATGAGGCGGGACTTGGAAGTGCCCCGATCGCGGCTGCAACAGCAAAAACAGATGAACCTGTGGCACAGGGACTGGTATCGATGATGGGAACGGTCATTGACACACTGATCATCTGTACGATGACAGGACTTTCCATCGTGATCACGGATACATGGAATATCGGACTGGATGGTGTGGATGTTACAACAAAGGCATTTCAGATTGGACTTCCGTTTCCGGAACAGGTGTCGTCCTTCCTTTTAATGTTATGTCTGGTATTTTTTGCATTTACCACGATCCTTGGATGGAATTATTACAGCGAAAAATGTCTGGAATACCTGATCGGCAATAAACCGGCTGTATTAAAAGGATATAGATGGCTGTATATTCTTGCAGTTTTTATCGGACCTTTTATGACTGTATCAGCAGTCTGGACGATCGCGGATATCTTTAACGGACTGATGGCGCTGCCAAACCTGGTGGCTCTGGTAGCGCTCAGCGGTGTCGTGGTGCAGGAAACAAAAAAATATTTTGAAAAATTAAATTAGAATGAAAAAGAGGCAGACTATGGGTTAAACCAGAGTCTGTCTTTTACTGTACAAAGGGAATGATGATGGGATGCTATACATCCTGACGGATTTGTCTGTTTATTTTCCCTCAAAAATGTTATATAATGGTAAAGCTATTTTGTTTCTTTTATGCTAAAATAGTTATGAAGTAAGCAAGGAGAAATTACATATGAAAAATATTTGGGCCATTTTTTCGGGTGATTTAAAGCGATTGATCAAAAATCCGTTTGCACTTATCATTGCAATCGGTCTATGCGTGATTCCTTCTTTGTATGCGTGGTTTAATATTTATGCAAACTGGGATCCTTATGCCAATACTGCCAATATCAAGATTGCAGCGGTATCGGAGGATAAGGGATATACGATGCAGGACGGAACGCAGGAAAATATGGGAGATCAGGTACTGGATCAGTTAAAAGAAAATACGGCGATCGGCTGGGAGTTCCTGGATGATAAGCAGGAAGCGATCGACGGTGTTTACAGTGGTAAATATTATGCCGCAGTCGTGATCAGCGAAGACTTTACCTATATGATGTATAACTTTTTCAAAGAAGACTTTAACAGTCCATCCATTACCTACTATGAAAATGAAAAGAAGAATGCAATTGCGGTTAAGATCACAGATACAGCGGTTTCGACCTTAAAGCAGAGCATTAATGAGACTTTCATTGAAGTAGTGGCAAGCAGTATCTTTACACAGACCAATAATCTTTCGGATAAGATCGCAGGCGGGGATGAATTTGAGAAGTTCCAGAAGAAGATAGAAGACCTTAACAACAATCTGATTTCCTACAGTGGCATGATTGATACTTTTATTTCAGGAAATGAGGCATTGACTCAGTCCGTTGCAGAGGCAAAGGGAAGTATTCCGGGGCTGAGTAAAGATATCCAGTCCGGCTCACAGCATTTTTCTGATACGAAGAACAGCCTGACAGAGACACAGACCTCGCTGTCTACATTCAGTGACAGCGTACAGCAGACCATGTCTCAGATCAAAACATCCATTGATCAGATCAATTCGGATATTAAGGCGACAAATCTGGCAGAAAATGCACAAAAGACAGCAGACAGCATTGGTCAGACCGCAGCAGATACTGCAGCATTAAAGAAACAGCTTCAGGATCTGCAGACACATTTAAGTCAGGTGACAGTGGAAGGAAATATTTCAGAAGAAGAAAAAAAAGTAATTTCTGATATCATTGGTACGATCGGAACAATCGACAGTGGGGCATCTGATATCCAGAATGCGGTAAACGGTATCAATCAGATGCTGGCGGGTTCAGGAAGCAGTGTTGCGATGGGAAGCACGGCAGGAATCGATGTTTCAGGAAGCCAGGTGGCAGATTCGGTAAATGCATCCATTGGAAATATGTCAGAAATGCTCTCCATGTGCAGCCAGTCGATTGACAATATGCAGCAGGTATACGTCAACAGCCTTGTACCACAGATGACGAGCGTGATCGACAGCATGGAGCAGATGTTAAATAACGTTACAACATTACTGGATAATTTAGACAGCACAATGGGAAATGTCAGCACCGTATTTTCAGGTATTGAAATGACGGTGAACAGTACCAGTGACAGTTTGGAGCAGATCCAGGAAGTGATCAAAGAAGTCAGCACAAAACTGACAGATTTGATCGATAAATTGAATACCGTCAGTGATGACGAGAAGGTAATGGCTTTGCTGGATTTCTTACGTGGAGATCCGGAAGAGTACGGCGCATTCTTCTCACAGCCGGTTTCCGTAAAAACAGAAGCAGTATATCCGATTGCAAACTATGGTTCTGCAATGACACCTTTCTATACGATCCTGGCAATGTGGGTAGGTGGAACCGTTCTGGTTGCATTAATTAAAGTAAAAGCAGAGCCAAAAGGACTGGAAAACGTAAAATCTTATCATTTATACTTTGGCAGATATTTACTGTTCTTTGTACTTGGACAGTTACAGGCGGCAATCGTTGTTCTGGGTGATATTTATCTGCTGGGATGCCAGATTCTGTATCCGGGACTGTTCTGGTTTGTGGCGTCGCTGGCAAGCTTTACCTTTACAGTACTGATCTACTCACTGGCACTTGCCTTTGGGGATGTCGGAAAAGCTCTTGCGGTTGTTATCATGGTAATCCAGATTGCAGGGTCCGGCGGTACATTTCCAATTGAGTTATTGCCGCAGATCTACCGTAATATTTATATTTTCTTCCCGTTCCCGTATGCGATCAATGCAATGCGTGAGACCATCGGAGGAATGTATGGCAATTATTACGTGAAGAATCTGGCAGAACTGCTGATCTTTGCAGTAGTAGGTCTTATGATCGGTCTGGTGATCCGTCTCCCATTTATCAAGATCAGTCACTTTATGGAAGAGCGGATGGAAGATACAAAATTGATGTAGCATGGAGGAACTTATGGAACAAAAAAATAAATACGAAGAAATGTATGAAAAGCTGGTGTTCTATGAACAGAAAATCCATGAGACAAATCAGAAAAGGATCCGGATCGGACTGAAATGTATCTGGATCATACCATTGATCTTTCTGGTATTACTGTTTTGGACAGAGAGTAATAAAGTAGTATTCCTGATCTTGTGGATTGTCTCTCTTTTTGCAATTGCAACTTATCTGATCCTGACCGAGTATGCAGATTATAATTTGCAGGAACGGCTGAGTGAGATCATCAATGAGGAGCGCGAGCCGGAAGCACTTTTAGGACAGGAGATTACAGAGATGAGTGCAAACTTAAAAAATGTGATCCAGAAGATCGACAATACCCTGAATGCAGAAACAGAGCAGGAAGAGAAAGCGGAGGAAACAGAAGATGCGTAATATATTTAAAATATTCCTTTCCGATGCGAGACGAATTTCAAAAAATGTGGTTGCAGTGGTTGTGATCATGGGTCTGAGTATTATCCCATCGCTGTATGCGTGGTTTAATATATTTTCAAACTGGGATCCGTATGGACCGGATTCGACATCCAATCTGAAGATTGCAGTCGTATCCGCGGATAAAGGTGCGGAGGTTGCAGGCGTTTCCGTGAATATCGGTTCAACTGTCATTGATACCTTAAAAGGCAACACCACGATGGGCTGGGTATTTACAGACACCGTGGATGAGGCAGTCGACGGAGTGGAGGACAACTCCTATTATGCAGCACTGGTTATACCAGAAGAATTTACCGAGGATATGATCAGTTTCTTGGGTGGCAAGATCGAGAACCCGGATATTATCTATTACGAAAACGAGAAAAAGAACGCGATCGCACCGAAGATCACTGCCAAGGCAAAAACAGCAGTGCAGGAGCAGGTCAATGCAGCATTTGTCAGCACACTGGCAGAGACGATCATGAAAGTGGGTGGAAGTGTTGCGGGTGCAGACCCGCAGACAGGTTCCGTAACCGATGCAGTGCTTGACCGTTTGAATGCGTTAAGCGATAACTTAAGAAATTACATCAGCATCTTAAACTCATTTGTGAGTATCATGAGTTCAGCAGAAAGTATTGTTGAGACCAGTCAGGTCATGCTTCCTGGTCTGGACAGTATGGTTTCAACCGGACAGGATACGGTAAATACCATGGAAGGGCTTCTGATTGCAGGTGATGCAACGGCTGATTCTGCAACACAGATGGTAAACTACAGTCTTGATATGGTAAATAATACCTTAGACAGTGTGTCCAGTGTTATTCAGAACGACATGAACAAGTTAAAGAATTATGAGCAGGCAGTCGGAAGTGGTCTTACCAGTTCCAAGGCAATGATGCCGTATCTGGGACAGCTTTTTGACAGTGCAGTTTCCGGATGGGAAGGAACCGCCGATGATGAGACACAGGTACAAATCCAGAATATCAGGGATCAGTTAAATGCGATCGAACTGGAATTAAACGGTCTGACCGAAAATGGAACTGCAACAGCAGGCGATATCGACACACTGGAAAATCAGATCACAGGACAGATTGCGGCGTGTAAACAGTCGGTAACTTCCTTAAAGGATTACTATACTTATACCGTAAAACCACAGCTGGATCAGACTATGAACGAGATGCACGATTCCATGGTAACGACCACAGCGATCTTAAATGGTATCGATGCGGATTTCAGCGATGTGGAATATGTATTAAGAGATTACCAGAAGACGTTAGAAAATGGTAAGGCAAGCTTAAACGATTCGCTTACCATGGCACAGAATTTACAGAATGGACTTTCGGATGTGATCGCAGATATCTTATCTTTAGAGCAGGATGAACAGTATCAGGAGATCATGGATATCGTGGAGACTGACCCGACGATACTTGGAAATTTTATTTCGTCTCCGGTCAATCTGGATACCGTAGGCATCTTTGAGATTGAAAATTATGGTTCCGCAATGGCACCATTCTATACAATACTGGCGTTATGGGTAGGAGCACTGATTCTGGTTGCGATCGTTCACGTCAAAGTAGAACCGGTTGAAGGTATTGATGAGATGAAACCATATCAGGCATATTTCGGACGTTATATCCTGTTTTTTCTGGTCGGTCAGACACAGACCCTGATCACGGTACTTGGAGATCTGTTTTATATCCATATCCAGTGCCACAATCCGTTTTTGTTCTGGCTGGCGGCATCCATCAGCAGTTTTGTATTTACCCTGTTCATCTACTCCCTGACCGTTGCATTCGGAAATGTAGGTGAGGCACTTGCCATCGTGGTAATGGTTATCCAGGTAGCCGGAGCGGGCGGTACATTCCCGATCCAGACACTGCCGGAGATCTATCAGAAGATCTATAAATATTTCCCGTTCCCATATGGAATGGATGCGATGCGAGAGACGATCGGTGGTATCTACCAGCTTGATTACTGGAAAAACATCGGTACCCTTGGTATCTACATCATCATCTCGCTTGTGATCGGACTTGTGGTTGCGATCCCATTCCGCAAGCTGATGGAAAAGATCGAGCAGAGTAAGGAAAATACCGGAATCATGATATAATGAGCGCAAGTGAGTCAACATGCTTGCATGATTGACGAACGGCGAATTGGATCATGAAGCTATGCTTCATGATATAGGTATAGGTGGAGAAAAATGCAATTAATACGAATGGTTCTTCTGCTGACCGGACTTTTGATGGTGGTCGCGCCAAGGGCGTGCACCAGAAAAGGATCGCGGGGAGATCAGGCGGCAGAAAAAAAGATCCGGACCATGGGAGGGTGGCTGACAGCGGCAGCCATCATCTGGCTGGTAACGGATATGATATGGTAGGATTTTGGATAAAGGGATTGCTTTTGAAGGAAAAGATATTTACAGAATGTCTGGAATGGGTTATAGTACATAGTAATGAAAAAAATGGAGGATTTAGCTATGTATTGTAAAAATTGCGGACAGCAGTATGTAACAGATGAAGCAGTAATGTGTGTAAAGTGCGGCGCACAGAAGGGAACAGGCAATAATTTTTGCCCGAACTGTGGTCAGCCTACACCACCAAACAGCCAGGTATGCTTAAACTGTGGTGTAGCCCTTGGTGCTTATGGACCAAAAGGAGAAAAATCTAAAATTGCAGCCGGACTGCTTGGAATTTTCTTAGGAGCTTTTGGTATTCACAATTTCTATCTTGGATATACAGGAAAGGCAATCGCTCAGTTACTGATCACACTGGTGAGCTGCTTTATTTTATCACCGGTATCTGCAATCTGGGGACTGATCGAGGGTATCATGATCCTCTGCGGCAAGATCGACCGCGATGCAAAGGGCGATCTGCTTTCAGATTAATACTGGAATATGGTACAGATGAAATCCTTTGTTGAGGGAATAGAATTTTAAATAAGCGATAACTACAGGGAATAACCGTCATAAAAAATTGTGACGGTTATTTTTCGATTTGTTTATTGACAAAAAATAATCATGTGTTATCATAGCTTTAGTGTGATGTGTGTTTAAAGTAATAAACTATTGAGGAATGCTTTATGAGAAAACAGGTATTATCTCTTCTTGTAGAGAATAACCCAGGTGTAACAAGCCATATTTCCGGTCTGTTCAGTCGGAGAGGCTACAATATCGACAGCTTTTCTTCCGGTGTGACTGCAGATCCACGCTACACAAGAATTACAATTGTGACGAGCGGAGATGAGCAGATCCTAGAGCAGATTGAAAAACAGTTAGCAAAGCTGGAAGATGTGGTTGATATTAAGAAGTTAGAATCGGGTTCTTCCGTTACAAGAGAATTGATTTTAGTTAAGATTAAGGCAAAGGATACCGAACGCCAGCCTATTCTTAATGTAACAGAAATCTTTCATGGCAAAGTAGTGGATGTGACCCATGACTCCATGGTGATCGAACTGACTGGACATGAAGATAAATTAGACGCGTTTTTAGATCTGCTGTCAGGGTATGAGATCCTTGAACTGGCACGGACCGGAACGACAGGTTTGTCCCGTGGTATATCAGATGTTGTTATGATCGATGAAAACGGAACATGCCGTACACTATAAGAGCAAATAATAGAAATTGGAGGAAATAAATTATGGCAGCAAAAATATTTTATCAGGAAGACTGTAACCTTTCATTACTGGATGGAAAGACAATCGCGATCATCGGATACGGAAGTCAGGGACATGCACATGCATTGAACTTAAAAGATTCCGGATGCCATGTTATCATTGGTCTTTACAAAGGAAGCAAATCATGGGCAAAAGCAGAAGAACAGGGATTTGAAGTATATACAGCAGCAGAGGCAGCAAAAAAAGCAGATATCATCATGATCTTGATCAACGATGAGAAACAGGCAGATATGTACAAAAACGATATCGAGCCAAACCTGGAAGCTGGAAACATGTTAATGTTCGCACATGGTTTCAATATCCATTTCGGATGTATCGTACCACCTAAGGATGTTGATGTTACAATGATCGCTCCAAAAGGACCGGGACATACCGTACGTTCTGAGTATCAGGCGGGCAAAGGTGTTCCATGCCTGATCGCAGTAGAGCAGGATGCAACAGGAAAAGCACAGGATATGGCATTGGCATATGCACTTGGTATCGGCGGAGCAAGAGCCGGTGTTCTTGAGACAACATTCCGTACAGAGACAGAGACAGACCTCTTTGGTGAGCAGGCAGTTCTTTGCGGTGGTGTCTGTGCATTAATGCAGGCAGGTTTTGAGACATTATGCGAAGCTGGATATGATCCGAGAAACGCATACTTTGAGTGTATCCATGAGATGAAATTGATCGTAGACTTAATCTACCAGTCAGGTTTCGAAGGAATGAGATATTCTATCTCCAACACAGCAGAGTATGGTGATTACATCACTGGACCAAAACTGATCACAGAAGAGACCAAGAAGACCATGAAGAAGATCTTAACCGACATCCAGGATGGTACTTTTGCAAAAGAGTTCTTATTAGATATGTCTCCTGCAGGCCGTCAGGTTCACTTCAAAGCAATGAGAAAGAGAGCTGCAGAGCATCCTTCAGAGGCAGTTGGTAAAGAGATCCGTAAGCTGTATAGCTGGAACAACGAAGAGGATAAACTGATCAATAACTAATCCGTACATAGGTGACAGTGCAGGGCAAATGTCCTGCACCGTTTTTGGTTGCACAAAAGTGCTATTGACAAATGTGTCTGATATGATAAAATAAATCATGTTGTGAATGAAATAGCAGACGTGGATGAGGAATAGTAGAGGTGATACGTTTTTCAGAGAGCTGTCGGTGGCTGTGAGACAGTAGACCAAGACCTTGAACTCGCCTTGGAGTCCTTTTGTGGAAGCAGTGATAAGCTGTGTGTAGACAAGAGCGTGAGCTTCGCGTTAAGGAGAATGAGTGCGCATCCGTTTTTACAGAGGAGTATGGTTAAAAACGTGCGAATAAGAGTGGTACCACGGAGGTTAAGATATCTTCGTCTCTCGTATCGGAATGACAGTTTCGATTCGGAGATGGAGATTTTTTGATTCATGGAAATTCAAAACATAAAAGAGGAGAACACAAAAATGGCAGAACTTTATAACCACAAGGTAGTGGAGAAAAAGTGGCAGAAAGTCTGGGATGACAATAAGGCTTTTGCAGCAACGGATGATTACAGCAAACCAAAATATTATGCACTGGTAGAGTTCCCATATCCGTCAGGACAGGGACTTCATGTAGGACATCCAAGACCATATACGGCACTGGATATTGTAGCAAGAAAGAGAAGAATGCAGGGCTATAACGTATTATATCCGATGGGATGGGATGCGTTTGGTCTTCCGACCGAGAACTATGCGATCAAAAATAAGATCCATCCAAAGATCGTAACTGCGAATAACGTAGCACGTTTCAAAGATCAGTTACATTCCCTCGGTTATTCCTTTGACTGGGATCGTGAGATCAATACAACGGATCCAAGCTATTACAAATGGACCCAGTGGATCTTCTTAAAATTATTCAAAGCAGGTCTTGCATACAAAAAGGAGATGCCGATCAACTGGTGTACTTCCTGTAAAGTAGGACTGGCAAACGAGGAAGTGGTAAACGGTGTCTGCGAGCGTTGTGGATCTCCGGTTGTCCGTAAAGTAAAGAGCGAGTGGATGCTTAAGATCACAGAGTACGCAGATAAACTGATTGAGGGATTAAACGACGTTGATTATATTGAGCGTGTCAAAGTATCCCAGAAAAACTGGATTGGAAAATCTCAGGGAGCTGAGGTAGATTTTTCCATTGCAGGAAAAGAGGATAAACTCCGTGTATACACCACACGTTGTGATACCTTATTTGGAGCAACTTATATGGTTGTTTCTCCGGAGCACCCGCTGATCGACAAATACAAAGATGAACTGAAAAACTGGGATGAGATTGCTGCATACCGTGAAGAGGCAGCAAAGAAATCTGATTTTGAGCGTTCTGAGCTTGCAAAAGAGAAGACAGGTGTTGTATTAGACGGCTTAAAGGCAGTCAATCCGGTCAATGGAAAAGAAATCCCAATCTGGATCTCAGATTATGTACTGATGTCCTATGGAACCGGTGCAATCATGGCAGTTCCAGCGCACGATGACAGAGACTGGGAATTTGCAAAGAAATTTAATCTTCCTCTGATCCAGGTTGTTGCAAAGAATGGAGAAGAAGTGGATGTTAATGCGGCAGCATTTACCGATGTTGCAACTGGAGTTCTGATCAATTCTGATTTCTTAAATGGACTGGAAGTAAAAGATGCGAAAGCAAAAATGATCGCATTCTTAGAGGAAAAAGGAATCGGAAAAGCAAAGACCAATTATAAATTAAGAGACTGGGTATTCTCACGTCAGCGTTACTGGGGCGAGCCGATCCCAATCGTTCACTGTGACAAATGCGGTTATGTGCCGATCGATGAGAGCGAGCTGCCATTGATGCTTCCAGAGGTAGAGAGCTATATGCCGACCGACAATGGAGAATCTCCACTTGCTGCAATGACAGACTGGGTAAATACAACCTGTCCTTGCTGCGGCGGTCCTGCAAAGAGAGAGACAGATACTATGCCTCAGTGGGCAGGTTCTTCCTGGTATTTCTTAAGATATACTGACCCGCACAATGAC
>URUD01000059.1 GCA_900550935.1 uncultured Roseburia sp.
TAAAATGAACACAGCTTCCCAAAGCACCAATCTGCCGAATTTTTGAAGCGTTGAGAATAGCAGTTTTACGAATAGAGGCACATAGAGTGCATAATTCAAAATAATAATTAGATGTATTACATCCCAAATCCCCAAAAACATAGTAAATTAGTATCAATTGATAAAATTTTGACAATAAACAAATTCCTTGCTATAATTACAATATACGACAAAAACATACGAGGCTGGTTAAGATTGATAAAAAATTTTCGATAATTATTAGGAAATTAAAAAATAATTACAGTGGGGGACTTATACCATGGAAAAGCTGATTTTTACCAATGAAAACTGTATTGGATGTAACAAGTGTATCCGTACCTGCCCGGTGTTACTGGCAAACAACGCATCGGAAAGAGGAAGCGTATCCATAGATACAGAGAAATGTATTGCCTGTGGGGCGTGCTTCGATTCCTGCACACATGATGCGAGAGATTATGTGGATGATACCGACCGTTTTTTTGCAGACCTTGCATCAGGGAAAAAGATATCTGTCATATTAGCACCGGCGTTTCTGGCAAACTATCCGAACGAGTACAAACAGATCCTTGGCTATTTAAAACAAAAGGGAGTCAACCATATCTGCAGTGTATCGTTTGGAGCAGATATCACGACATGGGCATATCTGAAATATATCACAGAGCATAATTTCATCGGTGGCATTTCACAGCCGTGTCCGGCAATCGTAAATTATATTGAAAAATATATACCGGAGCTGCTTGGAAAACTGATGCCGGTTCACAGCCCAATGATGTGTACTGCAATCTATCTGAAAAAATATAAGAAAATATCCGATAACATCGCATTTATCAGTCCATGTATCGCAAAGAAGATCGAGATAGAAGATTCCAATGTTTCCGGGGTAAATTATAATGTAACCTTTAAGAAGCTGATAGAGAAGATCGGGACCGAATATCGTTCCTGTGCACCATATGAGGACGAGCTGGAATACGGACTGGGAAGCATTTATCCGATGCCGGGTGGATTAAAGGAAAATGTAGAGCATTTTCTTGGAAAAGAAAAGATGATACGTCAGGTAGAGGGCGAGCATGAGGCATACGAGTATCTAAAAGAATACTTAAGACGGATCAATGCAAACAGGACGCTGCCATTTATGGTGGATATCTTAAACTGTGCGAGAGGATGTTTATACGGAACAGCTACACAGGAAGAGCGGCAGACGGATGAAGTGCTGTTTACGATCAATAAGATCAAGGCATCCAGTACGGTGGAGGAAACCGGAAAGGGCTTCCATAAAAATAAATCCGTTAGTCCATGGGACGTTTCCTTAAAACCGGAGGAACGGTTACATAATCTGATGCAGGCGTTTTCCGGGCTTGACAGTAACGATTTCATCCGTAAATATTCAGACCGCGGGATCCAGACACTGGAACCATCTGAAAAACAGTATGACGAGATCTTTAGATCCATGTATAAGAATACAGAGGAAAAACGTCATCTGGACTGTGAATCCTGTGGATATAAGACCTGCCGGGATATGGCAAAGGCAATCCATAACGGAGTCAATATCAAAGAAAACTGTGTACATTACTTAAAGGATGTTGCAGAAAATGATATGCAAAAACTTAGCGAGATCCGTGAAAAAGAGCAGCAGGAAGAAGAAGTCCACAAACAGGCACTTGCAGAGCTGACGGAGCAGTTCATTACTTTAAGTGATAATATCAAAGAATTAAATGTGGCAAATGAGGCTTCTGCAAACGAGTCGACCAATCTGGCACAAGGCATTGAGACAATCTCGGATCTGTGCAACCAGTTGACAGACTCCATCGGTATTTTAGGCGAGTTTATGCAGATGTATCAGCAGAGCAACAAGGATATCGCCGGGATCGCGGGACAGACAAACCTGCTTTCCTTAAACGCCAGCATCGAGGCAGCGCGGGCAGGAGATAAGGGAAGAGGATTTGCAGTCGTAGCTTCTGAGATCAGAAAGTTATCGGATGATACCAAGACACTGATTACAGAAAATACCGAAAAGGCAGATGAGATTGTTCCAAGGATACAAGAGAGTATAGCGTATATTCAAAGCGTAGTAGAACATATCAATGAGATGACCGAAAAGGTAGCGACGATCGCAGCCAATACGGAGGAGATCTCATCCCAGACAACACAGCTCTATGAGATGGCGGAAACAATTAAAGAGGATGTAGAACAATTATAAAGAGGGGGCAGCGTAAGCTGTCCCTTTAAATATATGCAAGTTTGCTGGACAAGCAGAGTGTATCTTGCTATACTTGCATGTGTAAATATGCAGGATTGGAGAATAGAAAAACAGCATGAAAATGAAAATGAGAAAACCGCTGCAGCGATTTCTTATGATAGCACTGCTTGGGATCGGTCTGGCAGGCTTGATGGGATGCGGCGGTACAAAGGAAGAAGCAGAACAGAAGGAGATTGCAGGGGCAGCAGATTTAGAGGGCGCACGGATCGGTGTCCAGCTTGGAACAACAGGCGATATCTATGTTTCTGACTATGAAGGGGACGAAGCCGGAACGACGGTCGAGCGTTACAACAAGGGAGCAGATGCGATCCAGGCATTGAAACTCGGAAAGATCGACTGCGTTGTCATTGATGAACAGCCGGGAATTGAGTTTGTAAAGCAAAACAGCAATATCCGTATTATCGACGAAGAGTTTTCACTGGAAGATTATGCGTTCTGTGTAAGCAAAGAAAATACGGAACTGTTAGCGCAGATCAATACAGCAATCGAGAAATTGCAGGCAGATGGAACGATCGATAATATTATAAAAAATTATATCGGAACCGAAGATGAAATCGGAGCATATCCTTATGTCAGCAAGGATGTGGCACGTACGAACGGAACCCTGATCATCGGAACGAATGCAGAGTTCCCACCTTATGAATACTATGAGAATAACCAGATCACCGGTATTGATATGGATATCATGCGTGCAGTCAGTGATGAACTTGGCATGGATATGCAGATTGAGGATATGGCATTTGATTCGATCATTGCAGCCATTACATCAGGAAAAGTCAATGTAGGAGCATCCGGCTTTACCGTAACGGAGGACCGGAAAAAGAATATCAATTTTACCGATACCTATATCACGACCAAACAGGTTATTATCGTGCGCGATGGTGGCAGCACTGGTGGTTACAGCTTAAAGGAGAAACTGTACGATAACTTTGTGAAGGACAACCGTTATCTTTATATTGTAAAAGGTTTTGGAAATACACTGATCATTACATTATTTGCGGTAATGCTCGGTATTGTACTGGGATTTTTGATCGCGATCGTAAGGACAAACCATGACAGAAATGGGAAACTTCCGATCTTAAACGCAGTCTGCAAGGTATATCTGACGGTAATACGAGGCACGCCTGTCATGATCCAGCTTTTGATCATCTATTATGTCATCCTTGCATCGGTAACGAATAAGATCGTGGTAGCAGCGATCGCCTTTGGACTGAACTCGGCAGCTTATGTCGCAGAGATCGTGCGTTCCGGTATCATGTCCGTTGATGTGGGACAGTTTGAGGCAGGAAGAAGCCTTGGTTTAAATTACAGTCAGACCATGCAGCTGATCATTCTGCCACAGGCGATCAAAAATATTTTGCCGGCACTCTTAAATGAGGTGATCAGTTTGCTGAAAGAGACTTCCATCAGTGGTTATATCGGATTAATGGATCTGACCAAGGGCGGAGATATTATCCGAAGCAACACTTATGAAGCATTTCTGCCATTGATCGCCGTTGCGATCATATATCTGGCATTTGTCATGCTTTTAAGTACATTTGTCAGCAAATTAGAGAGGAGATTACGCAGCAGTGAACGATAATACAACAATCTTAGAGGTGCGGGATTTACATAAATATTATGAGAAACAGGAAGTATTAAAAGGAATCAGCACGACCGTAAAAAAGGGGGATGTCATTGCGATCATCGGACCATCTGGATGTGGAAAATCAACGTTTCTCCGTTCTTTAAATCTTTTGGAAGTACCGACCAGAGGACAGATCCTTTTTGAGGGAACCGATATTACCGATAAAAAAACAGACATCAACCAGATGCGCCAGAAGATCGGAATGGTATTCCAGCAGTTCAATCTGTTTCCGAATATGACCATCCGTCAGAATATCATGCTTGCACCGGTAAAATTAAAACTGATGACGAGCGAAGAAGCATCTGCAAAAGCAGAGGAACTGTTGGCACGTATCGGACTGCCTGATAAAGCGGAAGCATATCCGGCACAGCTTTCCGGCGGACAGAAACAGCGTATCGCCATTGTACGTTCCCTTGCAATGAATCCGGATGTCATACTCTTTGATGAGCCGACCTCGGCACTGGATCCTGAAATGGTAGGGGAAGTACTTCAGGTAATGCGTGAACTTGCGGCAAGTGGAATGACAATGGTTGTAGTAACACATGAGATGGGATTTGCCAGAGAGGTGGCAAACCGGGTCATGTTCATTAATGAGGGCGTGATCGCAGAAGAAGGTACACCGGACGAGATCTTCCATGCACCGAAGAGTAAGAGACTGCAGGAATTTTTATCAAGAGTACTGTAAAATATCAGAAAATAAATATTGGAGAACAGGATGAAAACAAAAGAAGCATCAGTAGAGAACATTTATACACTGGACGGAAAAGTGCCGGTGGGAAAGGCAATCCCGTTTGGATTGCAGCACATTCTTGCAATGTTTGTGGCAAATATCGCACCGATCATTATCGTAGCAGGGGCATGCGGGCTTAGTGCCAAAGAGAGCACCATGCTTATCCAGAGTGCAATGATCATTGCCGGGATCGGAACCTTGATCCAGCTTTTCCCAATCTGGCGGATCGGCTCCGGTCTTCCAATCGTAATGGGGATTAGTTTCACATTTGTCTCGATTTTCTGTTATGTCGGACCGGCTTACGGATATCCGGCGATCGTCGGGGCAGTGTTAGTGGGCGGTATCATCGAGGGAATTTTAGGACTGTTTGCAAAATACTGGACGAAGATCATTACGCCGATCGTTGCGGCAAGCGTGGTAACGGCGATCGGATTTTCATTATTGTCTGTAGGTGCGGCATCGTTTGGAGGCGGCAGTGGAAATGAGAGTTTTGGTTCGGCAACGAACTGGATCTTAGGTACGATCACATTACTGTGCTGTATCTTATTTAATATTTTTGCAAAATCTTATTGGAAACAGTTGTCCGTTCTGTTTGGACTGGTTGTGGGATATGTGGTTGCAGTCTGCATGGGAGTGGTGGATTTTTCAAGCCTGCAGGGAACTGCAGTAGTTGCACTGCCGTCCTTAATGCCATTTAAGCCGGAATTTAACAGTAATGCGATCCTTTCCGTGACGTTGATCTTTTTGGTATCTGCAACTGAAACGATCGGGGATACCTCAGCACTGGCATCTTCCGGGCTGGGACGTGATGTCACAGAGAAGGAGACATCCGGTTCCATTGCCTGTGATGGATTTATCAGTGCGCTTTCTTCAGTATTTGGCTGTCTGCCGATCACTTCGTTCAGTCAGAATGTCGGACTGGTAGCAATGACGAAAGTAGTAAACCTGTTTACGATCGCAACCGGAGCAATCATTATGATCCTTGCCGGAATTTTCCCGATTTTTGGGGCATTGCTTGCAACATTACCGGATGCCGTTTTAGGCGGATGTACGATCATGATGTTTGGTACGATCGTCATCAGTGGATTGCAGATGATCAGCAAATGCGGCTACAGCCAGCGGAACATTACGATCGCCGCATTATCTTTAAGCGTGGGGATTGGATTTACACAGGTGCCGGAGATTTTTGATATTTTTCCACAGATCATAAAAAATGTGTTTGCGGAAAACTGTGTTGCCGTTGTTTTTCTGGTAGCAGTCATTTTAAATCTTGTATTGCCAAAAGAGGTTGAGGGAATAGAATAAATCTGTTATGATGAAGGCGAAAAAGGAACAGATCAGGAGGAAAAACATATGTTAGAAGCAGGGATCAAAGGTCAGCAGACCATGACCGTAGCAAATGAAAATACAGCAGAAACCATGAAAAGCGGTACCTTAAAGGTATTTGCAACACCGGCAATGATCGCTTTAATGGAAGAGACTGCATGGAAGAGCGTTGCAGGAGGGTTAGAAGAGGGCATGGTAACCGTAGGGATCAGCTTAAATATCAAGCATCTGTCCGCATCACCGGTTGGAATGAAAATCACCTGTAATACGACACTGGTTGAGGTAGACGGAAGACGCCTTGTATTTGCAGTGGATGTAGAGGATGAAGCAGGAAAGATCGGAGAGGGGATTCACGAGCGTTTTATCGTGCCTTCTGATAAATTTCAGCAGAAAGCAGATGCAAAGTTAGGTTAAGGTAGAAATAAGGAGGGGCATTTTTGGATATTGCAATAGGATTATTGATCCCCTTTCTGGGGACGACACTGGGTGCAGCCTGTGTATTTTTCTTAAAGAATGATTTGAATCCACTGGTGCAGAAAGCGTTACTCGGATTTGCATCCGGGGTTATGGTGGCGGCATCCGTCTGGTCACTTCTGATCCCGGCGATCGATATGTCAGATTCGATGGGCAAACTTGCCTTCCTGCCGGCAGCAGTCGGATTTTCCATCGGTATGTTGTTTTTACTGGCAATGGATCGTCTGGTACCGCATCTTCATTTAAACGAAGACGAACCGGAGGGGCTTCCAAGTTCGCTAAAAAAAACAACGATGCTGGTACTGGCTGTGACACTGCACAATATCCCGGAGGGAATGGCAGTGGGAGTTGTATTTGCAGGACTTTTATCCGGCAATGAAAAGATCACACTGGCAGGTGCAGTTGCACTTTCCGTAGGAATTGCCATTCAGAATTTCCCGGAGGGAGCGATCATCTCACTTCCGTTAAAAGGTGAGGGATGCAGCAGCAGAAAGGCGTTTGTTTACGGAATGGCATCTGGTGTGGTAGAGCCGATCGCAGCATTTATCACGATACTGTTGACCGGTATCGTAACACCGCTGTTGCCATATCTGCTTGCATTTGCGGCAGGAGCAATGTTATATGTTGTTGTGGAGGAATTGCTGCCAGAGGCATCGAGCGGAAGTCATTCGAATATCGGAACGATCGGATTTGCCGTGGGATTTCTGATTATGATGATTTTAGATGTGGCATTGGGGTAAAAGATATGCTATACTGAAAGGCAGTAAGAATTACAAGGGATAAAGAAGTGTAAGGAGCGAAACTATGCGGGACGATTTAAGAGCGGAATTAATCAAACAATTTCCATCGGATGTAGTTGAGACAACAGATACGGATGGCAGAGTGATCTACGCCTGTCCGACCTGTAAGAGACCGACCACGGTCAACACAGAGAAATGCGGAGGATGTGGTCAGGTATTATCCTGGACTCACATTCGAAAAGAAGAAGCTGCAAAAGGGATCAAAACAGCAACGATGAGTTTTGAAGTGCCGGGAGATTTTACGACAGGAGATTGCCGTAAGTGCCCGCTTTCCTATATTGCAAAAGAGAACAATGACAACGTATATGAATGTCCGTTAAAGATGCGTGCAAATTGTAAATTAGAATTATCATAAAAACCGGGATGCGGAAACGCATCCCGATTTTTCTAAATAAGGGAGACTTGCATGGAAAAAATATGTTATCTGTTTATGGGAGGCGGGATCATCCTTCTTCTTTTGTTTCTGGCACCACTGTTTCAGAACGGGATCGTAAATATCGGAACGGTGACCGGTGTCATCCTTGCTGCATTGTTGTTTTTCTATGGCGTATTCTGGAGAAAAGTACATCTGTTTTTGCACGGGTTATCACAGCATACGGGAGGGAAAATTTTACTTATCATAATTGGTGTAGTGACAGCAGCAGTCGTCTGTGTGGCACTGATCGAGACAGTATGGATGGTGCGTGCGGCAGAAAACAGACCCACAGAACATGGGGTGCCTGCGATCGTGCTTGGCTGTAAGGTAAAAGGAAGTAAGCCGAGCCGTGTGCTGACGGAGCGTTTGGAGGCTGCCTATGATTATCTGGTAAGCGAACCGGCTGCTATTGCCATCTTATCGGGTGGAAAAGGAGAAGACGAAGAAATCTCAGAGGCAGGATGCATGTATGAATATCTGACCGCGCGTGGAATTGAAGAAAACCGGCTGATCTTAGAAGATGCTTCGACCAATACGAGGGAGAATCTTGCATTTTCAAAAGAAATCCTAAGCAAAAGAAACCTTGGAATGGAGGTAACGATCATTACAAGCGGCTTTCATGAATACCGTGCCAATGATATGGCAGAAAAGCTGGGGTTAAAGAGTTACAGTACGCCGGCACACACGGGTATTTTGTATTTTCCAACTTATTATGTGCGGGAATTATATGGCATTTTATATTATAAACTGGTTAATGGAATGGAGAATTAGATGGCAAAAAAATATTATGCAGTAAAAGCAGGAAAAAAGCCGGGCATCTATGAGTCCTGGGCGGCATGTAAAAGCATGGTGGACGGCTATAAAGGTGCGATCTACAAGGGATTTATGACTTATGAAGAGGCAAAGGCATTCCTTGGCGGTGGCACGATAGAGAGAGCGGGCAAAGCAAAAGCAGAGACAGAAAAAACAGGCGCAGAACAGACGGCTGAGCAACTTCCGGAAAGTTATGCGTTTGTGGATGGATCTTTTAATGTGGCAGAAAAGCGTTATGGCTATGGCGGATTTTTAGTCCATCAGGGACAAAAGGAAGTACTGCAGGGCGCAGGAGATGATGCAGAGATGGCATCCATGCGGAATGTGGCAGGAGAAATCCTTGGAAGTATGGCGGCGATGAAACGTGCCGTAGAACTTGGACTTCCTGAGCTTACGATCTATTATGACTATATGGGCATTGAAATGTGGGCAACCGGAATGTGGAAACGAAATAAAGAGGGAACGATCGCATATTATGAGTATGTGCAGTCGATCAAAGATGCGATCCGTTTACATTTTGTGAAGGTCAGGGGACATTCCGGCGTAGAAGGAAATGAAGAGGCCGACCAGCTTGCTAAGCAGGCAGTTGGTCTGACCTCTCTTTCATAAGATTAAGCGATGGCATCAAATCCGTTTGATGTCTTCTCAAGATCCGTTTTGGACATGGCTTCAAGCATTGCTGCAAAGGAGCAGGTTTCCTGTCTGGAACGGTTGTTTGAGTCACGCTTCTGTGGGGTGATCCGTTTGGTACGGGTTACCGGGGTAACAGGTGTTACGATTGAAATAGATTCTAAGTAGATTGCGACAATCATCCTCCTTGACAAATGTGCTTTCCGATAGTTCTTTACTTCTTTGTAACATATATCGACATAATGTCAGAAAAATTAACAGAAAATGACAAACTTTTTTGAAAATTACGGAGTAAAACTGCTTTATGGATAAAAAATTGAAATATTACGATATTATGGAAGATTTGCGAAAACAGATCATTTCCGGAAACATCAAACCGGGAGAAAAACTGCCCTCGGAAAATGAACTGTCGGCTGAGTTTCAGGTGAGCAGACAGACTGTACGCAAAGCATTGCAGATCCTGCAAAATGAGGGTTACATCTATGCAGAACATGGAAGAGGAACCTTTTGTTCGGAAATGATGCGCCATACTGGAAAATCAAAAAATATTGCAGTTGTCACGACCTACCTGTCGGACTATATTTTTCCGAGAGTCATCCAGGGAATCGATCAGGTACTGACAGAAAACGGTTACAGTATTTTACTTAAAAATACCAGAAATTCCAGAAAACTGGAAGCAAAATGTCTGGAAGAACTTTTACAGAAAGACATTGACGGACTGATCATCGAACCGAGCAAAAGCCAGATCTTCTGTCGGCACATCGAGTTGTACCAGATGCTGGATGAATATCAGATCCCATATGTGTTTATCCAGGGCAGCTATGACCAGTTGAAGGAAAAACCGTATATCCTGATGGATGACTGCCGTGGAGGCTATCTGGTGACAAGACATCTGATCGAACTCGGGCATCAGAATATTGTCGGGGTATTCAAGGCGGATGATACGCAGGGGCAGCAGAGACACAAGGGTTATGTGCAGGCGTTGCAGGAGTCCGGCATTTCCTATGATCCGGATAAGGTGGTCTGGTTTTATACTGAGGACCGGAAGACACACCCTTATGAGAAGATGAAACAGATGGCAGAAGAGAGGGACAGACGGATGTTTGATGCGGTCGTATCCTATAATGATCAGATCGCGCTGGAAGTGATTCGGGCACTCGAGGATACCGGACTTAACGTCCCGGAGGATGTCTCGGTGACAGGCTATGATAATTCCTATCTGGCGGAGAGCGCAAAGATCCCGCTCACGACTATAGCGCATCCACAGGAAAAATTAGGACAGATGGCAGCAGAATTATTACTTAAGATCATAAAAGACGGTGAAGAAAAGGAAGAACTGCACCAGATCGTGGTGGAGCCGGAGTTGATCGTGCGGGATTCAACAAAGAAAGCAAAGAAAGCAGGCGGGCAGGTTCCTTGCAAAAAGTGACAAAATGTGCTATACTATTGCAGGAATTGTGATACAGACAGAGGGAGAGTAGAACATGAAAGTTACATGGAAAGTGCTGATTGCGGCACTCTGCTATATACTGGGTGTGATAGGCTGGTGTTATGTTGGCGGCTATATGATCCTGACCAAACCGGTTAAGGGGCTGATCGTTGCATACCTGGCAGGAAATCTATCCCTTGGAAAGATCATCATTGCTTTCATCCAGGGATTTGTCTATCTGTCACTTGCAGGTGGAGTCTGGTGTGTTGGATATATGTTGAGTAATCATTTCAAAGAATAAGGGCTGTCGGTGGACAGCCTGTTTTTATATATGGAGGAAATATGATTTTACGGTTACCATCTTATTATAAGGAATTTCATTGTATCGCGAGCGAGTGTTCCGACAGCTGCTGCATCGGCTGGGAGATCGATCTGGATGACGATTCGGCAGCCTACTATGAGTCGGTCGAGGGACCGATGGGAGATTTCATGCGAAAACACATGAAAGACCAGAAATTTACATTGCGGAAAAATGGCTGGTGCCCGATGTTAAATGAACATAAATTGTGCAGGATCTATATTGAACTGGGCGAGGAGGCACTCAGCGAAGTATGTACGGAATATCCGCGTTTTGTCATTGATTATCCAGGCGTGCGCGAGCGTGTGCTCTGTCTTTCCTGTGAGGAAGTGGGAAGGATCGTGTTCCGCAAGACAGAAAAGATGCACTGGGAAGAAAAGACCCTGCCGGAGGAGTATGAAGACACGGAGTGGACCGATGAAGAATGGGAGCTGGCAGGAAAACTGATCGCGGCGAGAGACCATGCAGTCGAGCTGCTGCAGGACAGAGAGCGTGCCATCGAAGACCGGGCGGCAGATTATCTTGCCTATATTGCAAAAATGCAGCAGGAGATCTTCCATACCGTGCCAAAAGAAGAAACGGCAAGTGAAAAAACACCATACCAGTGTTTTAAGGAGCGTCTTTTGTGTTATGAGGAATTAGAAGGACTCGGACAGGAATGGGAACAGGCAAAAAAACAGTTAGAGCAGGTTTATTCCGAAGAACAGTATGAGACAAGATTGCAGGAGTTTTTAGAGGCACTCGGAGAGAGAAAGTATGAATATGAGCACCTGTTAGTCTACTTTACCTACCGCTATTTTATGCGTGCATTTTATGATGAAAATCTGTTGGCAAAAGCACAGTTTGCCGTAACTGGATTTTTACTGGTGCGCGAGATGGATGTAGCACGTTTCTTTGCCAATGGAGCATTTACAGAGGCAGACCGTGTGGATACGGCACGTATCTATGCCAAGGAAGTGGAGCACTCCGAGGAAAATGTAGAACTGTTGGAGGATGATTTCCTGTTTGAAGATGTATTTACGGTACCGGAGCTGATGAAACAGATCTTATGTACCAGACCGGCAGACCAGAAAATGATGTAGAGCGGAAGTTGCATGGGAGCAAATGAGCGTATGGGAAGGGAAGAACAGAGACGGGCGGCAGCGCGTGAGCTGCGGCGGAAAAGGAAGAGAAGACAACAGAGGCGTGCGCGCGTGATCCTTGTGTTGACGATCGCGGCAGTCGTATGTATGATCGTGACAGGAGTTTATCGTTTCCTGACAAAGGGAAAAGAGAAAACACAGACGGTGGCACCGGTTGAGACGACAAAATATATCGAGGAGCGGCCGGAGCTGATCGTAGAGTTATTAGATATCAACGAATATTCAAGGCCAGGAACGGCACTGGAAAAAGTAAACGGTATCGTGGTCCATTACACGGCAAATCCAGGTACAACGGCGGAGCAGAACCGGGGCTACTTTGAGGGACTTGCGCAGAGTGGGGAGACGTATGCGAGCAGCCATTTTGTGATCGGACTTGAGGGAGAAGTGGTACAGTGTATTCCGCTCGATGAGGTCGCCTACGCCTCCAACAACAGGAACAGCGACACGATCTCCATCGAGTGCTGTCATCCGGACGAGACCGGAAAATTTTATGACAGTACATATCAGACGCTGGTGAATCTGTGCGCGTACCTCTGTGTTGAGTTTGATCTGAAGCCGGACGATATCATCCGTCATTATGATGTGACGGGCAAGATCTGTCCGAAGTATTTTGTGGACCATCCGGAAGAATGGGAAACATTTCACAAAGATGTAAAAAATGCGATCAGAATCCTGAAAAAATAATGGGACAATCACTAAAAATCCGAAATTCATTTTGAATTCTTTACCTAAAATTTACAAATATTATATTTAGAATTGAAAAAATACTGTGCTCTATGATATGATGGAGCACAGGGAGAAAATCCGTCGGAAGAAGTCGAAAACGGCGGCATTTTGCCCGCTGCTCGCGAAACTCCGGGCGGCGACAAAAGAGAATGGAGAAGACATTATGAATATCGGATATCTGGAAAGTATCTTCAGTTTCCTGGGCGGTCTCGGTATGTTCCTGTACGGCATGAGCATTATGGGCGACGGCATGCAGAAATCGGCCGGAAGTAAGCTGAACAAGTTCCTGAGAATGGTGACGGACAACCGGCTCCTTGCGGTCGGACTTGGCGCCCTGATCACCGCGATCCTGCACAGCAGCGGAGCGACAACTGTCATGGTCGTCGGCTTTGTAAATGCCGGGATCCTGAATCTGACCCAGGCGGTCGGCGTCATCATGGGCGCGAACATCGGTACGACGATCACCGCATGGATGGTTTCCTTAAACTCTCTGGGGGATGCGATGAAGGTTTTGCAGCCGTCGTTTTTCGCACCGCTCGTAGTTGCCATCGGTGCCGCGTTTTTGATGTTTTCCAAGAAGAAAAAGGAGAGTCTGGTCGGTGAGGTCTGTATCGGTGTCGGACTCCTGTTTGTGGGACTGACGTTTATGTCAAGTTCCGTCGCTCCGTACACGGATGCTCCGATCTTTGCGAAGGCATTTGCGGTTCTCGGAAGAAATCCGATCCTGGGAATCATGGCCGGAGCGCTTGTAACTGCGATCATCCAGAGCTCCACCGCTTCTGTCGGTATCTTACAGACTCTGGCGATGAGCGGAGTGGTATCCGCAAATGCCGCGATTTATATTACCCTTGGACAGAATATCGGATCCTGTCTGACTGCGCTTTTATCGAGTGCAGGCGCAAGCCGGAATGCGAAGCGCGCTTCGGTGATCCACCTGACGTTCAACAGTTTCGGTGCGATCGTCTTCGGGATCGGAATGTATGTGATCTCCATGATGCGCCCGGATATTGCTCAGGGAAGTATCAATGCGTTGCAGATCTCGATCTTCCACACGTTTTTCAACCTGACGAACACCCTGCTGCTATTCCCGTTTGCAAAACAGCTCGTTGCGTTCTCCGGTCTGATCGTGCGTGAGACAGAGGAGGACGAGAAGAAAGAGGAGAAAAAGGAAGACGAGCTTCCGGTTCTCGACGAACGTATCTTCAAATCCCCGACCTTTGCCCTTGAAGTCGGTGTGATGGAAGTCGTTCATATGGGTAAGATGGCCCTTGCAAACTTAAAGCTTGCAACAAGCGTCCTTCTGGAAAACAAATATGAATGTCTGGATGAGGTTTTTAAGAACGAGACAGAGATCGATATTTTAAATAAGAAGCTGACCGAATATCTCATCAAGGTCAACAATCTCTCTTTAAACGAGAAGCAGAAGGTGCAGGTCAGCAATCTGTTTTACAGCATCAGCGACTTAGAGCGCGTTGGCGACCATGCGGAAAACCTCGCAGAGGCAGCTCAGTATCTGAAGGAACATCAGCTTGCTTTTTCTGAGACGGGTATCGAGGACCTTAAAGAAATCTCCGTAGCGGCCATCGGTGCGGTGGATCATGCAGTCGCAGCCAGAAATGATGGCAATATGGAAGATATC
>URUD01000060.1 GCA_900550935.1 uncultured Roseburia sp.
TTATGACAGTATCTGAAAAACGATTCGGTTGTGGATAAAACTGCGGAAACTCAAGGACAAAAATCCATTGCTATTTTTCCCAATGAAGCATATACTAACTATACATAAACTAATTATACAATTACTAATTGCGTGATTAGCAATTTATATAAATGATTGGAGAACGATATGTTTGTTGGAAGGGAAAAGGAACTGCAAAAACTGAACGAATTATATCAGAGTGATCAATTTGAGTTCGTCGTATTTTATGGCCGCAGACGTGTGGGAAAAACGACTTTGATCCGTGAATTTATGCAGGAGAAAAAAGGCATCTATTACATGGCAGTGGAAGGTGCGAAAAAAGAAAATTTAAGCGGACTGTCAGAGGCATTTGCCACGCAGGAGGAGCAGGCGATCTCCAACATGATGTTTCGGGATTATGAGGCACTGTTAGGACATATTGATGACCTTGCCAGACGGGACAAGCGTGTTGTGGTTGCGATAGATGAGTACCCATATCTGGCAGCTTCTTATCCCGCAATTTCATCTATGATACAAAAGCATATTGATGAGTGCTGGAAAGACAGTAAACTTTTCCTGATATTATGCGGTTCGTCGATGAGTTTTATGGAAGAGCAGGTGCTTGGGTATAAAAGTCCGTTATATGGACGTCGTACGGCGCAGTTTAAGATCCGGCCATTTCATTTTTGGGAAGCAAAACAGATGCTAAAAGGTTTTACTCATGAGGAACAGGCGTTGCTTTATGGCGTTACAGGCGGCATACCGGAGTATTTGTATCGTATTAATTCAGAAAAAAGTGTAGATGAAAATATAGAGCAGCTGTTTTTTGAGGAAAGTGGCAGATTGTTTGAAGAGCCGGTCAATCTGATGAAACAGGAATTAAAAGATCCCATGACGTATCATTCCATTATTGCAGCTATTGCTTCCGGCGCAAGCAGAATGAATGAAATTGCAACAAAAACAGGGATTGAGACAAGTGGATGCAGTAATCAGATATCATCTTTGATCGCATTAGGAATCGTAAAAAAAGAGGTGCCGATTACAGAGCCGGTTAATAGCCGGAAAACATTGTACTGTCTCGCTGACAGTATGTATCTGTTCTGGTATCGGTTTGTCAGACCGAACACCAGCAGTATTATGCGTGGAGTTGGAAAGCAGGTATATGAGACGAGAGTACGCCCGCAGCTGAATGATTTTATGGGGACTGTTTTTGAAACAATATGCCAGCAATATCTGTTTTTGCCGAATGTTTATGAAAAACTGCCATTTATGGTTGGAGAATGTGGTCGCTGGTGGGGGACGAACAAGAAGGAAAAGAGACAGGAAGAAATCGATATTATGGCAGTTGCCGACGAAAAAGCTCTGTTTGCAGAATGTAAATGGAGAAATGAAAAGGTTGATACAAGTGTGATCGATACCCTGATCTCCCGGGGAGAACTGTTTTCTTATCATGAAAAATATTATTATATTTTTTCAAAATCAGGATTTCAGAAATCTGCGATAGAGTATGCAGCAAAAAAGGAAAACATAAAACTGCTTTCCTTTGAAGATCTGCAAACGCCCTAAAGCTCCCCCATATACCGCTCCAGCCACTCTTCCGTTACCCCTTTTGCAATCTGATGATACAATTTCATCTGCATGGGGATCAGCTTCTGATACGGAGAAGTCTCATAATCGGTTACCTCAGCGATAACCGTTTTTTCTAATTCCTGGTAAAAGGAAAAAGAAACCGTAAAACCACGCAGCTTTGCAAAATACAGCGTCTCATACAGATAGGTGTGCAGGAAATACAGTTTGATCTCCTCATAGTATTCTGCAAAGAAAGGTGTCTGCTTCATGAAGTTCCATACGGCAAGCTGCACCGTTGCGTGCATCCGCAGGGTTTCTTCCTGCTTCATATCGTTTCGCATCGTTCCGGCATCGTTCTGCCTGTAATAATAGAAAATGTCATTTGTGATGACAATCTTTTTTGCGTAAAACAGCAGAGGATAGACAAAAAGAGGCTCTTCGTAGATGACATGTTCTGCATAGGCAACATTTGCTTCTTTTAATAAAGCATGGCGATAGAGTTTGTTCCAGCATCCGTAGGTGACTTTTTCAGCCATCAGAAGCCGGGCGCGTTCCTCATGCGAGTGGATCTCAATGATCTCTGGTGTGATCGTTCTGCCGGAAGGAACCGCACCGAGCCGGTCTGTATAAAATTCATATTCAAACTGTACCAGGTCTGCATTTTCATTTTTCGCATAGCGATAGGCTTCTTCCAGAAAATTCTCAGCGACAAAATCATCTGCATCCACAAAGGCAATGTATTCTCCGGTTGCATATTGCAGCGCAATGTTTCTGGCACCGCCCTGTCTCATATTTTCTTCCAGCTGTAAGATCAGAATACTTTCCGGAAATGCTCTTTCAAATTCCTGCAGCATCTGCCAGGTGGCACCATTGTCTGTAGAGGCATCATCTACAAAAATTAATTCAAGCTGTGCAATGCCGATGGACTGCTGTACGAGTGACATAAAACATTTGGGCAGCCATTTGGTTGCATTGAAACAAGGGATAATGACACTTACTTTTTTCATTCTTAAAAACTCTCCTGAAGTAATGTTACGATCTGGTTCAGGCGGGAATTGGACTGTGCCATGATGGCCTCGCCTGCCTGTGCCAGTATATTTGTTCTGGAATTGTTCACCATTTCCGCTGCCATATCGGTGTCGCGGAGTCTTGATTCGGCGTTTTGGACATTTTCACCTGTATTTTCTACGGTGGAATGTGCGGATTCCAGACGATTCTGATAAGCACCAAAGAGGGAACGCTGTTCCGATACGATGGCAAGTGCATCGGCAGTAGAAGCGATCGCAGCTTCGGCATCATCATGGGTCAGCGTATTTGTCTGCTTTAAACCAAGGTTATCAAGCCGCAGAGATTTATATGCGATAGACATATGGTCATATGCAACATCACTGGTCTGGATCTTAATATTGAGCTTGGACTCGTAGATGGGTTTGTCTAAGGTAATGGTATTGACAAAGGTTCCGTAGTTGGTGGCGCGTCCCAGACCTGTTGCGGAAATGTCAACACCTGTGACATCGTTCAACAGATCTTTGATGTCGTCTAAGGTTGTGGTTGGCTTTACATCAAGATACATGGTTAAACTTCCGATAGAAGTGTATGTCTGACCGCCAACGGTATATCCCGGAATACTGCTGATCGGGATAGTGACACCGATGGTACCGCCATTCTGTGTGTTGTTTAGAGCATAATTCAGGGAATCTGGATTGCATAATGCGTCATTTACAGAGGTTGGTGTACCATTGTTATTCGGAAGCTGGTGATTGCTATAATAGGGTTGATGGTACGTGTTGTAATTCCACCAATACCGGGAGCCGGGATTGGTGGGGTCTGGCGGGTTGTTTGGTTCGGAGGTTGTACCATGGTAGTAGGTGGAGCTGGATTGTCCGTTGCCGGAAAATGTGCCACTGGTGGTTGCCTGTGCATTTGGATTGGTCGCGTTTTGCCCCATGGTAAAATCCATTTTCCAGTTGCCGGCATCATTCCAGTTGCTGTTGGAAAATGGGTTTTTAAAATTGTCCGGGTCGGAGACATCCGGTTCCATGAAAACTGTATCGGTCTGACCAAAAACAAATTTCCGGTCTGATGCAAGCTGTGCAGGATAGTTGATCTGCGATTCAAAATAGAGGGTAACTCCGTTTTTTGTGTAGGAAGACTGGTATGTGCCGCCATTATCTGTAGAAAGTCTGGCATTGGTATTTGCAACCACACCGAAGCCCATTGATGTTCCATTGATGGAGTCGATGACATCCTGCCTGGATGCGACATCAGAAATATTGTATTTTAAATGGAAATTGATGCCGGAGTTGGCCAGAGCAGGATAAGCTGCCGTATCCAGATATTTTCCAATTTCAAAATCGAGCGACTGTCCGGCCATATCATCTGATGGCCAGGGCATGGTCGTCGTGCTGTAGGTATTCCCGTCAAAGGCGGTCCAGGAAACCGTAACACCATTTTCATCAGCGGCAATATTATAAGAATGATTGCCTGGCTGCAGCCATTTGTTGGCTTCAGAGATGGAATACTGCTGATTTGTATTCCGGTAAGGGGAAGTAACGGCAGGAACTTTATCTATACCGATCTGAACTTTGTCATTGCCGTTGGTATCCCAGATCTTTTTTGTATTAAATTCAGTTGTTTCGAAAACACGGTTGATCTCTGTTTTTAAATCCTGTACTTCGTTATCGATGGCAAGCCGGTCGGCGGCAGTGTTGGTATCATTGGCTGCCTGAATACTAAGTTCATTGAGCCGGTGCATCATGGACTGCACTTCGGCGAGGGCACCATCAGCTACCTGAACGTAGCTTAAGCCATCATCGATATTCTGTGATGCCTTGTCAAGACCTCGGATCTGTTTGCGCATTTTTTCAGAAATGCTGAGTCCGGCTGCATCGTCAGCAGCACGGTTAATCCGGTAGCCGCTGGAAAGCTTTTCGGCGGAACGTGATCTGTCTGTGCCTGTGATCTTATATTGTCTTGCCGCATTTTGGGAAAGGACGGTTTCGGTACCCAGGTTCATACTGTGCCTTCTTTCTGCTGATCTTTTATCTTATCGTAAAAACATATTATAATATATATCGGTACAAAGAGCAAAAAAATGAGGAGGCACACCGCACCGATTTATGTTACAATAAAACGATTGAAACGGTCAGGAGGTATTTCCATGAAGAAAACCATCATCTATTTTACCGGCGTATACGATACGCTTGATTTATTTACAGATGAATTGCGGATGGCATTTGAGGAGATGGGGTATCAGTCGTTTGTCTATGATGCCATGATGCAGGAGGTGAGTAAGGAGGCATTGCTCGCACTTTTGTTTGGAGAACAGGAAATACCAGTGGAAAATATTGACCTGTCAAAGCGATTTTCCGTGGTAACTTTTAACAATTTGGGATATAATTTAGCGCTTTTAGATGGAACAAACATCTGGGAGAAGTGCAATATCCCATATTTAAATATTTTAATGGACCATCCGTTTCATTATGAGAAACCGCTGCGCAATGCACCGGATACTTCGATCGTGCTTGGTACAGACCGCAATCATGTGGCATATATCAGACGTTTTTTTCGGAATATCCGTCAGGCAGATTTTCTGCCACATGCCGGTGTGGAGCTTCACTGTAAGCATAAACCGCTCGCAGAGCGCGGGATTGACGTGCTGTATGCGGGTGCACTGCCAATCTATACGGTGGCAAGGATGATCCCGGATTTTACCTCTATCCCGGAAGTGGACGGGGAAGAACTTGCAAAAAATGTATTGGATGAGCTGGTGCGTCATCCGGAGAAGACGACGGAATGTGCGGTTGAGGAGTATATAAAGAGCGTAAGAAATGATATTGCAGAGGAACGGATCCATGAGATCGTGGTAAAAATGCGGTTTTTGGATTCCTATGCAACTTCCTTTTTCCGGGAGCAGACCGTGCGGATGCTGGTAGAAAGCGGTATCACGGTAACAGCATATGGCACAGGCTGGGATCAGTGCGAATGGAGTGACAATCCACATCTGAAATATGGCGGAAAGGTGCTGGCACCGCAGATCCTGCCACTGATGAATGACAGCAAGATCGTGCTCAACACGATGACGTGGTTTAAAGCAGGGGCACATGACCGCATTTTTAACGGCATGCTTGCAGAAAGTGCGGTGGTTACCGATGATTCCACCTATTTGCGGAGAACATTTACCGATGGAAAAGAACTGGCAATGTTTTCTCTGAAAGAGATACAGAGCCTGCCGGATCGGGTGTTTGCGCTGTTCGGGGATCTTGCATCCACACAGCAGATGGCAGATTGTGGATATCTTGCCGCGAGAGCCGACCACACGTGGAAAAATCGCGCAGAATACCTGTTAGAATGTCATTATATTGATTGAAAAAGTGGAAAACCGTTATTTTCTGGAAATATTCTATAATATTTTTACAACTTCGGTCGAAATAAAGAGAAAGAGTTTTTATATCAGATAATTTATGCAGCAATAGTTGCCCCACATATACAAGGTTGTATTTGTTTTCATGGAAGAAAGGAGGGGGAATCATGGCAGCGATAGATAGCGCATACAACTATTATCTAAGCACATATGGCAGTCTGGCATCGTCACGTTACGACACACATAAAAAGAGCCAGCTTCGAGCCGTCTACAACAGTATTGTCAAAACGAATAAAGATGCCCCTCTCTATAAGATCAGGGATGATGGGGAAGTTAAAAAGTTTGCAATCGATATCAAAGAGCATACACGCTCAATCCAGAATGTAATTGCGTCTCTTTCTGATGAGGGAGATGCAGGCAGTGCATTTCACAGAAAAATTGCCCAGTCAACCGATGAGAACAGTGTCAGTGCAGAGTACATTGGCGAGGATCAGGATGTAGATGATACCTTACATTTTGATGTCAAGGTCATGCACCTTGCAACACCACAGGTCAATGAGGGAAATTACCTTGATGGGGATCGCAGGGATTTCAGGCCGGGCGTTTACAGTTTTGACCTGAATACAGAGTTAAGTTCGTATGAATTTCAGTTTACAGTTGGGGAGAAGAGCAGTAACAGAGATGTGCAGGAAAAGGTGGTCCGGCTGATCAATTCTTCAGGGATTGGATTAAAGGCATCTTTGGCACAGAACGAACAGGGGAAGACGGCAGTACACATCGAATCTAAGCAGACAGGTGTTGGGGAAGATCAGCAGTATCTTTTTGAAATTTTACCTTCACCGGATTCTGCATCCATAAAAGCGATGAAAACGCTTGGCATCGATCAGGTGACAGAAAAGCCGCAGAATTCCGCGTTTCTGTTAAATGGAAAGGAACATTCCTCTTTTTCCAATACGTTTACGGTAAATAATGATTTTGAACTGACCTTGAAAAAGCCCAGTGCGCACAATCAGGCTGCAACGATTGGTTTCAAAACAAACGTTGATGCGGTTGCCGACAATGTGCAGTCACTGGTCAATGTCTACAACAATATGATACAGCTGGGTCACAGCTATTCCAGTGAGCAGGAATCAGATAAACTGCTCCGTGATATGAAAAATATAACCAGGCCGTACCGCAATGAATTGGAAGCAATCGGACTTTCGGTAGAGTCAGACGGCAAGATCGACATAGACCGCAGTCTTTTGACTGATGCGGTGACCGCAGCGGATTCCTCCGACTGCTTTTCTGTATTAAATGAGTTTAAGGATGACTTAAACCAGACCGCGCAGAAAGCATCCATTGATCCGATGAACTATGTCAGCAAGATTTTGGTGGCATATAAGAATCCGGTACACAACTTTGCAACACCATACATCACATCCATCTACTCCGGGATGATGCTGGATCGCACGTGCTAAAAAGTGCTGCGCATGGGTTTTACTATAACTTTGGTTATGGCACTTTCCTGTGAAACAAATCGCATTATAATTTCGAAAAAATCCAAGAATTTTAGAAACCGCTTCTGAAAGAAGAGGGCATGTCTCTTTTCCGAAAGAACAGCTTACGCCCAAATGTCTGTCGGCAGCATACAACAAGTGAGAACTTTCTGGCTGCACTTACATGGTCGCTCACACAGACGATAGAAAGCCTGGCTCCGAAACTCAAAAACTCCTGCTATTGAAAAAATGGCAGGAGTTTTTTCAAACAATCGTCGCTGGCGGCTGCGTTTTGTGTGAGCGACCATGTAAGTGCAGCGCGAAAGCCCTCTAAATCGTTGTATGCTATCCGGCAGACATTCGTGCGGGCTGTCCTTTCGTTAAAAAGACAGGTCTAATTCTATTTTTCAGAAGCGGTTGCGTAAAAATTCAGGATTTTTGAGCCTGATAATGAGATTTGTTTTTCACAGGAAAGTGTCAAAAACAATCTATAACAAAACCCCTGCGCAGTATTTTTTACATCCTATGCGATCACCGACAGAATTGTTTGGATGCGATCCACATAGCTGTGATGTTTCTTCGCCTTTTCGTATCCATTTTTTGCAATCTGCAGTCTCTCATCTTCATGCGTGAGATAGTAATTGGTCTTTTCACACAGATCATCAATCCCATCAAAGCACACGAGATCTTCCCCTTCCGTAAAATAAAGCGGGAGTTCCGCCTGAAAATTTGTCATAAGGAAGCCACCCGAGCCTAAAATGTCCCAAATGCGTAGAGGAATGCCGCTCTTAATGTTTGGAATAGTAAAATTTAGGTTGATCCTGGAGGCAGAAAATACCTTTGGCATTTCACTCCAGTAATCTACAGAACCGCAGTACCGGACCCGGACAAGGTCGCTGACATTGCTGTTGCTGTATACATTGACATGGAAATGTTTCGAAAGTTCGATCAGCGCACGGCGCCGCTGGATCTCTGCAATTTTAAAACCAAGTACGGTCGTCTGGAAGATCAGCCCGAGATCTGAAAAAGAGCCGTCCGATTTTTCCAGTTCAAAATACTGCTGGAGCTGCTCTAAGATATCCACGGTCAGCATGGGCTCCACGATATTGGCACCGCTGACATTGAGCTGTGCCTCCATAACGGCATCAAAATAGCCACGCAGATATTCCGGCAGACGATGCTTTAACTTGTCATACGAATTTCGCTCATATAAACTTCCAACAAAGGCGACATCGCCCTGATATTTTGCCAGATCATCTGCATGGGAGATGACTGTGTCCAGACGGTCGGTGTCAACTGCAAGTGGCAGATACCAGATATGCTCAACACCCATTTCCTTAAATTCCAGATAATTTGTCTTATCAAATGTAAAAATATAATTGCATGGATGAAAAACGGACTCGTGGTACATGCTGATGAGCGGATTGTCGCAGGTCCAGCAGACGTATTTGATGTGCTGCCTCTGACAGACATTCGAGATCAGCGCGAAATAATTCACGGTAAACACAAAGTCGTAGTGGTTCTTTAGAATAAGCTGCTCGATCGTATGCTCAAACTCAGGGCTCACGTCATAATTGCCGAGTTCCTGCTCGATATTGTCGACTGTGTGCCCGAGAGCCAGAAATGTCTGCTCGATATCACGGTAATTATAGGCTTTCCAGCGGTACATCAGAATGTGCATATGGGTTGCTTCCTTTCCTCAATATGTCTGCTTTCAAGTATATACGCATTTTGGCGGGCGTGCAATCCACAGTTGTTCCACAGAGCGGTTCGTGCTATATTAATAAGAAAAGAAAGCATTTTGAGGAGAAGCGTATGAGAAAAATATTAGCCAGATGTATGGCGGTGGCAGTAGTGTTGATCGGAAGTCTTGGGTCTGTGACCTGTCATGCGGAAACGGGGATCAATGTCGATTATCACAGCCAGCAGGAGATCCGGGATTATCTGAAGCAGAAAAAAGTGGATATCTATGCGGAAACGACCTACAGCACGGCGGCGTCGGACAGATCACCTTACAAGGCGGGGGAGGTCAGTAAGGACAGTTTAAATGCAGCGTTAAATACGATGAATGCGATCCGCTATATCGCAGGGATCAGTCCGGTCGAACTGGATGCTTCTTATACAAAAAAGGAGCAGGCAGCAGCACTGGTCAACTCTGCAAACGGGGTGTTATCCCATTATCCATCCCAGCCGAGCGGCATGAGCAGCAGCCTGTATCAGCTTGGAGCATCCGGTGCCTCCAGTGGAAATTTATCCTGGACGAGCTGGAAGACAGGACTTGGCTATCATCTGGTAAAATCCTGGATGTATGATGGGGATTCCAGCAACATTGACCGCATGGGACATCGCCGCTGGATCTTAAATCCATCCATGGAAAAGACCGGATTTGGCTGGGTGTATGGTTCCCATGGTACCTATGCCGCCATGTATGTGTTTGACAATTGGTCGGCAGACACCAGCTATTACGGCGTGGCGTGGCCGGCGCAGAACATGCCGGTAGAGTATTTTGGGAACAGTTATCCATGGAGCATCAGCATGGGAACTACGGTGGATGCGTCAAAAGTAAAAGTAACACTGGTGCACCAGTCCGATCAGAAAAAGTGGACATTTTCTAAAAAGAGTGCGGATGGATATTTTAATGTAGAAAACAGCAACTATGGAAAGACGGGTTGCATCATTTTCCGACCGGAAAACATGAACTATCAGCCGGGCGATACCTTTACGGTAAAAATAACCGGGCTCAGTGAAACCGTTTCTTATGAGGTCAGGTTTTTTTCGGCAGAAACGGATGAGAAGAACTGCAGCCACAGCTATGGCGCGGAAAAAGTGGTAAAAAAAGCAACACCGACAGCCGATGGCAAAAAGGTAAGTACCTGCAGCAAATGCGGAAAAACACGCACGACGAAAATTTATAAAGCATCCCGCACAACCCTGAAAAAGGAAAGCGTGGTCAGCAACGGAAGAGTGCAGAAGCCATCCGTTGTTGTAAAAGACAGCAAAGGAAAGACGATCACAACCGGCAATTATACAGTGTCCTGCAAGGGAACACCGAAAAAGAGCGGCATGTATCAGGTTACGATAAAGTTCAAGGGAAATTATAGCGGAACCAAAAAGCTGACCTATACGATCTGTCCGAAGAAAGTGGAAGTAACGGGCGTAAAGCCAATCCGAAAAGGTGTTACCATTACCTGTAAAAGAGGAGAGGACATAAGCGGATATGAAATCTGCTACAGCCTGTCCAAAGATTTCAAAGAGAAAAATTCCAAAACCATCACGGTAAAGGGAGCAAAACAGGCGAAGAACAAGGTCACCGGGCTGAAAGGAAAAACGACTTATTATGTGAGGGTGAGAGCTTATAAGAACGTTACTTATAATGGAAAGAAACAGATGGTCTATTCTTCCTGGTCAGAGCGAAAGAAAGGAAAAACATTATAATTACAGAAAGAAAAAGTTCCGGAAAAGTGAGAAACACGGATCCGGAATTTTTTTTGTGCGGTAAAAAAATGTTGACGAAACGATGTGGTTATGCTATATTGGATTAGCGATGGAAGTAGGTCTTTTTTTTATGCCTTTTTTTAAGGAACTGTCGCTGTCCCTTAAAAGTGCGCGTAAAAGCGCGAAATAAGGTATAGAAAAGCACAAAGAATTTTAATGGAGGTGGAAGTTGTGCGCACAAAAATAACATTGGCATGTACAGAGTGTAAAAATCGTAATTACAATCTGACAAAAGACAAAAAAGCTCATCCAGACAGAATGGAAACCAAAAAGTACTGCAGATTTTGTAAGACACACACATTACACAAGGAAACCAAATAGGCAAACGCTAGTGGCAAAGGAGTGAGAATATGGGAGAAACCGAAAAGTTGGACAAAGCTCCAAAGCAAAGCTGGTTTACCGGTCTTTCGGCTGAATTCAAGAAAATCATTTGGCCGGATAAACAATCACTTGTAAGACAGACCACAGCAGTTGTTGCGGTATCCGTTGTAGTGGGTCTTATCATCGCACTGCTGGATTTCATCATTCAGTATGGTGTCGATTTCCTTGTTGGTTTAAGTTTTTAATGGAGGCAAAGTGATTTATGGCAGAGGCACACTGGTATGTTGTTCATACCTACTCAGGATATGAGAATAAGGTAAAAGCGAACATTGATAAGACGATTGAGAACCGTCATCTGGAAGACCAGATCTTAGAGGTTCGTGTTCCGATGCAGGACGTTGTCGAAATGAAAAATGGCGCGAAAAAGTCCGTATCAAAGAAAATGTTTCCGGGATATGTACTGATCAATATGATTATGAACGACGACACATGGTATGTGGTTCGAAATACCCGTGGTGTCACCGGATTTGTTGGTCCGGGAAGTAAGCCGGTACCACTTACTGATATGGAAATGAAACCGCTCGGAATCAAAGCGGAAAACATTGAGGTAGACTTTGAAGAGGGAGATACCGTTGTGGTAACCGGTGGTGTCTGGAAAGATACGATTGGTGTGATCCAGGCGATGAACCATGGAAAACAGAGCGTAACCATCAATGTGGAGCTGTTCGGTCGCGAAACACCGGTAGAAATAAGTTTCGCAGATGTAAAACTTAGTAACTAAGTAGGACTTGAAATACAAGTTCGAAAATGAATGAAGGAGGCAATTCCAATGGCAAAGAAAGTAGAAGGATATATCAAATTGCAGATTCCTGCTGGCAAGGCTACACCTGCTCCTCCAGTTGGACCTGCTCTTGGACAGCATGGTGTAAACATCGTTGAGTTTACAAAACAGTTCAACGCTAGAACAGCTGATCAGGGCGACTTAATCATCCCTGTAGTAATTACAGTATACGCAGACAGAAGCTTCAGCTTCGTTACAAAGACACCACCTGCTCCTGTATTAATCAAAAAAGCCTGCAACATCAAATCTGGTTCTGCTACACCGAACAAGACAAAAGTTGCTACTATTTCCAAAGCAAAATTACAGGAAATCGCAGAATTAAAAATGCCTGACTTAAACGCAGCATCTTTAGAGGCAGCTATGAGCATGATCGCTGGTACTGCAAGAAGTATGGGTGTTACCGTAGAGGAATAATAGTATTGCAGTAAGCTACAATGCTATGGGAGAATGAAAAACATTCTTCCGGTTGAATGAAAAAGGAACAGTATAGTGGGAGGGACCTCTCCCGATAATACCACCAGGAGGTTTTATAAATGAAAAGAGGAAAGAAATATCAGAACGCTGTTAAAGAATTTGACAGAAGTGCACAGTACGATGTTACTGAAGCAATCAGTCTGGTAAAGAAAAATGCGACAGCGAAATTTGATGAGACAGTCGAACTTCATCTCAGAACAGGTTGTGATGGTCGTCATGCAGAGCAGCAGATCCGTGGAGCCGTTGTATTACCACACGGAACCGGTAAAACTGTAAAAGTTTTAGTATTCGCAAAAGGAACAAAATTAGATGAGGCACAGGCAGCAGGAGCTGACTTCGTTGGTGGAGAGGAATTAATTCCAAAGATCCAGAACGAAGGATGGTTTGATTTCGATGTTGTCGTTGCTACACCTGATATGATGGGTGTTGTTGGTCGTTTAGGACGTGTTCTCGGACCAAAAGGCTTAATGCCAAACCCAAAAGCCGGAACAGTAACCATGGATGTTACAAAAGCTGTTAACGATATCAAAGCTGGTAAGATTGAGTACAGACTGGATAAAACCAATATTATCCATGTGCCAGTGGGAAAAGCTTCTTTCACAGAAGAGCAGTTAAGCGACAACTTCCAGACTCTTATGGGTGCTATCAACAAAGCGAAACCTTCAAGCTTAAAAGGACAGTACATCAAGAGTGCAACTCTTGCATCTACAATGGGACCTGGCGTGAAGTTAAACGTAACAAAGATCACTCAGTAGTTCTAAGTCTATTTTAAGTTTGTGACAGAAATTGTTGACAAGCCGAATAGAAAATGATATACTGTATCAGCATTGTTGTGAAAATAACAGTGCTGATACAAATATTGCCGAAGACAGCAGGTGCCGCAAGGCGTAATCGAAGAGCCTGCCGAGGGAACTTATCATAGTAAATATGATTATGCCGACTTCCCTGTCTTTTCCGGGAAGTTTTTTTATAGGTCGGGCAATACCTCAAGGTCTTTTATGCAGTAAAAAATTTAAAAGGAGGTACACAATCGTGGCAAAAGTAGAATTAAAACAGCCAATCGTACAGGAAATTTCTGACAACATTAAAGATGCACAGTCTGTAGTAGTAGTAAACTATCGTGGACTTACCGTGGCTGAAGATACTGAGTTACGTAAAGCATTAAGAGAAGCTGGTGTTACTTATAAAGTATATAAGAACACATTGGTAAGACGTGCAGTAGAAGGCACAGATTTCGCAGCTTTACAGGATGTCTTAGAAGGACCGAATGCTTTCGCAATCTCTACAACAGATGCAACAGCTCCGGCAAGAGTTTTAGCTAAATTTGCAAAGAGCGCTCCAGCACTTGAGATCAAAGCTGGTGTCGTAGAAGGAACATTCTACGATGAGGCAGGCATGAAAGCAGTTGCAGCAGTGCCGTCAAGAGAAGAGCTTCTTTCCAAATTACTTGGCAGTATGCAGTCTCCTATTACCAATCTTGCTCGTGTTCTTAATCAGATCGCAGAACAGGGTGGTGCAGCAGATGCAGCAGATGCAGCAGTAGCAGCTCCGGCTGAGGAAGCAGCTCCTGTAGAAGAAACTCCGGCAGAATAATCTGCATAGACGAGTTAGAAACATTATTTGGTAAAACCAACACAAAATAATTTAAAATGGAGGAAAATA
>URUD01000061.1 GCA_900550935.1 uncultured Roseburia sp.
TCTGTAAGTCAATGATATAGATACCATTTCTCTCTGTGTAGATGTATGGAGCCATTTTAGGGTTCCATCTTCTTGTCTGATGTCCAAAGTGAACACCTGCTTCTAATAACTGTTTCATTGAAATAACGCTCATTCTTTTTTCCTCCTGGTTTTTATGAAACTTCTTCCATGTGCTTCCTCCTGCGAGACGACCCTGCGGGCACCTGTCTTTTCGTCTGCACATGTGTTTATTGCGGAATTATTTTAATTCCGTCACAACCTTGCAAATTATACCATAGTACTTGTACGATTGCAAGTGTTTTTTACTATTGCTGTTCTTCGATCGGTCCTGCCTTTAAGATATTCGCAATCTCTTCATAGGAAAGCTGATATGGAATATCATAATTTCCTACGCTGATAAAGGATGCGACTCCTACTTCTGACAGATACTTACGATATGCCTCTGCATCATCGATCAGTCCGGCTGCTGCAAGTTTCTCACAGACGGTTCTGCATACATCTCCCGGATTTACGGTCAGACGATATGGTGTCTGCGCTACTGTATCATCCGGTACGGTTTTCTCTTCCTGAACCGGTTCTTCTGCATCCTGCGCCGGTTCCCCCTCTTCGGTCTGTGCCGTCTCCGGCTCTTGTGTGCTCTCATACACTGTCGTCTGCTCTGTTGTGATCTCCGTATTGTTTAAGATCGCATCCACTGCATCCTGTGCCTCTGTCTGTGGCTCTTCTGTATCTTCCGGCATTACCATACCAAGCATTGTCGCCTTGGCGATGATCTCTTCGGCAGGAAAATCATCAATATCTTTTTGTTTTCCATGAAGGCTGATTGTAAGGATAATGGTCGTAACTATGATCCCGACACCCAGCCCACGTAAATAATACTTTATTTTCACGAATCTGCTTCCCCTTTGTAAAGTCCTATTACCAGTTTTACTTCACCCAGTCCAAGTTTTGTTTTCCGGGCAATATCGATATCACTCATTCCCTGCTTATGAAGTGCAAGGATCTCTTCGTTGTGATTCTCCTTTTCCTGCTTTGGTCCTTCTGCCACCGACCGTGCTTCTTTTGGTGCCGCATGATCTGCCATCTGTGCCTGCGCCGGCTCTTTTGGTGCTGCCACCGGCTGGTTCAGCTGATTTACTCTCTGAACTGCAGGTTTTGGTGCTGCCACCGGTTTTTCTGCCGCTGCTGCTGCCCCGACCGGTGCTGCTGTCTGCTGCATCTGTTTCATATTTTCCTGCGCATTTCTGACATCTGCGGCAAGCTTCTGCAGATCGGATGCCATACCTGTAAGTTCCGTATGCTTATCATTTAACATATTGTAAAGGAACATAATCTCATTATGCACTTTGTTCATGCTGCCGATCACAGTATCGGAATATTCACTGATTGCCATGATCTTCTCATTGGTAACTTTCTCAAGTGCACGATCTGTCTTGTCCATCGATTCATCAATCTGAGTTTCGATAGCATCCTCGATCTTTGTCTTTGCCTGATCCAGTCCCTTTCCAATAATATTATTCAGTTCGTTCTCACTT
The DNA here is from genome assembly GCA_900550935.1 of uncultured Roseburia sp. Classification (GTDB taxonomy): domain Bacteria; phylum Bacillota; class Clostridia; order Lachnospirales; family Lachnospiraceae; genus Roseburia. The sequence continues at coordinate 1,536 of URUD01000061.1, forward strand.
AGCCTTGCAATCTGGTTTAATTCAGATGGTGAAAGCTTCTCTGCTACGAAAAAGCTTCCAATCATAAATACTGCTCCTATCAGAAGCAAAATAATCTCTACTCCAGTCATATGGTTCCCCTTATATCTTTATGTCAAAACTGCATTTTCTCTCTTTTGGACGAACGCTTCCGTCCGTCTCTTCCATGCTTTTTTGCTTTTTTTTCTTTTTTGTATCATCCCGGCTATAACTGTTGCTTCCTTTTTCTTTGGCATCATAGCGAAAGGAGAAGTTTTCTTTTCCCTCGGTATCCTGCACTTTATGTGCCAGATTATCTTCCTGCTTTTCCTGTTTGATCTCGATATTCTGCTGCTGTACCGCCGGTCTGCTGTCTTCATTCTGTTTCAGATTTCCAACGTCCTGCGTTCTTTGTATCATTCCATTAAAATCTACTGGTCTGATCGACATTGCTGCCACCCGCTTTCTTTGCCTCAATCAAGTAAGATTCCCATATAATTTCCCATCTTCTTGCGCATCTTTGCCAATGCCTTGGTATGTAGCTGGGAAACCCGTGACTCTGACACTTCTAATATATTGCTGATTTCCTTTAAGGTCAGGTCTTCATAATAATAAAGCAATATTACTTTCTGTTCCTTTTCCGTCAACAGATCCATTGACTCTCTTAAGACCTTTTTCAGTTCTTCCTCCTGTATGGATTCTTCTGGCTGCGCAAAATGTGAATTATTGCGCGCATCCATCACAGGTTCGCCGCCCTGCTCTACAAATTCATTCAGTGAAACAACGTTGGTCACATTGAGCTGTACCTGCCACTCATTGAGTTCTGTCTCTTCAATTCCCAGTTCTTTTGCAATCTCCTCATCAGTGGCATTTCTTCCCGTCTGTGTTTCAATCTGACGGATCGCTTCCTCTATTTTTTTACGTTTTTGTCGGACCGTTCTCGGTATCCAGTCCATTTTTCGTATCTGATCCAATATAGACCCACGAATTCTTAGGCTGGCATATGTTTCAAATTTAACATCCTTGTTCAGATCAAATTTGTCAATCGCATCGATCAATCCGAACACTCCATAACTTACCAGATCTTCATACTCTACGTTATAGCCAAGATACATACTGAGCCGCCCTGCTACCACTTTTACCAGTGGCGCATACTCAATAATAATTTTTTCCCTAAGCTCGGCAGAAGGTTTTTTCTGATACTCTCCCCAGAGTTTTTCTCTTTCAACCGTTTTCATATGAAGCCCCCACGTTTACGTTATTTTTCTTCTTTTTTCTCGTCCAGTGGCTCAGGTTCTTCTTCGCCCTCACTCTCTCCATCTGTCTCTTCCTCAGAAACAGCTTCACCATCCGTGGTCTCTTCTTCCATCTCTTTAAAATTCCTGTCAATAATCGCTTTGACAATGCAGCCTATTATATAGAAGATAACTAAAACTGCTAACAGTATCTTGAAAAAGCGGATACTTTCAATATGGGTCAGTATTCCTGCTATACAGGTAACAAACCCAGCTGCCAGCGTAATTATCGCAGGTATTGACTTTGTTTTCATAGCGCGTCCATGCCTTTCTTTGATTATATAATTTTCAAAGGCTTACCTACCGATTTGATATAGAACTCTCCAGTATCACAATGGAGCTCTACGGTTCTACCATAATTCAAACCAGTGTCCTCTGCTACAAGGCGAATTCCAAGCTCTTTTAATTTCAATTTCGCAGCTTCGGTATTTCGTGCACCGATATTTCCAACCTCGGAAAGTCCACTTACTTCGAACATCTTTGCTCCGCCTGCGATCTTGGCAACCATTCTGCTCTTATTTGCTCCTGCTGCAATGACTCTTTTGTATAATTCCTGGATCCCGGTATCTCCAAACTTCGCAATGTTGCTGTTGTTACGCACTTTCGTACTATCCGGAAGCATGTAATGCACCATGCCTCCTACTTTTGACACCGGATCATAGAAAACGAGACCGATACAGGAACCCAACCCCAAAGTCGTAATAACATCAGGGGCTTTACATATATTCAAATCTGCCATGCCCACTTTTATTACTTCGCTCATACACATTCTCCTTATATCGAGATTCCAAGTGACGTCAATATCTTTCCATAAGAATCCTGCTCTGGCATAAGGATAAAATATCCATTAATTGCCACATCTGCACATATCTCGGTCTGAATCAATAAAGCATTATCTCCCTGTAATCCAAATTCTATCGCTGGTACACTTAAAATAGATGCAGCCATATCTACTGCAATATATGGAACAGACGGTACTATTACCATATTAGTCATAGATGATAATGCAGATAGATAAGATCCCGCGATAATGTTTCCGATCTCTTTTAATGCAGACAGTTCAATTTCTCCAAACGGCTGATCATCCGGTGCATCTGTCATCATTAATTTGTTTACCAGATAACGTGCTGACGGAATATCTAAAAGGAACATCATACTTCCTTCAATGTCATTTTGTACCTCCAAAAAGATACCTACGATTGTTTCATCCTCTGCACCGACTGCTGTTCCTAACTGTGAAACTTCCATTAATTTTATGTTTGGTACATTCATATCTATCTTAATGCCAAGCATATTGGCAATGGCTGTTGTTGCATTTCCAGCACCTATATTACCAATCTCTTTCAAGACATCCAAATACATATTATTTACCTGCTCTAATGTCATTGCACCCATGAGTGTCTTTCTCCTTTCGCATTTCCATTTTTCTTTTCTGAAAAATGGTACAGAATGTTAGCAAGACATTTCCTGTCCTGCTAACATTCTATTGTGTTTAAATATCATCTTCTACGATGGCATTAATCTCTAAGAGAGAAATCAGTTCTTCCTCATGTTTTCCAATACCATTGATGAATTTTCCTTTATTGGTCTTGTCGATTTCATCTTCGCTTAAGTTTACAACTTCTCTTACTTCATCTACGATGATGCCAAGGGAAGCATTTCCCTCTAATTTTAAGATGATGATCCTGCTGGCATTTGTAAACACATCATCCTCAAGCCCCATCTTTTTACGAAGACTCATAATTGGGACAACTTCACCACGCAGATTGATTACGCCGCGGAAATAATCCTGTACTCTTGGCACACGTGTAATTTTCTGCATTCTTACGATGTTGTCTATGTATCCGATATCAATTCCATAATGCTCATCGCCAACCATGACAACGATGTACTGTTTTGATTCTACTTCACTTACTTCTAGATTATTATTCGCCATGTTAGCACCCCCATTACATTAATGTATTAACATCCAAGATCAATGCAACTTCACCATCACCGAGGATTGTTGCACCACTGATGATCTTATTGTTGTTAATGTATTTTCCAAGTGATTTGATAACAATTTCCTGCTGTCCGATCAGATTATCTACCACAAGACCAGCACACTTATCACCCTTCTTCACAATAACAACCGTGAGGTTTTCAGGCTCTTCTTTTGGTTCACAATCTAACAGCTTGTCCAGATGAATGATCGGGATGACCATACCACGAAGATGGATTACTTCCTGTGCTTCAACATATTTAATATCTTTTACAGGAATATCCTCGATGGTTAAAATGGATCCTAATGCGATCGCATACTTTTCATCTCTGACTTCTACCATAAGTGCCTGGATGATTGCCAGTGTAAGTGGAAGTCTGACTGTAAATGTGGTTCCCTCGCCAAGTGCTGTTTTTACTTCAACATCTCCGCCAAGTGCTTCGATATTGGATTTTACAACATCAAGTCCTACACCACGTCCTGAAATATCGGTAATTTTCTTTGCCATGGAGAAACTTGGTAAAAACAGAAGGTTGATGATCTCTTTCTGGCTCATGCCCTCTGCCTGTTCCTCTGTGATAACACCTCTCTCGATTGCTTTTGCCTTAACTGCCTCTACATCGATACCTGCACCATCATCTCCTACTTCGATGATAACGTTGTTACCTTCCTGGAATGCTTTTAAGAAGATGCTTCCAACTTCCGGTTTTCCTAAAGAACGACGTGTCTCATTGTCCTCAAGCCCATGGTCTGCTGAGTTACGGAGCAAATGCTGTAACGGATCACCGATCTGGTCTACTACGGTACGATCCAACTCAGTCTCTTCACCTGACATGTAGAGTTCCATGTTCTTGTTCAGCTTTCTGGACAAGTCACGGATCATACGTGGGAATTTTGCCACAACGCTCTCGATTGGCACCATTCGAACTTTCATTACGGACTCATGCAGCCCTGTTGTGATACGCTCTAAGTATTCGATCTGCTCATGGAAGGTCTGGTTCTGGAAATCTCCTGAGTCTGTATCACTTAAGGAAACCAAACTGTTCTTTGCAATGATCAGCTCGGATACCTGATTCATCAATGCATCCAGTTTTTCAATATCAACACGAACCGTACGGTTTGTTACCGGTTTTGCAACAGTCTGTTTTTTGTTGTTTGCTGCTGTCGGTGCCTTTGCTGCCGGTGCAGGAGTCTGTGCTGTTTCTGCCGGTTTCTCCTGTGCCTGCTCTTTTTCGGCTGCCTCTGCTGTCTCTGCAGCTGCTGCCTCTGCTTTTTCCTGACGCTCTGCTAATGTCTCGTATTTTACTTCTTCTCCGACTACCTCTTCGATCTCGGATACTGCTTTTGCTGCCTCTAAGATCTTATCAAAGCTCTCCTCGGAAGCAAGGTAGAAACTGAAGTCGCAATCGAAATGCTCGTCCTCAATCTCCTGTGAGCTTGGATTGTATACTAAAATCTGTCCAAACTCTTCTACTGCTTTGAATACCAGAAATGCTCTTGCTGCTTTTAACAGACATTCTTTCTGGATATAGACGGTCATACCATAGATATGCTGTCCATTCTCTTCTGCTTCTTTGATCTTTGCTTTTTCTGAGTCATCCAAATCAAATTCAAAATATTTTTTCTTTCCATCGCCCTCCGGTTCTGCCTGAGCTGCAGGAGTCTTTTCCTCTTTTTTCGGCTCTGTCTTAGTGCCGTCTCCTTCACCACCTGCGATAAAATCATTCAGCTCTTTGATGATCAGTTCGTTATCCTCTGTTCCCTCATCTGAGCTTGCTTTTACATTATTTAAATATCCCTCGATCGCATCCAGACATTTGAACAGCAGGTCGATCATTGCGCTGTTTACTTTTAATCTGTCACTTCTTACTTCCTGGAATACATTTTCCATATCGTGTGTCAGACGCTGCATTCTCTTAAAGCCCATGGTTCCTGCCATACCCTTTAAGGAATGGGCTGCACGGAAGATCTCATTGATCGTATCCATGTTCTCCGGTTCTTTTTCCAGAACCATAATACAGTCACTTAAGGTCTGCAAATGCTCATCTGATTCATCGATAAATACTTCAAGATACTGGCTTACATCCATATTATTGTACCCCCACATTCTTTGTTATTGTTTGAGCAATTTCCGTTAGAGGAACTACTTCGTTTACCATTCCGGTTTCTACGATCGCTTTTGGCATTCCATACACCACGCATGTCTGTGCATTTTGTGCGATCACATAGACTGGCTTGCTTTTAGCAAGCGATAAGATACCATTGGTGCCATCTGCACCCATTCCCGTAAGAACGACACAGACTACTTCATCATAGCCACATGTGCGTAAGGAATCATAGGTAATATTAGCACAGGGTCTTAATCCCCCGATCGGAGGCATCTCATTCAACTGGATCTTATGTCGTCCATCTGCGGTCTTTTTCACTTCCATATGTTTTCCGCCCGGTGCAATATAAACGGTTCCTTTTTCAAGGACATCTCCGTCTGCCGCCTCTTTTACGTGGATCGGGCTTACCTCGTTCAATCGGTCTGCCATGGATTTTGTAAATCCCTCCGGCATATGCTGAACAAGGACCATCGGCGCGTTGAGATTCTTTGGCAGATATGGGATTACACTCTGTAATGCCTTTGGCCCACCGGTAGAGCATGCCAATGCAACTACTTTGTTACCGCCTTTTGCAGATGGCTTTGTCTGTCGCAGTGTGATCTTTCCTGCTGATTGTACTGCCGTTCCCCCGACTGCCGGTCTGGCTGTCTTTAAAACGGCGGTCAGTACTTTTAACAACCGCTGCTTAAACTGGTCACCCTTTGCCTCGATGACATTGGTTGGTTTGGTTACAAAGTCGATCGCACCGCGCTCCATGGCAAGCATGGTTACATCAGCATCTTTTGTCGTTGCTGTACTAACCATGATCACGGTTGCTTTTATCTTTTCATTTTGCAATCGCTCTAATAACTGTAACCCATCCATCCGCGGCATATTAACATCAAGAATCACCGCATCATACTGGTTCTTCGTTATTTTGTCATATGCCTCAAGGCCATCACGACATACATCTGTTGCCTGAAATGTTCCTTCTGAATTAATAATATCACAGATAACTCTTCTCATGAGTGCAGAGTCATCAACAACAAGAATATTTTTTTTCATAGTTTCTACTTGCCTCTTTGACGTGTTTTACGTTCTTCTTCAAAAATATAGTGTATAATTTCCTCACGCACCTTATCATCCCTGATAAAGAACTTCGCGCGAAGTTCGTAGCGTACTTCCTGTATATTTTCTACCCTGTGGCAATCAAGCACTCTCGCCGGTATATGGAACTGCTTATCCATGGTCTCATTTTTCAACCGGATGTCCAGTAACAGACATGCATCTGCATTTACCGGGTTTTCTGTGTAAAAACGTATGCCGCCACCGCTCAGATCCACAATCTTACCCGGCGTCACCTTTCCCGCCAGATAATCATCCCTGATCATCTCGTAGATGTCCTCAAGTTTTTCTAACTGCATTGCCTCTTCCGGAATGTGGTAAAACGAAAAATCCAACAGACAGGAAAATCGGAAGAATTCTCTTCTCTGGTATTTTTCCAGTTCAGAACGTAGTTCTATATCCAGCATATAATAGTTATCTTTTTTGTAACGTTCCTTAATCTGTCCGATTGCACGATACAGGCTTCCCATGGAATAAAAAACAAACTCATATCGCAACCCCAGAGAAAGCATAACAAGCTTTCCTGCCTCTGTTGGCATTGCAATCTGAAGCAGTCCGTTACTCTTCATGTCAAGCACCTGACTTTTATACATCTTTACGGTTTCTGCCGTCCGGCTCTCCCGCTCTGCCTCCTGTGCAATCCTTATCTCAATTTTATCTCCTACATGTATCACTTCTGAAACTGTCATAAGCATACTCCTTATTGTTTGTGATTAATCAGGTCAGAAAAGACCTGTGCAATCCCCCAATGCAGCTTTGGTAAATTATGTTCATGTTCCAGTAGATTTACTGCAATTACCTCAAACGCCTTCGCTGATCTGGCTTCCGGTGCATGTATAGAAACCGGTTTCTGTGCCCGCACAGATCGTTCCAGCATAAAATCCTGTGGTATCGTTCCAAGGTAATCTACGGTTCCCTCTAAGAACTGTTCCACCACTGAATTTAATTTATCGTAAACATTCTGCCCCTCTTCCAGAGAAGTAACCCGGTTTGAAAGTACCCGGATCTCTGTTTCTTCCCGCAAAAAATTTGGATTACGATATAAGGTCTTTAATAAAGAATATGAATCGGTCAGGGAACTCGGATCCGGTGTTGTTACCAATACCACCTCCGGGCTCGCCATTACAAATTCCAAAACACTATCAGAAATTCCGGCTCCGGTGTCAACAATGATGACATCTGCAAGCTCATCTAATTCTCTCAGGCACTTTATAAAATAAAGTATCTGGTCTTTCGTAAGATTATTCAAACCCATGATACCTGCTCCACCAGAAATGAAGCCAATACCCATAGGTCCTTCTGTCACAATTTCACGGATATTTTTTCCGCGATAAATCAAATCTCCTAAATTATATTGGGGGATTGCGCCAAACATTACTTCCACATTTGCCAATCCGAAATCCGCATCAAATATAAGAACTTTTTTTCCAAGTTTTGTCATTTGTACTGCCAGATTCACGGCGACATTGGATTTTCCAACGCCACCCTTTCCACTGGTCACAGTAATCACTCGGGCCGACATTGCTTGCTGCTGATTTTTAAGTTTTATCACATTTCTGAGCTTCTCAGCCTGATCCATATCATTACCTGCCCCCTAGTAACTGTTTTACTATGGTCTGCGTATTAAACTCTTCAATATCATCTGGAACATTCTGTCCGTTTGTCATATAGGAAAGAGATGCTCCTGAATACATCTTAATATTAAAGATATTTCCATAGGTTGTCGTTTCATCTAATTTTGTAAAAATAATCTTGTAATCTGCGATGCCCTTATAGATATCTACAATTTCAAGCAGATCCTTGTATTTGGTCGTTGCACTGACTACCAGATAAACTTCTTTCTCATATTCCTCGTCCAGTCCGGCGATCATCTTCTGCATATCCATACACTGCGCTTCGTTCTTGTGGGAAAATCCTGCAGTATCCACAAAGATCAGATCATAATCATTGACACGCTCAATAGAGGCATTCATCTCCTCAGCTGAATATATGATGCTCATCGGTGCATCCAGAATATTAGCATAGACCCGAAGCTGTTCGGTTGCCGCTATTCGATAGGTATCTGCAGTTAAAAATGCAACTTTTAAATTCTCCTCTACTTTGTACTTGGATGCGATTTTAGCGATCGTGGTCGTTTTTCCGACTCCGGTCGGTCCAATGAAAAATATGATCTTCGGCTTCTTACCGGTCGTATCGATCGTATTCGGCTGACCCAGTTTTAAGATCATCTTCTGGTACACGGTAGAAAGGATATAATCTACACTACTTCCATTATGCATGACTTTTTCTGCTTCGTCCATGATCTGATTGACATATTTTTCATTGACATCATTCTCAAGCAAAGTGCGATACAGCATCTTTACGAACTGCATCCCCTCCGGATTTTCGATCTCATCCTCGATCAGCGGCTCTTTGCGACTTTCCTCTACCGAGAGCTGCTTTTCCAACATATTCGACAGATCCTCCAGTCTCTTTTCCAGACCATCCTTTTTACGCTCGGTTTCCTGCTCTTCTTTTGCTTCCCGGATGATCTCTGCCGGTGTCATACCGGTTTCGTTTTTCTTAGGTGCAGGTGGAACAAAGGCATCTCTGTTCTCACTTCTTGGCACTTCGATCTTTTCGTCTGCAGTAAGATTGATTCCACCCCGCATCTTATCCGGTGTATGTAATGCAGCTAATGGACTGGTATATACTTCCTTTTCTTCCATTGCAGCTGTTACTTCAAAAAGGCTGGTCTTAAATGCCTTTAGCATTCCCTTCGGCCTGATCTCTTTGACATTCATCACCACAGCACCCGGACCAAGTTCCTGTTTTGCTTTTTCGATTGCTTCTTCCTTTGTCTTCCCCTGATACTTATTTATGGTCATTTATATTGTCACCATCCCTACTGATTGTAATTCTACATTAGACTCGACTTCATTATAGGATACCACGATTAAGTCTTTGAAGTAATCTTCTGTTAATTTCTTGAAATACATACGCACAATCGGAGAAGTAATGACGATTGCATTTTTTCCCATATTTTCGAGTTTTGCAACCTCTGTCTCGACCGAATTCATGATTGCTTTGGTCTTTTCCGGATCGAGTGTTAAGTATGCTCCCTGCTCCGTCTGTTTTACCGAAGACATGATCTCCTGCTCCACCTTCGGATCTAACGTGATAACACTGGTTGTCTCATTTGCGGGGAAATACTTGCTTGAAATCGCACGTTTCAAACTCTGTCTCACATATTCTGTCAATACGTCTGTATCTCTGGTTGCAGAAGCATGATCTGCAAGTGTTTCAAAAATGGTAAGCAGATCGCGGATAGAGATGCCCTCTGTAAGCAGGTTCTGCAATACCTTCTGGACCTCTCCTAAACCTAACTGTTTCGGGATCAACTCGTCCACTAAAACCGGATTGCTTTCTTTTAAGTTGTTGACCAGATTCTGGACGTCCTGTCTGGTCAGAAGCTCTGCAATATGAGACCGGATCACTTCTGTCAGATGTGTTGCAATGATAGAAGGCGGGTCTACTACGGTATAGCCAAGGCTCTCTGCTCTCTCCCTCTGACTCTCTGTAATCCAGATCGCCGGCAGATGGAAGGATGGCTCGAATGTTGGGATACCAGTAATCTCTTCCTCTACATAACCTGGGTTCATCGCCATATAATGATCAAAGAGTATCTCTCCCTCTGTTACCTGGATTCCTTTTATTTTAATGATATACTGGTTTGGATTCAACTGGATATTATCACGCAGACGGATGATCGGGACTACCGTACCAAGTTCAAGTGCAATCTGTCTACGGATCATTACCACTCGGTCTAAGAGGTCTCCACCCTGATTGACATCTGCTAACGGAATAATACCATAACCAAATTCAAGTTCGATCGGATCAACCTGAAGCAGGGATACCACATTCTCCGGTTTCCGGATTTCTTCTGCCTCGGTCTCTGCCGTGTTGACTTCTTCCTCAATGCTTTCAATCGTAATGCTCTTGTCTACCTGCTTTCCGGTAACCAGAAATACGATACCAAGTGCAAGGAATAAAACCGTATTTAACGGTGTTACCAGTCCTAAGAATGCAAGGGTCGCCCCTACAATATAAAGTACCTTTGGTATTCCAAACAGCTGGCTGACAAGTACATGGGAAAAATCCGCTTCCTTGGATGCCTTGGTTACCAGGATACCGGTTGCCAGAGAGATCAGAAGTGACGGAATCTGGGAACAGAGTCCATCACCGATGGTAAGCAATCCATAGTGCTGGATCGCCTCGGCAAAATCCATACCACCTGTCACACCCATTACCGTACCACCAATTAAATTGATAAAGGTAATGATCAGACCGGCTGTTGCATCTCCCTTAACGTACTTCGTTGCACCATCCATGGAACCGAAGAAGCTTGCCTCTTCCTGGATCTTATTACGGCGGTCTCTCGCCTCTTTTTCCGTAATCGCTCCGGTATTTAAGTCGGCATCAATCGCCATCTGTTTACCTGGCATTGCATCCAATGTAAATCGTGCTGTTACCTCTGCGACACGTTCGGAACCTTTGTTAATTACAATAAACTGAATGATAATCAGAACAATAAAGATAATTGCTCCGATCACCATGTTACCACCACCAACGAAACTACCAAATGTCTCTACCACGTTTCCAGGTGCACCTGTTGTCAGAATTAATCTGGTTGATGATACGTTCAGAGAAATTCTAAAGATTGTCGTAAACAAAAGCAATGTCGGGAAAAATGACATATCAAGTACTTCTTTTACAAACAATGTATTAAACAGTACTATCATTGCGATAGAAATGTTTAACGCCAACATCACATCAAGTAAGGTGGAACTAATTGGCACTATAAAAAAGACGACTGCTGCAAGTAAATATAATGCAATCCCTATGTCCGATTTCTTCATGCCCTCTCCTCCTAAACATACTATCTATTTTTCATATTATAAACCATTGCCAAAATTTCCGCTACTGCCTGATACAATTCCGGTGGAATTTCTGCTCCTACATCCACATTTGCATATAGCATTCGAGCAAGGGGTTTGTTTTCTACAATTTCGATATTGTGTTCCTTCGCTGACTCCCTGATCTTCTGAGCCAGATAATCCTCACCTTTTGCAAGGACGACCGGTGCTTTGGAAACCTCCGCATCGTATTTGATCGCAACGGCAAGATGTGTCGGGTTCGTGATGACCACGTCCGCCTTTGGAACATCCTGCATCATTCGCTGCCTTGATGCCTCTCTCATTCGCTGTCTCTGACGACCTTTTATCTCCGGATTTCCCTCTGTGTTCTTGTACTCATCCTTCACTTCCTGTTTGGTCATTTTCATTTCCTCATTGAAGCGGTGTCTCTGATATGCAAAATCGGCTACACCGACCACGAAGTATACAAGACTGATCTTAAATCCGGCATTGATGATAACACTGCCGCAAAGGGCAATCGCCTGATTCAGTGACATATCATACAGAATAAATATATCATTTACATCATCTTTTACTGAGGTATACGCAACATAGATAATGGTCGCTATCTTTAATATAGACTTAAATAATTCAAAGATTGAATCTTTGGAAATAATCCTCTTAAATCCGTTGATCGGATTGAATTTATCTCCCTTTGGCTTTAAGGGCTTTGCTGTGACTTTCCACCCTACCTGCACGATACTGACAACCAGCGTCACCGCAACACCAAATATAAAAAACGGGGCTGTCACCTTAAACATCATCAATATCACAGTAAGCATAAAGGAACTCACCTGTTTTACCGAACAAT
>URUD01000062.1 GCA_900550935.1 uncultured Roseburia sp.
AATCGTTTTTCCAGTGGCCGTTAGTGAACGAATGCTCCCTTCCTCTAAATGCGGTGAAGAAGCCATTCGTGCGGCCGAATATCGGCTGATTCTTACAAACTACCCGAAACGGCAGGAAATCGTTTTATCTTCCTAAAAGTACAAACCAAAAGCCCTCGGAATGGCTATCCCGAGGGCTTTTGGTTTGGCTTTTATGAGTATATAATCTCTTAGTTATATTATACGTGCGTTGTATCCAGTGGCACCCGGAGGCCATGCTGGTGGCATCCGATGATATGCTCCCGGTGTTTACCGGACTGATTGAAGCGGCGAAGAAAGCAGCTGACAAATAATCTGTCAAAATAACTTCAAAACCAAAAGCGGACTGCAGACAGAGATTTCGTTTCTCTCATCCTGCAATCCGCTTTTTCTATACAGTTTCTGTTGATTGTCTGCACAAATTTGTTACTGTTTCGAATCCTGATCTTCCAGGTACTCTGACAAACTGTAATAAAGTTCTCCCGCCTGTCCGCGGGTCCGCTCTGCTGCCGTCATGGAATTTAAAATAGCCTCCTGCTCTGCCTCTGCAGCCGCAAGGAAAGCCCGGTTGATCACATGTTCCGGAATTGCCTGAATCTGCAGCAGTTCTTCCTCTGCTCCTGACGGAATCCGGTTCGCTGTGGTAAACCCGATCATGACCTCGCCGCTTCCATGTCCGGTGTAACCGCCAGTACGGGCAATGCCCACGCCGGTTCTCCGGAGAATGCGTCTTAACTGGCGGCTGGTCAGTGGCAGGTCCGTGGCGAGGATGCTCATGATGGAGCCCTTATCCTCTTCTGATGCCGCCATATCATCTTTCTCCTGCTTCCAGTCCAGAATCTTTGCTCCCACCGATTCGCCATTTAACACAAAATCTTCCGTTGCGCCAAAATTGGACTGCACCAGCACGCCAATCGTATATTCTTTCTCTCCGATCCGGATCACGCGGGAAGCAGAACCAATGCCGCCCTTTAAACCGTAGCAGATGGTTCCGGCTCCGGCTCCCACATCCCCTTCCTCGAACTCTTCCGAAGCTGACGCAAAGGCCTGGCGGACTTCATCTGCTCCCACAACCCGTTTCTGAATCTGATTGATGCGGCTGTCATTGCACTCGCCTACGACCGGATTGATACTCATAGGCTCCAGACCATCCTGTTCACACTGTTCCACCACAATATCCACCATAGCATCCCAGACCTTTCCCACATTTAAGGTATTGGTCAGGGCAATGGGTGTTTCCAGGGTACCAAGCTCTTCCACCTGTACCAGGCCGGCGCTCTTGCCAAACCCATTATGGACATAGGCAGCAGCCGTGTACTTTTGCGCAAAGGCATTGTCCGCTCCCGGCACAATCACCGTTATGCCGGTATGGTTTTCCTCCGTTTTTACGGTGCAGTGCCCGACTTTTACGCCAGGTACATCGGTAATCTTATTCCGTTTTCCAGTCTCCAGGCGCCCCGGCACAATGCCGAAGTCCCGGATTCGATTTCTCTCCACGTATGAATTCCTCCCGCTTTCCATCTGAAACTGCTGCAGCAGATTATTTTCCGATTTCGTTTAAGTATTTGTCCCGCAGTTTCTGAATCAGCTCCGGATTCTTCATGCCGACGGCTTTCTGATTCAGTTCCATGGCACGCATGCTTGGATGGCTGGTGCTGGTCACCAGAATCTCATCTGCGGTGTAAAGCTCCTCCAGGGTAAAGGCCCGCTCCTTCACCGGAATGCCAAGCTCACCGCACCAGCGGATGATGTGTTTCCGCTCGGTTCCCGGAAGAATCAGGTTGTCCAGCGGATGGGTAATGAACACGCCATCCTTCACCATGGAAATATTGGAGTGGGAACACTCGGTCACATAGCCGTCCCGGACAAAAACGGTCTCATTGCAGCCTGCCTCGGATGCCTGCTGGGCTGCCATCACATTCGGGATCAGATTCAGGGTCTTGATATTACAGTGGTAGAAACGGGTATCCGGAATGCTGATGAGACGGTATTCATCGGACATCTGCACTCCCTTCCATGGCTTGCTGTATACATACAGGTTACTGGAAACGCCCTCACCCGGGAACAGATGGTTTCTCGGAGAGGTTCCTCTGGTTACCTGCCAGTACAGGAACTGGCAGCTGCTCTCCAGCTTCTGTACCAGGTCGGTCAGAAGCGCGCCGACTTCTTCCTTAGTATAAGGAAGCTCAATGCGGAGCATGGCTGCGCTGTTGAACATACGGTCCAGATGATCCTGCAGCGCATAGATCTTATAATCAAATACCATTGCCGCCTCATAAATGCCGTCTCCAAAATAAAATCCGCGGTCATTGGCCGGGATCATCATATCGTCAATGCTGGTAATTTTTCCGTTATAATATGCCAGATCTTTCATTTTCTCCATGTTGTTTTTCTTCTTCTTTTCTAGGAGCACGGCCTTATGCCGCGTTGTCCTGCGTATTTGATATTTAGTATACAATATGGATTTTCAAAAGTAAATAGTTATGATACCTCCTATTGCTGACGCTACACTAAGAAGTGTGGGACGGCTATTTCCCCCCCTTGATTACGGGTATCAAAAAAGCCAGTGTTTATGCGGGGTTTCAGACTTTAAGGTGAGAACAAAATTCCTGATAGGTCACCATGAGATTCCGAAAAGGTACGAGACTTTTTCCCGAAAGGAGGGTGCGTATACGGGCTTCCTGGGGGAAGAAGTGTACCGAGCAATTACAAGAAGTGTACCGATGCATTGACAAACTCGGTACACTCATCGGGATGGACTACTCGAGATCCCAGTGCCAGCGGCCTTTGCCAGAATGATGGCCTTCAGGCGGTTGGTAGTGTGGCAGCTGCGTCTTCATACGTCGCATATAGGCGAGCAGCCGGAAGGCAAACACCGGCTTCGTATCCTGCGCGAATGATATAGCGGTTGCCAGTGCGCCGAATAATCACGCCGGAGCGAATTGTATTGCCGGTTTCGGTCCAATATACGGTATTGCCGGGTTTGAACGAAGTTGCAGCCACATAATCACCACCCGATATCGTTGCTTTCTATGATTGGCAGCAAGTAGCGATAGATATTTTTGATTTCGCCGCGCGCATTTGTTTTTGCGTGACGTTTTGCGGATAACAAATAATTGTAAATCTGCTGATCCAGAGCGCTCCCGGTAAAATGGCCACGCGCATCGATATGCTTACGCGCGAGCTGCACGAGCTCATCGATTTGATCGTCTGTAATTGCATAAGGGGCGAGGGCGTCGCGGTACAGATCGCGGCGCTCAGTTTCGCTTTGCGAGACATCAAAAACGGGCTCAGAGTCAGTAAATCCGGGCATTTCAAGCTGCTCTGGAGCTTCATATTCTTTTGGCAAAGGTTCAAGCATAAAATGAATTGCGGCTACAGATCGTCCCTTTTTTATGGGTTCATAAGTGTACCGGCAATCTGTTTTTTCAAATAATTCCTTTTGAATCTTTTTTAAAACGTCACGATTAAAATACTTGAACTCTTTAGCATATTCTTCTTGGTCACAGCCTAAAATCTGCTTCAAATCATTTAGCTTAATATTCCATGACATGAATCTACGATTGCTTTCGAGATAGGTAAACATGATGTAAGTGTATCGGCTTGTAAGAGAGGTTATAGAACGGAGTTTGTATTGCCAATAGCCGATACGTTCAACATTAAAGAAGTATTTCATGGCTTTTGGGGTACATTCCAATTTGATTTCCCATAAGCCGGTTTCTTCGTCTTGCTCGGCTTTAGCTTCTTCAAATAGTGTAACTAATGTAAACCCATTTGGACTATCACTATCTGGAAGTTCAACAACATTACCCATGAGATGTTTCAGACGTTCTTTTAAATCCTTATTATTGATTTTTTGAACTCCAAGAGCATCTTCGATTTCACCTTTTTCCAGAATAATGGCTCTTTTTTCGGAATCTCGGCTGTTAATTCTTGCGAGATAGGTATCTAAAATTTTAAATTCCGAAAGCGTTAAATCGGAACGCCAGAGTGCGAACAAAGGACGACTTTTTTGTACAGTCAGCTTATCAAAATGACCTAACCCCATTATTTGGTCTATTTTTTTTCGAGCCATATAATCACCTTAGTAGCTAAAATACTTTGATGAAACGATTGTAACATATAGGTGAGAAAATGTCAATAAAAATTCTCACCTCAATGGAATTTTGTTCTCACCTCAATGGAATTTTGTTCTCACCTCAATGGAATTTTGTTCTCACCTTAAAGTCTGAAAACACGCATAAACACTGGCTTTTTTGATACCCGTAATCAAGTAGGTAATCAAGGGCGTAATCAAGTAGGTAATCAAGTCTATCAATCAAGAGACAACGCGGCCTACGGCCGCTGATGACAAAAGGGTGGGGCTTGCTGCCCCACACCCCGCAGCGCACAAATGCGCAATAGTACCTTTCTGCCCCATAAAATGCCTATTCAAAGACGTTTTTGCAGAATCTCAGCGCAAATTTGCTGAACAGGGGCGCACGCGCCCAGGAACGAGAACGGCAACTCAATTTTTTAGGTATTCCGCTCAGAAGATGTTTCACGCAGATGCGAAAGCGAAACACCATATCTTGTAGTCGGCACGACCACCCTATCTGCGAAAAATCTTTGAAAATCTAACTTTTGTGCCGTTTTTGCCCCTTTCCCCCAACTTCCGGCACTCCTGAATTGGACAAAATAATGATTTTGGCTTATTTCAATGCAGGTGAGCAAAAAACCGATACCTTACACGTGAAAATACGAAATAGCTGTAAATGACTTTAAAATCGCCTAAAATCGCTTTTTGCTTTGAATGGGTAAATTCGTACTTTTACCATAAAAATCGATTTTAGGGGTACTGTGGACGATTTTAACGTTATTCGAGCTTTGAATTTGCAATTAGAAATGCAAAAAGCCGGGTCCAAGCATGGAACCGGCTCATTTTTTCGTGTTATTTTTAATTTTTCCGCCCGAAAAATCTTTCCCGCAGCGTTAGCGGTCGCTGCTTTTCGCTCTCTAACTGCTGCTGGAGCTGCTCAATTTTAACTATCAATAAGCATTATTGTTTTTTACAATATTTAAAAAAATAGTGAAAAATATGCAAAAGTATTTACAAAGATACAAACGTATGCTATGCTGATGCTGTAATTAATAGGCCGTTTTGTTGATTTTAAGAAAGAGTGATTCCAATGTACAAAATTTGGTAGATGAGTAGGCTTACAGTTTTTACAAGGAGGCTCTTTTATGAAAAAAGCAAAAAGATTAGCAATAATCGTTTGTGCCATTGCGATGCTGATGTCTATATTAGCTATTCCTGCAAGTGCAGCTACACAAGATCATTATCACACATTCAGTTGGGAAGGGACAACAAGATACGCTCATGTTAATACTGTGTGGAGAAAGGGAGATAATTCTGCAACATACTTCCGTGTTACAGATAATTCTATGCCTGTAGAGGGTTTTTATATCCGAACCACACTAGCTCCGTATGGAGGTACACGTAGCCCAAGTTCTTATTACTACAAGGTTACTACATATGGAGGAAAAACAATTAAACATGACCGATATGCAAAAGATTTAATGGCAGGCTTAGAAACTTATTATCCTGCAACACATTGGTCATGGGGTAATGTTTCTATTGCTTGGAGCGAAGATTATGTTGAAGACGGTTCTGAGAGATTAAATTGGTAAAAGTTAATTTGCGCTAAAACGGTGCCCAAGAATTTTGATGATTCTTGGGCACTAAAAAATATATGTAATAAAATTGTAGGAAATTATGGTATTTAAAAATGAAAAACAAATTTTTAATATTTATGACAACAATTACATTTTTTTTGACAGTAGCTGTGGTAGGAATATTATTAAAACCAGAATTATACGAGAGTAAGGCTGCCGAAATTAAAGAAAATGATTCTAAACAATCCATACGGGAAACAGAGACCGATGAAAAAAATATTGAATCTGAGGTTTCGGATCAAGAAGAGTGGGGATCAGGTAACGTATATGATGGTTCTTCGCCAATTATAAGAAAAATGGGAGAAAAACTCAGTGTTATAGGTATTCCTCATCGAAAGCAGGGAGATAAACCGCCTATGAGCACAGAGGTGTTTGCTTATTGGGAAGGTGAAATGGTGTTTACTGTGGATAGCGCAGTAATTTATGATTCTATAGAAAAAACTGGGTTAAATTATGATGAATTCGTGGCAGATTTTTCTACATATGACAGTTCTTTTAGGCCAATGGTTGTTCAATTGACGATTGAAAATGTTAATGCTAGACTGATAAGTGATCCACCAGAATTATTTTCAGATCAATACGTATTATCTTCTAAAGAAGAATTTAGTAAAGAAAAATTCAGATCACAGAATGGAGGAGAATGGCGTGTAGCCAACGGTATGCCGTTAGCATATGCTAATCCACATTCTGATGGTATGTATAATTATTTTCATTATACGATTGATGAAGGGGAAACCATCCAAATGACCCTTTGCTACTATGTAAAGATAGATGATATTCCGCTCGATGAACTTTATTTGGAAATAACAACACAATCCTCAGATCATAGATTCGGAATCGAACTAGACAAATTGAAAACATGATGGGAGGAAAAATAATTGAGCTCTATTTTGAAAATAGAATTTGAAAAACTACGAAAAACAAAGTCGTTTTGGGCGATAATGCTATTTCTTGTATTTATTACATCAACAGTAGCAATTACAAGATCTTTAGAGGTTGGAGGAAGTGTTGGCGGAATCAATCCGGCAGAGCCTCGTGCAGAAAATGGATATTTTTTTGAAGATAATAGCGCGTATGCTATTTCTCTTTATAATGTTTGGATTGGTTCAATTTCTGGAGATTTATTTTTTACCACAATATTTTATTTTATTTTACCTCTAGCAGCTACTTTGCCCTTTAGTTTTTCTCTTTCGGATGAGAGTAAAAGCGGATACTTACGACAAATGACATTAAAAAAAGGTCAGATGAGATATTATTTTGCAAAATATATCGTTACGTTTACTTCGGGTTTCCTTTTAGCAGCTATTCCATTATTGACTAATGTAATTATAACTGCGTGCTATATTCCTGCCTATAAGCCAGACCCATTGGAACAATTATATTCGGGTCAATATTATGGACAGTATTTAGCCAATATCTTTTATTCAGAACCGTTTGCTTTTATGATAATCTTTATTCTTATTCCAGGACTTTTTTGCGGATTGTGGGCAGATTTGTCGATGTGTCTTTCCTTTTTTATAAAAAACAAATTTTTTGTTGTGATAATTCCCTATTTGTTCTTGTTTTTTGAAAAAGCTTTTTTTGATTCGCTTTTTTCAAATCGCATAGCTCTTGATCTTTCACCTTTTTACTTTATGCGAGGAGAATCATCTGGAAACATCGTTATTGTAACGATAATATTGATTACAATGCTTGGTGTAACCTTATTTATTACGTGGTTTAGAGGGTGGAGAGATGATGTTTATTAATATAGTTCGCTGTGATTTGAATAATGGAATTTTAAAAAAATGGAAGTTTTATTTATTTACAGGAGCCTTTTTTTCAATTCTGGCAATATTTGCGTATTTTGATTTTGATGCAGCGCTACGAATGACTCCGAGTCCGATTACAGCTGATATTACGGTCGGAGATTACCTTTGCTTTTTATTTGGAGGAACAAGTGCCGGTAATCTGCCAATTGAATTAATCGATAAAAATAATATAGTAAATTCCATGTTTAAGTTTAGTTTTCCAAGTATATGGATTCTTATATATCTAATCCTCTTATTATTAACGTTAGAATACCCCTATGAGGATTTGATGGGGTTTGGGAAAAATATAATTATTTTATCAAATAAAATACAATATTGGTGGATTTCTAAATGTATATGGATCGCGGCTTCCGTGTTTGTGTATTTTACAATTGCTCTTACATGTTTTTCGGTAACAGCAATTATGTTGGGGGCAAAAGCAAGTTTTGAAATAGGAACATATTATCCGTATTTTCGTTTTAATTCGTATGACTTTGTAACGGAACCACCATGGAATATAATGCCAACTCTGCTTATGCTTATTCCAGTAGGAATTGGCCTTGGGATGATACAGTTAACAGTATCAATGGTAATCTCTAGATTAGCTAGTTATTTGGTAAGCACGGCTATTTTACTTATGAGTGCATATATGCAGAATGTTCTTCTTTTTCCGAATGTAAGTATGTTTGCAAGGAGTGTGGAAGTAGTAACGAATGGACAAATAGCTTGGGTAGAGGTAATAATTATAGCCTGGATTTCCAGCATATGTATGCTGGTTGGTTATTTGTATTTGAAAAATTCGGATATTATAAATAAACATAGATGAAGCATTTGACGCGGAATTTTAATTAACTATATAGAAAAAGAGGAAAATTATGAATATTAAAGTTGATAACGTAACGAAAATAATAAAAAAGGTTAAAGTTCTTGATCATGTGTCTTTGGAATTTGAATCTGGGGAGATAACAGGGCTTAAAGGTATTAATGGTTCAGGAAAGACGATGATAATGCGAATTATCAGTGGGTTAATACGCCCCACGGAAGGAAAGGTCTTTATCAATGGGAGAGAATTAAAAAAAGAAATGGACTTTCCTGAAAGTATAGGGGTGCTTATTGATAGTCCAGCGTTTTTGGATGGGTATTCTGCTTATGACAATTTAAGATATATGGCTTCTGTAAAAAATAAGGTTTCAGGAGAAGAAATTAAGGACTTATTAAAAAAAGTAGAATTAGCTGATGCGGGAAAGAAAAAATACAAATACTTTTCGTTAGGAATGAAGCAGCGATTGGGCATAGCGGCTGCAATTATGGAACATCCAGATATTATATTGATCGATGAGCCCACAAATGCTCTTGATAGCAAAGGCGTGGAAATGGTTAAGTGTATATTGCAACAAGAAAAAGAAAGGGGCGCATTAATTATTTTAACGTGTCATGACTATTCGGTATTAAAAGAACTGTCAGATAGCATTTATTTTATTGAAGAAGGGAAAGTAGTCGACTATGAACGACAATAAACATTCAAAATTGAAAAGAAAGATAGCGACATATACCTTAATATTTGTGCTAGCCGGAGCAGCTGTAAGAATTGCCTATGTGAATATTACTGCTGAAAAGCCTATAATTGAGTATTATTCTGAGAATGAATGGGCGGGATTAAATGGAAGTTATATTCGCTCATGGGAAGAAAATACGGAAGGGTATAGCGTTAAAATTGTAGGATATGAGGTTATGGAAAAAGAAAAGTACTTTTCAAAGTATGATCTGTCAGGAAATGATCAGAGTGTTGCCGATCCTTTTTCGTATATTATGGAAGTAACGATTAAAATTAAAAATGAAGAAAATGAAACGGGAAAGTTACAGATTGCGGATTGGGCTTTAATAGGTAAGAATGATGATTTTATTGCCTACTTGGATCAGCAGCTTCTAATGGATACTGATGAAAGAGTAGATAGTATTTTATCATCTATATCTACAGCTTCTGGAAAGGAAATTGAAATAAAACTTCCTTATCCACTGATATATATGGATAAAGAAAAAGAAATAGACAGAAATATGCCATATAAAATAGCAGTAACAAAATATCCATCCCGGAAATATATACAGTTTGGATGATGAAGTTTTAAGCATTCTTCTTGTAGTAATGAAAAAAGACTTGAAAAATCCCCGTATATGCGATAAAATAAGCATAATACAAGCTTGTACAAGCACTGTACAAGACACTTGCATTTGAAGTTGGGGAAGAGCAGATGAAAACAGTTTCACTGAAAGATTATGCAGAACAGAAAAGGGTGTCTTATGAAGCGGTAAGGCAACAGGTTATTCGATATAAAAAAGAACTTGGCAATCATATAATCCGTGACGGCAGGCAGCAATTTCTTGATGAAGAAGCGGTTGCTTTTCTTGACGAGAAAAGGCAAAAAAATCCCGTGACTGTTATACAGCAAGATAAGAATGAACAAATTGAAGCTTTAGAAGAACAAGTAAAACAGTTGTTGATGAAGACGGCAGCGCAAGCGGATCGTATTGCTGAATTGTCGGAATGGAAAGCAGAAAAGGCGGTAGCCATAGCCGGTGCGGAGCAGCAGAAGCTCCTTCTGGAGGAGCGTACCAAGCGCGTGGAGCAGCTCGAAAGCACTGCAAAAGAGGCGCTGGATAAGCTTCAGGAGGCTGAAAATGCTGCGCGAGAAGCAGAGGACAAGCTCCGGCAGACTGAAGAACGTGCGCAGCAGCTCGAAGAAGAAATGAGTAGACCACTGTCTTTGTATGAACGCTTAACGGGAAAAAGAAAAAATTAAGGCTGCAAAATTTTGCGAGCAGTATTGAAATCTTAGCGTAATTATGATAAAATTTTGAATAGGGAGGTTGAGAGTATGAATATGATTAGACCTGTTTCAGATTTGAGAAATAACTTTGCTGATATTTCTAAAACGGTACATGAAACAGCACAGCCTGTTTTTTTAACGAAAAACGGGTACGGTGATATGGTTGTTTTGAGCATGGAAGCGTTTGAAAATCTGCAATGTGAAAGCGAAATTTTTTTCAAACTGCAAGAAGCTGAGCGAGAGGCGGAACTGACAGACCGGCGTTATTCCTCTAAAGACGTACTTAAAGCGATGAAAGCTGCTATTGGAGGGAAATAAGGTGTCGTATAAACTGGAGTATTTGCCAGTTGCCCAGAGAGATATG
Organism: uncultured Roseburia sp.; assembly: GCA_900550935.1. Classification (GTDB taxonomy): domain Bacteria; phylum Bacillota; class Clostridia; order Lachnospirales; family Lachnospiraceae; genus Roseburia. The sequence continues at coordinate 10,713 of URUD01000062.1, forward strand.
ATTGAGATCGTGCGCTATATCAGTGAGGAGCTGAAAAATCCTATTGCAGCAGATCGTTTGGCGGTGGAGTTAGTGGGCGCAGCGGAAAGCGTACTTACGTTTCCGTATGCACTTCCGGTGTATCAACCGATCCGTTCACTGAAGCATGAATACCGAAAAATTTTAGTGCGGAATTTTTTGATATTTTACTGGGTGGATGAAGAAAAGAAGTTAGTGACAGTCGCTCGTGTGGTATATGCTAAACGAGATATTGGCAGATTGTTGGAGTGATAAAAGGTCAAATCCAAATAGTTATAAAAAATGCCCCGCAGCTGCGGGGCATTTTTTAATCTTTCCAAATTTTTCTAGAAAGCCACTTGGGACTTTTTTCGGCGTGTTCGAGCTGTTCGACGGCTTCTTGCAGTGCCGGAAGATCACCATGCTCGATTGGACGGCCGAGAACGTGCTCCATCACAGCGCCGATCTCAATCAGGCGTTTGGTACGTGCTTTGCGTTCTTTTTCACGTTTCCTATTTTGCAGACGGCGTTTTTCGGCTCTAATTGCATCGATTTTTACTTTTGCGGCAGCTTCGCGCTGCTCAATTTCCGCAAGACGTTCTGCGTAATCTCTTTTAGTTCTCGGCATGGCTACTATCCTTTCTATATGTGAAATTCAAAATACTAACTCTATATATTGTATCATAGCTATTGACAAAACACAAGAATAGTGCGTATAATTATGGTAAAGATTATCTCGCAGTAAATCCCATAAGGGCGCACTTATACCCGGGCGAAGCCCAGATAGTTGCGTGCGCTCTCCGAGGGGCAAGGCTCTTCCTTTGCAAACCGTTATGCTGTATTTGAGAAAGGAAAAAACGTGGCGATTTATCATTGCTCAATTAAAATTATTAGCAGGGGTAAAGGGCGCAGCGCCGTTGCGTGTGCAGCTTATCGCTCCGGCACAAAACTCACGGATTTAGCAACCGGCAAGGTATTTGACTACTCGAATAAACCCGGCGTGGTTTTCTCCGAAGTATTACTGCCGGAAAATGCTCCGGCTATATTCGCTGTTGATCGGAACATTTTGTGGGATGCAGTAGAGCGCAAAGAAACCCATTCTGCAGCGCAGCTTGCGCGTGAAGTGGAAGTTGCGCTGCCGTGTGAATTTACCCGGCAGGAGCAGATCGATACCGTGCGCGAGTACATCATGAAGAATTTTGTTCACGAAGGAATGTGTGCCGATTGGGCACTGCATGACAGAGGGGACGGAAACCCGCATGCTCATATCATGCTGACAATGAGAGCTATTAAACCAAATGGCAAATGGGCTGAAAAATCTCGCACGATTTATAAGCTTGACCCAAACGGGCAGAAAATTCCGCTAATTGACCCAGAGACCGGCGAACAAAAAGTGCGTGTGCGTAAAGGAAAGGGTGTCGAGAAGCTTTGGCAGACCGAAAAAGTACCGGCTAATGACTGGAATGACCGCAGTAAAGCTGAAGAATGGCGTGCAGCATGGGCAGAAGAGTGTAACCGACGTTTAGATCAGCAGCATCAGATCGACCATAGGAGTTATGCTCGGCAGGCGGTAGAGCAGGAGCCGACCATACATGAGGGCTATGCAGCACGCAAAATGGAACGCGAAGGACGGGTATCAGACCGCTGCGAGATCAACCGGGAAACCAAAGCGCTCAATGAGCAGCATTCAAGAAGTTTGGAAGTAGCGAACGGTGAACTGTATAATGCCACCAGTGAGCGTTTACGCCTGTATAGAGATGTTATTCGAGACCTTGAAAGCGAAAGTAAAGAGCTTTCCGTGGCGATACAACAAGCGGAAGATGCAGAAACAGCACTTGCTGCGCCTGTGGAACGCTGTAAGCCGTGGGAGAGAGTTAAGCGAAAGGAACAAGCCGAACAGCACGAAAACACGTTACAGAAGCGTACAGAGGCGTTTGCGGTGCTGTACGAGTTTGGCTGCGCCACGATTGAAGCTGCAAAATCCTTGTTGCAGAGCATTTTACAACGCATAAGGCAGCTTCGCCAAGAACAAGCAGAACTGCGAGCCGATCTGGAACGCCTGGGAGAAGAATTGCCCGTCGTTAAGTACGCTGCGGATCTTCTGCAGTCGGCTGCATCGACGAAGCAGATCGGCGTGCGTGAACGGCTTCAAGTTATTCGGCAGCAACGCGAGCAGCCAGAGCCGGAGCGTTCACCGCAGGAAACTCTTGACGGTACAGCTGCACAACAAGAGCAGGAAGTGCGCAGCGTAGCGGATTATGCTGCAAAATACCGCGCACAAAACAAAAACAGCGCACCCAAGCATCACCGCGGACGGTCACGATGAATTTTGAAATATTAGAATTTAAATTTGAGCAAATTATTAGGGTAGTGAGAAGTTTGGTGATCGAAAAAGCGGCATGAAATCTATGCCTTTAAAAGATTTGGTGATGTATTTATCACCAAATCTAATTTTCGTCACCAAACTTTTTCTCGAAAAAGCCGCACACCGTGCGGGTTTGTAGGTGCATCGCCACCAGTTTGGTGGTGATGCTTTATCCTGCATTCTGAAAAAACATTTTTTGAGGGGCTTTTTGGAAATTTAATAGTAGAAATTAGTTGTGATGAAGTTGCCGATGCTCGGCTTGAAAATGGTGCGCTTTTTGAAATTGCGAGAGCTGCGCTTCGGTGAGCTTCGGGCAGTCCGTATCCGGTTCATCCGAGCGAGTGTCTAATGCTTGCAGCGTTGCAATTTGAGCATCTGTAAGGGGCTTAACATAAATCGACAGATAAAGGAACAAAAAATTACGCAGGAGCCTTGAAAAGCCATATTCTGCGTGGTATATATACTGACAGCTGAAAGAGATCAAGATGTCCATTCGCTCATCGGACAAAAGGGAATCCCCCGGGGTTGTTGAACAGAACCAGTAAAACAGGACAATAGACAAAATCCCCCCTGATGTAGGATAA
>URUD01000063.1 GCA_900550935.1 uncultured Roseburia sp.
TGCGGCCATGAAGCAGGCGGGCATTGCCTACGCGACCGATCAGATCATCGACCTGTTCGCGAACAACGTCACCAATGTACATGTTTACTCCATGAACAAGCCCGATGTCGCGCAGAAGATTCAGTCGAACCTGTCTGATATGCTCGGCAAGTAACTGCTTCGCATCCGCGAAAATCGCGCTCGATCATTAGACCGGACGTAAATGTAAAGGACATCACCAATGGAATCCATCATCCATACCAAAACTTTCGCGCAGCCGCCCGTCAACCGGCGCGAGATCCTGCGCTATATGCGCTGCGGTGACGAGTCAGAACACGCTTTCGACAAGCTGCTTGCGGACTGTCTTGCCGAACTGCTGCCGCAGCTTGTTTATAAGGTCTGCTGGCGTGCAGCAACGCTTCGAACAGCAGTACGAGAGAATCCAGCCAAAACGGCAGCCGCTTCCGCGCGCATCGCTGCCGACAAAAATGCGCCGTCTGCATGTGATCTCATACAGGCGAACACGCAGCCGTCCGCCGAAACGCTGCTGGATCTAGGCTTTCTCCAAACCGACAGTCAGGGGCTCTGCCGTAATCTGCAGGGCTGCGACAAGGTGATCTTGTTCGCGGCCACAGTCGGTTTGGCGCCGGATCGTCTCATCGCGAAATACGGCCGGCTTTCCCCGACGAAGGCGCTGTGTATGCAGGCGATCGGCGCGGAACGCATCGAGAGTCTTTGTGACGCGTTTTGCGATGAACTTGCCGCGGACTATGCCGCAGAGGGCTATCAAACCCGTCCGCGCTTCAGCCCGGGCTACGGAGACTTTCCGCTCGACGCACAGAAGGCGTTCTTTCGGGCGTTGGACTGTCCCCGCAAAATCGGACTTTCGCTCAATGACAGTCTCTTGATGTCGCCGAGCAAATCTGTAACCGCGCTCATCGGACTTTTGCCGCGGACTTCTCAGATAAGCGGCACAGAGGCAAAAACGCATGCGAACTGTACGGCCTGCGGCAAAACGGACTGCCTGTTTCGGCAGCCATGATGATGAATCGCTTCGCAGCAGCCTTTGGAAACCGGTTCGCAAAACGGACTGCCCGTTTCGGCAGCCATGATGACCGCCTCTTATGACCGGAGGCGCGGAAACACGCATATATTCGCGGCAGCGCTGCTGATCGCTGCCGTGTTTCCATCTACAAACACGATAATCGGAGGGATCGCGTATGAATACCATGAATATCTTAGACTATATGCAGGAACATCTGCTTTATCTGGACGGCGGCATGGGTACGCTGCTGCAGGAAGCCGGACTCGCGCCCGGAGAATACCCGGAACGTTGGAATCTCGTGCATCCGGAAATCATTCAAAAAATTCAAAAATCGTATTTTGAGGCCGGAAGCCACGTCGTCGCGACAAACACCTTCGGCGCGAATGCGCTGAAGTTCACACACGAAGAACTTGCAGAGATCATCGCTGCCGCTGTTCAGAACGCCAAAATCGCCCGCGACAAAGCCGCTGCTCCGCAGCCAAAATATATCGCGCTGGATATCGGCCCCTGCGGCAAGTTGCTTAAGCCTTACGGCGATCTTGCCTTTGAGGACGCAGTCAGCCTATTCGCGGAGGTTGTGCGCCTCGGCGCGGCAAACGGAGTTGATCTCATCTATATCGAAACCATGAGTGACAGCTACGAGACCAAGGCTGCCCTGCTCGCCGCCAAAGAAAACTGCAAGCTTCCGGTTTTTGTCTCCAATGCTTACGGTGAGGACGGCAAGCTGATGACCGGCGCGTCTCCGGCAGCTATGGTCGCCATGGCGGAAGGCATGGGTGCGGATGCCATCGGCGCGAATTGTTCGTTGGAACCAAAGCAGATGCAAGGCGTTGTCGCGGAGCTCTTAGCTAACGCTTCGATTCCGGTGCTGCTCAAGCCGAACGCCGGTCTGCCGCAGGAAACCGACGGGAAAGCGGTCTATGGGACACTGCCGGACGAATTCGCCGCCGATATGGCTGCCTATATCCGGCAAGGCGTGCATATCGTGGGCGGATGCTGCGGCACGACACCGGCCTATATCCAAAAAATCGTTGCGCTTTCTCGTGCGCTTACCCCTGTCCCGCTGACGGACAAAGGGATCACCTGCGTGGAGACATTTGACTATGATGTGGTAGATAAGATCTATGAACCGTATGACAATCTGGGATTGAGTGTAATATTGCACGGAGACGGAACAAGGGAATATAAAGTACTTGGCTCACTTGCAGAAGCCATAAAAGCACAGTCATCGGATAAGGTACAGTGGAACCGACTGAAAGAAATTTTCAGAAGTCCGTCATTACAGATGGTATCGTTTACAATTACGGAAAAAGGGTATGCGCTTCAGAAAGCCGATGGAACGTGGTTCCCATTTGTGGAGGCTGATATCAAGAATGGTCCGGATCAGGCCTCAGGGGCAATGGCAGTGCTGGTAGCAATGCTCTTTGAAAGATATAGAGCAGGAAAATATCCGCTGGCATTGGTATCTATGGATAACTGTTCTAAAAACGGCGCAAAACTGCGCGAGTCTGTACTTACGATGGCAGAAGAGTGGAAAAAAGAGGGGTTTGTAGATGCAGGTTTTATTCAATATATTAGTGATGAAAAGGTCGTAGCTTTTCCATGGACGATGATCGATAAGATCACTCCACGTCCGAGCGAACAGATTGCAGCAGATTTAGAAGCACTTGGTGTAGAAGATATGCAGCCGGTCATCACAGGGAAGAAGACATACATTGCACCATTTGTCAATGCAGAGAAACCGCAGTACCTTGTGATCGAAGACAGCTTCCCGAATGGACGTCCGGCTTTAGAAAAAGGTTTTGGTGTTTACCTTGCCGACCGGAATACAGTAAATCTTTCTGAAAGAATGAAGGTAACGGTATGTTTAAATCCGGTTCATTCCGCAACAGGTCCGTTGGGAGTTGTATTGGGATATGATTTATTTGCACATATGCTCAATACAAACGAGGATATGATGAAGATGGCTCGTATGGTGGCTTATGATGAAGGACTCCCTGTTGTTGCAGATCCTGGAATTCTATCACCGCAGGCATTTGTGGATGAACTTTTCAATGACCGCTTCCCGAATGAGTACCTGGGAGATACAAATCTTCGCCTGGCAGTAGATGTGTCACAGATGGTAGGGATCCGTTTTGGTGAAACCATAAAAGCATATGTTGCAAAATATGGAGATGCATCAAAACTGACAGCAATCCCGCTTGGAATTGCAGGATGGCTCAGATATATGCTGGCAGTGGACGATGAGGGTAAAAAGTTTGAGCTTGCACCGGACCCGATGAATGAAGAACTGACAAAACAGCTTGGCGATATTGTGGTTGGAAAACCGGAGACGTTTAATGACCAGTTAAAACCAATATTATCCAATGAACGTATTTTCTTTACGGATCTTTATAAAGATGGAGTTGGTAAAAAGATTGAAGATATGTTCTGCGAGATGATCTCCGGTCCGGGTGCTGTGAGGGCAACTGTACACAAGTACGTTCGATAATTTACATGTATGGGAGGGTAATTGAAATGACAGAAGCGGTATTTGCAGCAGAACCTACAAGACTGTTGATCGCAGCAGTGGCAGGAATAGCATTATTGCTGTTACTGATCATCAAATTTAAGTTTCATCCGGTATTGTCCCTGCTGATTTCTGCGTTAGTGATCGGACTTGGAGCGGGAATGCCGATCCCAACACTGGTAAATACGGTGGAGAAGGGGGCGGGTGAAACACTACAGGGAATCATTTTACTGATCGGTCTTGGGTCATTGTTTGGGGGCATACTGGAAGTATCAGGAGGAGCCCAGTGTGTTGCACAGACATTGGTGAACCGATTTGGAGAGAAAAAAGCAGGACTTGCACTTGGAATTACAGGACTGGTCGTTGGAACAACCGTTTTCTTTGAGGCCGGGGTTGTGATTTTAATTCCGCTTGCATTTGGACTGGCGAAGAAAACAAAGAAATCTACATTATATTATGTGATTCCACTTCTGGCAGGACTTGCGACCGGATTTGCATTTATTCCGCCATCCGCCGGTTCGGTGCTGGTTGCAAACATGCTTGGTGTAGATCTCGGGATCATGATTGCAGTCGGTGTGCCCACCGGAATTTTATCCCTGGTTTTTGCCGGGATTTTGTGGTCAAAGTTCATTGGAAACAAAATTCATACAGGACTGCCATCCGCGGTTTCAGAGGTAAGAGAAGAGGAAGAAGCGGATCTGCCGAAATTCTCCACCGTGATCGCAATTATTCTTGTTCCTCTGGTACTTATTTTATGCAATACTCTTTCGGAATATATTCCTGTATTGGATGGAATACGTCCGGTGATCGAATTTGTGGGTACGCCCTTTGTTGCACTGATCATTGCAGTCCTCTGTGCGATGTATTTTCTTGGCAAAAAACAGGGATATGAGGGGGAACAGTTAAAGAAGATCATGGACCGCTCGCTACGCCCGACCGGCCAGATTCTTTTAGTGATCACCGGAGGCGGTATTATCCGCTGGGTTCTTCAGAATTGCGGAATGGGAGATATCATAGGACCGGCACTGGAAAAAAGTGGGCTGCCGTTGATTTTAGTCGCATTTCTGATCGCAGCACTGGTGAGAGCTTCGGTGGGTGCAGCGGTGGTTGCAATGACGATGGCTGCAGGAATCATGGCATCCATGCCAGCGGTGGCAGCTCTGCCCCCACTCTATCTGGCAGCGATGGTATGTGCGATCACTGGAGGCGCAACAGCATTCAGCCATGTGAATGATTCCGGATTCTGGCTGGTCAGTTCGCTGCTTGAGATTGATGAGAAGACAACTTTGAAATCATGGACTGTGATGGAGACGATCATTGGATTGACAGGCCTTATCTGTGCCATGTTCATTAGCTTATTTGCTTAAAAAAACAGTGTGAAAAATGGAGGTTTATATGATTGCAAAAGTAATATTGGGAACGATGCAGAATGCAAGAAAACTGGTCAATATAGCAGAACAGATCCCGTGTGATGTCGAACTTTGCAGCGGCAGATATATAGTAAATGCAAAGTCTATGTTAGGTGTGCTCAGCATGCCGGAATTTGAGTTTGGAGAACTGCACATCCATATGGACGAAGAAAAGGAGTGCAGCCATATTTTGGAAAAATTGCTCGAAAATGGCCTTTTGGCGGATACTTTTGATGCGGTGAAAAGCTCTTTGTATGATATTGCAACTTTTGGTGAGATTCTGATCGATTTTACCTGGCAGGGAGTGAATGAGGAGGGACAGACCTTATTTGCACAGAATCCGGGAGGAGCACCTGCTAATGTTGCGGTTGCTGCAGCCAAACTTGGTGCACATACTGCTTTTATAGGGAAAGCGGGAAAAGACATGCACGGAGAGTTTTTGAAGTCTGTACTGGAAAACGAAAAGGTTGAGGCAGACGGGATGATTTTGGATGAAAATTATTTTACAACACTTGCTTTTGTAAGCGTTGCAGAAAATGGGGAACGGTCTTTTTCTTTTGCAAGAAAACCGGGAGCAGATACAAAAATTGAAAAAGAGGAGATTAATGTTGACATTCTCGATCAGACGAAAGTGTTTCATATAGGTTCTCTTTCCCTGACGGAACAACCAGCAAGAGATACAACGTTTTATGCGATACGCCGTGCAAAAGAAAAAGGAAGTATCATCTCGTATGATCCGAACTACAGAGCTTCTTTATGGAAGGATGAAGAGACGGCAAAAGCACAGATGCGCAGTCTTGTTCCATATGTAGATATGATGAAAATTTCGGATGAAGAAACCGAATTACTGACAGGTGAAAAAGAGCCACAAAAAGCGGCAGAAATTTTGTTTCAGAAGGGCGTAAAGATCGTTGTAGTAACGCTTGGAAGCAAAGGAGCTTATCTTTATTGTAAAGAGGGAGAGGCACAGATACCAGGATTTTCCAGCAGTGTGGTCGATACAAATGGTGCAGGCGATTCATTCTGGGGAGGCTTTTTATATTGCATCAGTAAAGCAGAAAAGCAGCCGGAGATGTTTACCATGGAAGAACTGAAGGAATATGTACGGTTTGGAAATGCCGTAGCAAGCCTTTGTGTAGAAAAAAAAGGTGCAATACCGGCAATGCCGTCACTGAGCGAGGTAAAAGAAAGGATGGATAGATAAATGGATCTGAAAACATATACAACAGGAATTCAGCACATCGGGATTCCGACAAATGATATTGAAAAAACAATTGCGTTTTATAAGGAACTTGGGTTTGAAGTTGCACTCCGGACGGTTAACAAGGAGGCAGGGGAAAAAGTTGCGTTCTTAAAACTGGAAACGCTTGTGATCGAAACCTATGAAAATAAGACTGCAAAACTGGAAAGCGGAGCCATTGACCATGTGGCAATCAATGTAAAGGACATTGAAGAAGTCTACCGGTATATTGAAAATAAGCAGATCAACACGACGAAGGATACCATTCATTTTCTTCCATTCTGGGAAAATGGAGTGCGGTTCTTTATCATAGAAGGACCAAACAGGGAAAGGATAGAGTTTAGTCAGTATTTATAAAAAGTCCATGATGACGGGGATGATACAATGGTTTTGCCGGATGAGTAGAAAAAATATGCAGATTGAGTGCTTTCTTTAACCCTGGCAGGAAAAGCAGTTTCTGAGGATCTGGGCAAATTCTTCAATATAATACCCGGAATTATCTTTTTTCCAGAAGGCACAGTAAATTTTTCTGACAGGGGATTGGTTCCTTACGAGAGGTATTCTGCTGACCGAAGTATCAAACCAGACCTGCTCCCCGATCACATCTACCGGCAGATATCCTTGCCCGGTTATGATCTTAAGCCGGGCTTCCTGCACGGTGTCTGCAAAGAGAAAATCGCCCTGTAATCCGATGATAGTTTCGTAATAATCCTGTTCTTCTTTTTGCCCGGTCTGATTGATCACAAGAATACAGGGCGTATTTTTTAAGTCTTCCGTTTCCAGTGAGCTTAATTTACTAAGTGGATTTTTGGAAGAAATTTCAATATAGATCCTGCTTTCTGCAAGGATCTCATTATTGTACGCATCCGAAAAAGCACGTCTTTGATCATTGATCGCAAGGTCAACCGTGCCATTTTCCATGGCATGATACAATTCCTCATGGCTTCCGACCATGATCTTTACCTCTACAGCAGGGTGCTTTTCAGAAAACAGGGCGATCGCTTCTGAGAGCTCGTTTCCATGATAACCTTTATAGTATCCAATTCTTAAAACAGCATTATCGTTATCTGCAATTCTTTTTGTTTCACGGACAAGTTGTTTTAAATCTCCCGATATGATAAGGCTCTTCCGGTAAAAATGTTCTCCGGCAGGAGTCAGGGAAAACGTGCGGTTATGCCGTTCTAAAAGCTTTACGCCGAGTTCGTTCTCTAATTTTTTGATCTGCTGGGAAATGGCAGACTGCGAGACGTTGCACTGTTCGGCAGCCAGATAGAAATTTCCGTTTTCAATGACAGCCTGAAAATACTCTATTTGACGCAGCAGCATAGATATTCCTCCGTTCCTGATGTGATTCTATATTTCATAGTTCCTTGTGATTCTAAAATCAGATCCATTATATAATGATTAGTTATAATTATCAATATGATAAGAAGAAAGATTTGATGGAGAAGCGGAATTGAATTATGATGAAGCCAACAAAACGAAGAAGCAATACGAGACTTGGATTTTGCTTCGCAAAACATGGAGGTATATATGGCTAAAAATTTAATTATCTATTATTCAAGAAAAGGCGAAAATTATGTAAATGGAAACATTGTCGATCTAAAGAAAGGCAATACAGAAATTTGTGCTGAGTTTATCCAGGATGCAGTAGGCGGCGACCTTTTTGAGGTTGAGATGGTAAATGAATATTCCACGGACTATTACAAATGCACGGAGGAAGCAAGCCGCGAGTTAAAGGAAAATGCGAGACCGGAATTGAAAAAATATCTGGAAGATATTTCAGAGTATGACAACATTTTCGTGTGTGGTCCCTGTTGGTGGGGAACTTATCCGGTAGCGGTATTTACCCAGCTTGAAAGACTGGATTTTACAGGGAAAAAAGTGATGGCACTCATGACACATGAGGGAAGCGGACTTGGAAACAGTGAACGTGACCTCAGAAAAATCTGTAAAGGTGCGACATTTGGATCAGGTATTGCTGTTCATGGTGCAGATGCGGCAAAAGCAGGATCTGCAGTGGCTGACTGGGCAAAGAAAAATGTAAAATAGTCAGGACGAAAGGAAGGATAAAGATTATGAGCAAAAAAGAGGTAATGATCGTAACAGGCGCAGGACAGATTTCCATGGCGATTGCACGCAGGATTGGATATGGGAAAAAAATCGTGATGGGTGATAAAAATATAAATAATGCAAAGGCGATTGCAGAGATCATGAACAATGCCGGGTTTGATGTAGAGCCGGTGGAGATGGATCTTTCTTCCAGAGAATCGATCCTGTCACTGATCGCAAAAGCAAACGAGTATGGCGAGATCAAAATGCTTGTGAACGGAGCAGGTGTTTCCCCAAGTCAGGCTCCAATCAAAGCAATCTTAAAAGTCGATCTGTACGGAACGGCTGTTTTACTGGAAGAAGTCGGAAAAGTAATTGCAGAAGGCGGCTGTGGAGTTACCATTTCCAGTCAATCCGGATGGAGAATGCCTCAGCTTACCGAAGAAGAGGACGAAGCTCTTGCAACAACACCGACCGAAGAGCTGTTAAATCTTGAAATATTGTGACACCGTTTGCTGTGGACGAATTTAACGGACCGCGTGGCGATTTTTATAAAAATATGTTTGCAAAATGCCCGGCGGGAAGACCGGGAACCGCGGACGAAGTGGCAAATGTGGCAGAGCTTTTGATGAGCGAGAAAGGCGCATTTATTACAGGATCTACGATCAGTCTACGGTGCATACCGCGGATTTTGTTTACAGTCTGATGCAAATGCAGTATATTTATATCAGAAAAATAAACAAAGGGATAAATTAGAATTTATATGGAGGAACGAAATGTATAGAATATATAGCACACTTATTGAAATTATGGCAGCAGCGGTTTTTATAATTCCTCTTTGGTGTATCTATAATAAGATTTGGTTTCATAGCTGGAAGCGAACCATTATCTATATGGTATTTGGCTTTTATCTTACTGCACTTTTAGCACTTGTGGGTTTTCCAAGTGTAACGTCTTTGAAAATCGATTTTGCAGTAAATATAATTCCTTTTGTTGATATGGCATCGGATTTTATAAACGCGTGTCTGAATATACTTTTGTTTGTTCCATTCGGCTTCTTTTTGCCAATATTATGGGATAAATTTAGAAAAATAAAAAATGTTGCCTTAATGGGATTACTAACAACACTGTTCATTGAAATCATACAGATTTTTACATTTAGAACTACTGACATAAACGATGTTATAACAAATACGATTGGTACTATAGTTGGTTATTTTATTGCACAATGGATAACAAATAAATTTACAAAGAGAATCTTGTTAAATTCAAAAATGTGTGATTTTTATATGATATGTGGCACAGTCGGTTTAGTTATGTTCTTTTTTCAACCATTTATTTCATCATGGTTATGGGGAATGGTGCTGTAGCATCCCTATGTATCTGACCGTAAGGTGTATAAGCATGATCAGAAAAATGATGATCTGTAACAGAAAACAGACAATTCATGACATGCTTCATAAAGAAAGCTGTGATCGCTCCCGATATGATAAAAAGAAGCATATAAAATAGGATCTATGCTTTGGATATTAAAAAATTGGATCACAGAAAGCTATGGATGGCATCAAGATCAAAGGATTGAGTTCCTTTTGTTTTGGTGCCATTTTTGTATGGAAAAGTGTGATCAGTATCATGGAAAGACAGGAAGGAGAAACATTTTATGAATGTAACGGGAGTAGGAAGTTCGTATCATTTCATTTATAACACAAAGACCGGTAAGCTATCTACCAAAGATGGCAGTAAAAATGAGTTTGTTGATTTTTGCAATGGAGATGTAAAGGGAGAAGATACAGAAACACTGAATTATTTTGATGTGCATACAAGATATCAGTTTGAAAGAATGCTTTATGTATATGGAACCGGAATGACCGGACAGAATCCATTTACCGACGCTGAGAAAGTTGAGATCACAGTGAATATAGACAGCGCAACCCATACTTCTTTTTATGTAAATGGGCAGAAAACGTTTACCGCAATTACGGGCATGACTTATCTGCCGTCTGAGATCCAAACTTTCGGAACCATACAGCAGCCATTTAAAACCAGAGGGTATCAACCGTATGATCCTGAAACAAACAGCATCACGATCGGAATTGGAAGCAGATTTGATCTTGGAAATGGATACAGCGTGACCGTACAGGAAGATTGTGTCTGGGGAGAGGGCTACGGAAAGGGAAGCCAGGCAGATGACGAGAGGTGCAATATGATGGTCGGAGGCTTAAGTTCCCTGATCCATTTTGCGGATCAGCAGTATTTTTCAAGTATGATGGATCCCTATATCGATTATATTTTAGATTTTCTTTCGTCCCAGGGTGTCGATACCAGCAAAGAATTTGTGATAAACGGGACGCATTGTGAACTGGTAAATGGAAAAATAAATGAAGTTGGCAACGATTATGTGGTGCCTAGTTCCATTCAGGCGGCAGCAGTGAAACGATACGTAGAAAAAATGTCAGAACTTTTAAAGGACGGAAACTGGTATAGAAGAAATTACGATAAGCAGCATACAAACGAAACACAGACCAAAGAGCCGGAGACCAATACGAATACCTATCATTATCTCGACTCAAATGGAATGACAGTTTACGCAAAAGACGGGACCTCTCTGGCAGAAAAGGCATTGATCGACCAGAGATATACAGAGAAAGAAACAGGAATATCATGGTTTGTCGGAGACGATGGAAAGCCATATATGGTTGGAGACGATGTAGAAAAATTCAATGAAATGTGCAGAGAAAACGGCGAAGATCCCATAAATAAATTTGCGGAAATGACAGGAATGATACAGTCTACAGCGTCAATGTAAGTAAAATTCAATATTGAAGCACATGGTAAAGATGTCGGACAGATCATTCTCCGTTTTGAACATCAGGATAAAGTATTTTTATAATTCGTTCCCCATTCCTGCATTGCAGTGAGAATCGGGCGCATCGTCTCTCCAAGATCACTGAGTGCATATTCCACATGTGGTGGAACCTCCGGATAGACTATTCTTGTGATCAGTCCATCATCTTCCATAGAGCGTAGACTATCGGTCAGTACCTTCTGACTGATCCCGTCTAAGCTCTTTTTTAATTCGTTAAATCTCCAGGGACGTTCTAAGAGATTCCGCATGATCAATAACTTCCATTTGCTCCCGATAAGCTGAACCGTAGTAGCAACGGGACATTCCGGTAATTCATCCTTTGTCCGCATAAATACAGCCATCTCTTTCCTTGGTATTTTATATGATCTAAGTATCAAATAGAGTGTAACATAAGAATATTCGGCTGTCTATCAGTTACAAAAAGGTGCCTATGTTATTTTACAGTAACTTTAACAGATACCGTTTTCTTTGCTCCCGCTTTTATCTGCATAGATACACGGATTTTTGCGGTACCTTTTTTCTTCCCGGTTACCTTACCGTTGGATGATACCGTTACTGTCTTTGGATTGTTGGATTTGAATGTTACCTTGACATCAGCAGGATTGCCCGTATATTTTGCTACTTGTGTAAATTCATCAGGTAATGAGATTTTTAGCATCTTGCTTTTTCCTTTATTTACAGAAAGGGAAGATGGTGCTTTTGCCTTGGAAAGAGCAGAGGATGCATTGAGCTTATGAAATTTAATAGCTTTTGAATGATTTCCATTCTTATCTACTATAACCCATATCTTTCCATCCGAACAACTTCCGTTTTGATATGTTTCAGCCGCTAATTTATTGTAATTTTTGACAAAGTTATATGCAACAGAAGAACTATATCCATATACATCTGATAAATAAGTACTTGAACCATCAGCAATAGTACAAAACGCGGATATATCTATTTTTGTTATACTTTTTGGTAATATGGCATGATAAATTTTGCTGTTCATAAAAGCAGTATCGGATATTTCTTCTACACCATCACAAACAATTAAACGATCAATTTTAGCATTCCAACAAAACATAGAAGGAATTTTCTTAATGCTTCCTGCTATTGTCATTTCCTGAACAGATGTATTAAAGGTAAATGCCATATTTCCTAATGCAGTGATACCATTTTTTAATACGATATTTTTTACATTTTTCATGGAACTGGATTTTGTCCACGGTGCATCTGGGTATTCTATCGTCTGTTGCGTTTCTTCATCCCAATAATATCCGTAGTTATTCATTCTGCCTTCTGTTCCTTTTACGGCACTAAGTGTCAGCGTATCCCCTTTTATTTCCCAGTGGATTTCTCCATCATTTCCACTGGCTGTTTTTGCCTGTACAGTCTGCGGCATAATAGCGATTCCGATAATTACCATACAGATCATCAATAAGCCGCATAATAATCTTTTCATCTGTTTCATAAGTGTCCTCCGTATCTTGTGATGCCGTGAATTTTATCGTTAAAAATTATTATACTTTAACTGGGGAAACATTACAATTACTTCAAGTTCTGAAAAAGCCCGAAAATACGAAATAGCCACTTTTATATGCCTAACGCACATAAAGGTGCGTACTTTTTTGGAAAACAATCTATTGGTATGCTAAACATGCAACAGGGCAAAAGCCCATAACTAATTTTAACAGGAGAAAACGAAAATGGCATTATCAAACATTTTTGGATGGAACAAAGAGAACAGCAAACAGACAGGTGCGGCATGCGGAACAGCGTGTGGAGCATCGGATGCACCAGCTGAGAAACCGGCAGCATGTGGAACAGCATGCGGAGCATCTGACAAGTAAGAAGCGTTGAAAGGGAGGCGGATAGGATGAGTCAGTATCTTGGAGAAAAGTCATACTTCTCTTTTCAGTGGCACATTACCGATGAATGTGACCAGCGTTGTAAACATTGTTATATTTTTTCAGGAGAGGGCTGCAGGGAACTTAAGAGTATGACCTATAAGCAGATGCAGGAAGTGATCGCAAACTGCGAAGATTTCTGCAAAGTTTATAACCGGATCCCTTATTTTTATATTACTGGCGGAGATCCTATCCTTCATCCTGATTTCTGGAAACTGATGGTGCTCTTAAAAAGCAAAAACAACCCATTTACCCTGGTGGGAAATCCGTTTCATCTGGATGATGAGATCTGCCGGATGTTAAAAGTGTGCGGTTGTGAGAAATATCAGATGTCACTGGATGGAATGAAAAAAACACACGACTGTTTCCGCAAACCGGGCAGTTTTGATCTGACATTGGAAAAGATCGGGTGTCTGAACCGGGCAGGGATCAAAAGTGTTATTATGAGTACGGTATCAGCGACAAACCGGGAAGAAATACCGGATATCATGGATGCCGTAGTAAAAGCGAACGTAAAGGTTTTTGCATTTTCCCGATATGTGCCGACTGGGGGAGAGGTTGATACCAGTA
>URUD01000064.1 GCA_900550935.1 uncultured Roseburia sp.
TTGCTATACCCCATAAGAAAGAAATACCTTCTCCGAAAGACCAGTTAACTTGTTAACTGGTCTTTCGACCGTTTCGGGTGGAAAAACTATTGAACTTACTTTGCATATACTATAAAATATAGAGAAATAGGGAGGGTTTCGTAATGGATTATCAACAATATGAACAGATAGAAAAGAATCTGCGCTATATCGCATCTATGCGGCCGGTTTTTAATAAGAGGGCTTTATTTTCCGATATGACGGCAGATTATATTTCTCCACAGGAGCCGGAACCTTTTTCAAAAGTGAAGATCAGATTTCGCAGTGCGATCAACAATGTAGACTATGTGTTGTTTGTACACAATAATGAAAAGCTGCTCATGTCGAAGGCATCACAGGATGAACAGTTTGATTATTACGAGATCGAAGTAGCACTGGATGACCAGAAATATGAATATTATTTTGAGATTCATGTGGGAAAAGTCTATTGCTTTTTTGACCTGCGCGGCGTGACGAGAGACGTGCAGGATTATTATAAATTTACACTGATTCCCGGTCAGAAAGTACCTGCCTGGGCAAAAGGTGCAGTCATGTATCAGATCTATATTGATCGTTTCTATAACGGCGATCCGGATAATGACGTGCTTACAGACGAATATACTTATATCGGAGAGCATGTAAACCGTGTAACGGACTGGGGAAAATATCCGGCTGTTATGGGCGTGCGTGAATTTTACGGTGGTGACCTGGCAGGCGTTTTGCAGAAAATGGACTATCTGCAGGATCTGGGCGTGGATGTCATTTATTTCAATCCGCTTTTCGTATCGCCTTCCAATCATAAATATGATATACAGGATTATGATAATATCGATCCGCATATCGGTAAGATCGTAGATGACAGGGGTGATCTTCTGCAGCCCGGTCAGATGGAAAACCGTTATGCAACGAAATATATCAACCGTGTTGCCAATAAGAAGAATCTGGATGCTTCCAATGAGTTGTTTGCACAGGTTGTCGAGGAAGCGCATAAGCGTGGCATGAAGGTAATCTTAGACGGCGTATTCAACCACTGCGGTTCTTTCAATAAATGGATGGACAGAGAGCGTGTCTATGAGAACTTTGAGGGTTATCCGAAAGGGGCTTATGTTTCCGCTGACAGTCCATATCGTGATTATTTCCATTTTTATGACCCAAACCAGTGGCCGTATAACGGTTCTTATGATGGCTGGTGGGGACATGATACACTGCCTAAGCTGAATTACGAAGGCTCGCGTGAACTCTACGATTATGTACTGCACATCGGACAGAAATGGGTATCTCCGCCGTATAATGCGGATGGCTGGCGTCTTGACGTGGCTGCGGATCTCGGACATTCGCCGGAAATGAACCACCGGTTCTGGAAAGATTTCCGAAATGCGGTCAGACAGGCAAATCCGAATGCGATCGTTCTGGCAGAGCATTACGGTTCTCCGAAGGAATGGATCGAGAACTGTGAATGGGATACGGTCATGAACTATGACGCTTTTATGGAGCCTGTTACCTGGTTTTTGACGGGCATGCAGAAGCACAGTGACGATTACCGTGAGGATTTATACGGAAATGCGGACAGCTTCTGGGGCGCGATGATCCACCACAGCGCTGCAATGACAACACCATCTTTGCAGATCGCAATGAATGAGCTTTCCAACCACGATCATTCGCGTTTTCTGACAAGAACCAACAAAAAGGTCGGTCGTGTGAACACAATGGGCTGTGAAGCAGCCAATCAGGGTGTCAACAAGGCTGTTCTGCGTGAAGCTGTTGCGATTCAGATGACATGGCCGGGCGCACCAACGATCTACTATGGTGACGAGGCAGGTGTCTGTGGCTTTACCGATCCGGATAACAGAAGAACCTACCCATGGGGACATGAAGATCAGGAGCTGATCGATTTCCACCGGGAAATGATCCGTATCCACAAGGAAAACCGGGAGCTTCTCACAGGCTCGATCAAAAAGGCTGCGGGAGATTACAATTTTATCTCCTATGCGCGATTTAACAAAGAGGAGCAGTGCCTGATCGTAGTCAATAACGGATACAATGACGTGACAAAGGATATCCTTGTCTGGGAATTCGGTATTCCGCGCGATTGTAAGATGGAACGTCTGATCCTGACAAGTAACAGCGGTTTCACGGTAGAGAAGGAAACATACAATGTTGTGGCCGGTAAGCTGACGCTGACTCTTCCGCCGACTTCCGTGATGGTGCTGAAGCATTATAAGGAATAGAAATGAATGAATATAGTATAGGATTGCATATACACATATACAACCGCTTCTGCATTTAATTTTGATGCAGGCTATGCATGCTTTTCTACTTAGCCAAGTAGAAAGACACATTTATAGCTGATTGCATCAAAATTAAATGCGGGAGCGGTTTTGTATTATTGTTATATATTACAGATGGCAGTTGTTGCAAATTTTGCAACAGTTGCCGATTGTGCTAATTCGCCTTCTTCAAATATATTTTTTATATGTCTTGAAATAGTTGACTTGTCACGCTGGAACAGCTTTGTCAATTACTTTTGTATAGATTGTGTGGTAGAGCGGAAATGCAAGGGATTTTGACATTTTCATGGATGCGTACTAATATGATGATAGAAAAAAGAGTGCCTTCCGTTATAGTAGTTTCGATGCCTTGATTATAACAGGCAAGGCTGGATCTGCAATCAGAAAGTTACGGATACATAAGGAACAGAGAAAGGAACCATCCATGCTATTTCAAAGGAAAACAGCGATTTCATTTCCATCTTATGACCCGGAGCGTCAGCAGGCGGTTCTGAAGTGCTCAATCTGTACCGGAGAGCAGGTCGCAGGCTTTTTGGACAGGCAGACCGGGCATTTCACGGATGTTATGCTGATCCGGAATGAGAAGGATTTAGAGGCGTTTCAAAAGCATTATAAGTTATCCGGTATTTCTAAAATATATTAGATCAAAAGGTGGATAACGCGCCGGAAAAGAGGCTGATATGTGGAAAATAAAACAGATTTTTGACGGAGATTACGGCTGTGAGGAAACCTGCAGTGAAACCGGACAGGTAAAAGAGCCGATGGTCTCTGTTACATTGGTCGAAGAAAACACCGGGGAAAACGGAAAAGAGCCTATAAAATATGTCACAGTTCCTGACCGATTTCTTACAGAGCATGGCCTGGAAGAGGGCTCTGACTGGCGGCTGGCAGATCAAAAGCCGCCAAAGGAATATGCCTTCTGGGGCTGGGAAAACGCAAATGTGCTGGCGGTCAGCAATGATTATCCGGGGATCAGAACGCCCTGGGATCTGTATGATGCCCTGTCTGAAATCTGGTGCAGCGAAACGTGCGCACCGCGTATGCGCGATGGATGGACGAAAGAAAATAAAACATTGGGGCAGTGTTCCATTACAGCCTTTCTTGCGCAGGACATTTTCGGTGGAAAAGTTTATGGAATTTTAAGAGCCGGAGGCAATTATCACTGCTATAATGTCATTGGAGATTGTGCATTCGATCTGACCAGTGAGCAGTTTGGCAGCGAAAAGCTGGACTATACAGAAAATCCGGAGCAAAGCCGGGAAGTACATTTTGCAAAAGAAGAGAAGAAGCAGAGGTACGAATATCTGCGGGAACATCTGAAGCATTACAGGAAAAAGTCACACAGGTAATCTTTTTGATGATGGCATAAATCAGATGAAAAAGAGAAGGAGACAGAAATGACACGAGAAGAAGCATTTGCATTATTACAGAAGTATAATAAGGATCCGTTTCATATTCAGCATGCCCTGACTGTGGAAGCAGTTATGAAATGGTATGCGAATGAACTGGGCTACGGGGATGATGCAGAATACTGGGGCATTGTCGGGTTGTTACATGACATTGACTTTGAGCTGTATCCGGAGGAACATTGTCTGAAAGCACCGGAGCTTTTGCGGGAAGGCGGAGCCGGCGAGGAACTGATCCATGCAGTCTGCTCACATGGCTATGGTATCACGGTTGGATGTGGCAAGACAATCGATGTGGAGCCGGTGCATGAAATGGAAAAAGTGCTCTTTGCGGCAGATGAGCTGACCGGTCTGATCTGGGCAGCAGCACTGATGCGTCCGTCCAAGAGTACAAAGGATATGGAGCTGAAATCCCTGAAGAAAAAATATAAGAGCAAAGGCTTTGCCGCAGGCTGTTCACGTGAAGTGATCGAGCGTGGTGCGGAGCAGCTTGGCTGGGAGCTTGAAAAACTTCTGACTATGACGTTATCTGCCATGGCAGCAACGGAAGACCGGATACAGGAAGAGATGGATGCACTAAATGCATAAAACGAAATGATCTGATAATTGAGGATGGCTTCGGCTATCCTTTTTTGTACGCAAAATAAACTATAGTGAAAAATATCCATTATAATATCAGCTATTGGGTAGATATTCCTAAAATGTAGTCGGAGGAAACATGATAGAGAGTACAAAGAGAAATCAGATGATGGATGGGAAGTTCGTTTGCGCCACGTTCGTATCGTGCATACATGGTTTGTGATGTGCCAAGATAACTGGCAACATATCGTTGTGTGTAGTCATGATCTTCGCGCAAATTCCGTATCTGCTTGGTATAACAAAAGGTATCCATTTGCAAAGCTCCTGAGGAAAATACTATGTTGGTAAAATTTGCCAAATCTTACAAAAAGAGTATCATAAGATGACATTTTCAACATGAAATAGTAAAGAAATGTACTAAATTATATAGAAAAAGAATTTCTTGCAATTTAAGACATGATATGCTAATATTTCTAATGGTTGAGACAGCAATATTGTCTCATATGGGTGGATTCCCGAGTGGCCAAAGGGGACAGACTGTAAATCTGCTGGCAATGCCTTCGAAGGTTCGAATCCTTCTCCGCCCATTGCACTAAGGAGGGGCCCACGAAGTGGGAGGATGCCTTAGTGCTTTGTGCAGCCCGTGAGCGAAGCGAACATTCAAATGGCTGCACATCCCGTAAGAACAGGGGTCCACGATATGTACTAAGGAGGGATCCGCAAAGTCCCTGTATATAATGTATACGCCCGCGTGGCGGAACTGGCAGACGCGCAGGACTTAAAATCCTGTTGTAGCGATACAGTACCGGTTCGATTCCGGTCGCGGGCACGATTTAAAACAGCTTCAAATCCTTGTAAATCAAGGGTTTGGAGCTGTTTTATAATGTCATGTATCATTTGGTCACATATTTGCGTAGCAAATATGTGACCAAAGATGCATGATGCAGCCTCGGCTCATCTGCGGAGCAGATTATGCATGAGCCGAGGTTCTAAGGATATTTGAAAATTTGTATGCAGGTGTATGCAACCTTGGATAAGAATCATTTATCTGCTGAGAATTGACGAATAAATCAGTTGTGTTATAATAGAATCACAAAGGTGCTACCGATAGACGGCTAGCCCAGAATAATTTATGGTTGTAAAAACAACCGTCGAAATCTTTCTCAGGGACTAACGGCGGTTGTTTTTACTGTTTATAAGCCTTTCGACTATTCTTCCGATTGCAAATCCAGCAGAGAAGAACAGTCCGGCAAAACCTACAACTGTCATATACTCTATTACTGTCATTGCTTAAAGCCCTCCTTTGTAAGATTCCCAATTGGGTTTCTATGTAATCAGAGGGTCACAGTCCCTCTGTAAGAGGGCTAACCGCCTACCGTGTCTGGTAACACCTTTGCTTGGTGTAAGTATAACAAATAGAACAGATGTTTGCAATGCATAATAATATATGGGCTGGTCGAAAGACCCGGGTCCACCAAATGGCGGGTAAGACACCCGCCTTTTTAATATGTAAAAGACAATTTAAACTCCCAAATTTCAGTCAAGTAAATCAGCTCTCTGTTCTTGCACCCCTCCCATGGATATGCTAAACTACCTATAGTTAGGAAACGCTAACAGAAACAAAATCAGTCAGGCTCAGTTAAGCCTATGGTTATAGTCAGGTTTATGGGAGGTAATGCACATGAAACGGGCATATGCAGTGTCGCAATACGGAAAGTGCTATGAGCAGTATTGCAAGGAATATCTACTACAGCAGACGAAGGAGATTTTTGATAAGGCAGAGCAGTATTATAAAGAGTTTGTTAAAAATGATATGCCGGATCTGGGAGAAAACCTGATGGCAAAAAATATGCTGGACTGGTTTACCATTCTTTCGTTTTATGAGGCAAGCGATCATAAGCTGGACGGAGAAGTGCTTCTCAAGATCAAGCAAAAAGCTGCGGATAAAATGCGTTTTCTGGGGAAATTTGTGAATGGAAATAAGAGCCGGTGGCCTTACAAAATGTTTGAGAAAACCTATGTGAACTTTAACAAAATGAAAAAAGAGCATCAGGATAAGGGCGAATGGATGGACACCTGGGATGTGAAGATCAATCCGGATCACCGGACAGAGGGCTTCAATTTCTATCTGATCGGCTGTCCGATCGCAAAGCATGCCAGGGAGCACGGCTATGACAAACTCCTTCCGTATCTTTGCAAAACAGATCATTATCTGGCAGAAGTCATGCATGCCCGCCTGATCCGTACCCAGACAGAGGCACTGGGGGGCGATCACTGCGATTACTGGTATGTCGGGGATGAAAGCCCTGCGCTCGCCGAATATAAAGATCTGGAACAGATATAACAGGACGTTTTATTTGGCGGACCGCCGGAAACAAGTATTTTATACCGCATTGGTGTGATCATAGAGCCGGTAACGATGTTCTTTGGACTGAAATGGCAGGCGTTTCAGAGATACTGTCTGCTAACTTTACAAAGGCGCAGGGACTTGCCTTTATTTTTGCCATCAGCTTTAATATGCCGTGTGTCAGCGCACTTGCAGCAACTGCAAGAGAAACACATTCCGTCAGATGGACAGCGAAGATTGGTGTTTTCTACACCGCTGCAGCATTACTTGTCTCCTGCATTGTATACCATATCGGACTGCTGGTATTTTAATGTCTGCATCATAGAAAAAGTTGGCTGCCTGATAGTTTGCAAGAAAACAGATATATGCTATAATTGGAGTTAGAAATGACTAACAGAACATAGAGGGAGTAAAAATGCATATTGAATCAAATACCATTCAGGAAACTTTAGTCATCCCGTTATGGGGCAGGAAATATTGTTCGGATATTTATCCGGAGCTTTACAATGATCCGATGGCGGAAAAGATCATGGAAAATCTGGATTATGATTTTTCCGTGCTGGAGCAGAAGAAAAGCAGTACGATGTTCCGCTTTGGCTATCTGGAAGCCGCAGCAAGATATACGGATCTGGCGACGGAGATAAAGGAATATATCGGGCAGCATCCGAAGGCAGCGGTCGTAAATCTGGGCTGTGGGCTGGACTGCAGCGCGGAAAACAATGCAGGCCCTGCCAATAAGATCTACAATATCGACAGACAGGATGTGATCGATGTCAGGAACGAACTGATTCCGCCGGCAGAGAATGTAACGAATATCGGATCAGATCTGAATGATACTGTATGGTTTGATGCGATAGATGACAGCGATGGTGTGATCTTCTTTGCCGCAGGGGTGTTTTATTACTTTCTGGCAGAGGAAGTGCGCAAGCTGTTTACTGTGATGGCAAAGCGTTTTCCGGGCGGACGGCTCGTATTTGATACGGCGAACCGCAGGGCTGTTAAGATGATGCTGAAAACATGGGTAAAAACAGCGGGCATTACGGATGTAGAGAAATATTTTTATGTGAATGATGTGCAGGATCTGGGGGCATGGCTTCCACAGGCAAAGATTTCGGCAAAGGGCTATATGTTGGGCTACAGCGATCTGAAAATTCCTTCGGTCAGTGGCTTTTTCAGATTCCTGTCCAAAGTAGGAGACGGCTATATGAAGATGCGGATCGTACGGATCGACTTTTAGAATTGAGGGAACGCTAGCGTTCCCTCAATTCTTGTGTTATACTCATCAAGTAGGCTTACCTGCGTGTATTTAGAGAGGAATGGAGAAACATATGTTATTCGGAAAAAAGAAAAATGAAACAGCAGAGGAAAGAGGAATCGGTTCCACAATAGAGCTTGGTGAAAGAATAGAGATATTTGATTCATATGGCAGAAAGGCCAGTATGTTAAAGACGGACTGGGCGGAGAAGCTTCTGCCGGCCAGATTAAAGGAATGCTGGGACAATGCGGATCGTCTGTACGCGGAGATCATCTTTAATGTAGATAATAATATGGCATACGAGGTTACAGAGGCGGCGGAGCATCTGGCTGAGCTGGAGCCCGGGAAAGAGAGAGCAGCGATCGTGCTTTCCATTGTATACAGAAAGCAGGAGCGCTTTGAAAGTGCCAAAACAGTGCTGGAGGACTTCATACAGGAGCACGGCAGGTCGGGCGCGCTTCTTGTCAATCTTGCCAGAGTCTATGAAGCACAGGATGATATCAAGAAAGCACAAAATACCTTGTGGGAAGGGCTTACGCTTGATCCGAATCAGGATAACGGGCTTTCCTGGTGGCTGTTTACCCAGCGGGAAGATGGCGACAAGGAGAAGTATCTGCGCGCGCTGAAGGCAGCAGGACAGCTTCCGGGCGCATATCTGCCACAGCTTTATCAGGCACGTTTTTATCTGGAAGAAAATCAGGTCAGAGATGCCCTGAATATTTATAAAGAAGTACTGGCAGCAGATGCGGACAAGCGTCAGGTTCTGCCGATGATCTCCGGAGATCTCGGTAAATTCAGCCTGCTCAAGGCAATGGTCACACTGATCGCGCCTGTGTATGATCTGGATGAGCATGATGCCCGAACCGGTCTGAACCTTGTGCAGGCATATCTGGGACTGGGCGAGCTGGAAGAGGGCGAAAAGCTGCTTGGCAGATTGTTCCGTCTGGAACGTGCAGATCTGAAGCAGCCGCTTTTGGAGATTTCAGCCCGTTTTGATAAAGAAAAGAGACAGAAGATTGTGGAACAGCAGCAGACCGCCGACAAAAAGGTGGAAATCCTTGGCATTGAGAAGCCGATCTTCTACTTTGGCATGAAAGAAGGTACTTTCCCGGAAGTAGACAAGACAGGAAAGAAAAAGATCGGTATTTTATCTTATACCAATAAGAAGGAATCTGTTGTGGAAAGACGCGCGGAAGCAGAAAACGAAGCAAGCAGACTGACAAAGAGCGTTCCGCTTTTTATCAGTGAAGCATTGTATTTCTATTCCGATTTTTCACCGATCGTATATATTCCGGTCATCAACCAGATTGGTGCGGTACTGCCCGGTACAGAATGGGATCAGGCATTTTTGGAAAGAATGGTTAAGCAGCATGACCTTGCTATGCTGATCACAGGTGATATCCAGGTTACAAAGGATAATAGAGGATATGCGATCCATACGAAGATCGTCCATGCGGATGGCAGCACCCATAAAGATGAGACGGTTCTGACAAAGGGAGAGGATATTATGAGCCTGCTCAGTCGTATGTATCTGCATGCCACCGGATCGGCTCTGCATGATGCAGCAGAATTAAGCGGCTTTTACCAGCTTCCGAAAGTAGAGCTTTCCATGCAGTATCTGACAGCACTTGCACAGTCCCTGACACAGACCATGGTACAGATGCGTACCGTACCGTTTTCACATTTATGGGGTGAGCGTAATATCATCAACTGGTTTATGAACATTGCGCTTGCCGATCAAAAATACTTTATGATGAAGCTGCTCTTTTTACAGAGTCTGATCCGCAGCCGTGCGTATGGTTCCGATGTGTATCTGGAATATACAAATGTTGCCAAAAAGATTCTGGCAGACACGGAAAAGCAGGCAGCAGAAATGGGCGAGACGGCGCAGCATATAGTAGATGCTTTGGAATCTATGCTTGTTATAGAGTAAACCTATAGCAGATTCTAAAAATGTGCAATAACCAAAAGCATTGACAAAAAAGCATAGAGCGGATATACTCCTATTATTCCGATAGGAAATAATGAGACTAAACGGAAACAGGAGGAGAAAATTATGAAAAAGTTAACAGCATTATTACTGACAGGAGCACTTGCGATCAGCGTGCTGACCGGATGCGGTAATACAACAGACACAAAGGATCAGGCAGCTACAGACGCAGCAACGGATGCAACAGATGAAGCTACAGACGCAGCAGATGCTTCCGATGCAGAAGCTACAGATGAAGCAACTGACGAAGCAAGCGATGCAGCAGTAGAAAGCAAAGGCACTATCACAGTAGCAGCATCCGCTACACCACATGCAGAGATCTTAGAGGAAGCAAAGCCGATCTTAGCAGAGCAGGGATGGGATCTTGAAGTAACAGTATTTGATGATTATGTTCAGCCGAACCTTGTAGTAGAAAGCGGCGAGTTTGATGCAAACTACTTCCAGCATATCCCATATCTGGATGATTTCAATGCAGAGCAGGGAACACACCTCGTAAATGCAGGCGGTATCCACTACGAGCCATTCGGTATCTATCCGGGAACAAAGTCAAGTCTTGATGATCTGGCTGACGGCGATGTGATCGCAGTTCCTAACGACACAACAAACGAAGCAAGAGCACTGCTTCTTCTGGAAGCAAACGGTGTGATCACATTAAAGGATGGCGCAGGTCTTGCAGCTACAGTAAATGACATTGCAGAAAATCCAAAGAATGTAGAGATCAAAGAGCTGGAAGCAGCACAGGTTTCCAGAGTAAAAGACGAAGTTGCATTCGTCGTATTAAACGGTAACTATGCACTGCAGGCAGGTTTCTCAGTAGCAAAGGATTCTATCGCATATGAGACATCTGATTCTGAAGCAGCTAAGACATATGTAAATGTTATCGCAGTCAAAGAAGGAAATGAAAACAACGATGCGATCAAAGCTTTGGTAGATGTACTGAAATCTGATGAGATCAAACAGTTCATCAACGACAAGTATGATGGTGCAGTTATTCCTTTTGAAGAATAAGAGTAACTATTCAGAAATTCCGGAGGTAACTGCAAATGAAAATTACTGGACATACACAACTCACCGGGCTGCTTGGAAGCCCGGTATCCCACAGCATTTCCCCGTTGATGCACAATGAAGCCTTTCGTCTGCTGGGTCTTGACTATGCCTATCTCTGTTTTGACATAGCGGAAGATTCGCTGCCTGACGCCGTACAGGGACTGCGTGCTCTCGGCGCCAGGGGCTGGAACTGTACCATGCCGGACAAGCAGCGCATGTGTGAACTGTGCGACAGCCTTTCTCCGGCCGCACAGATGATCGGAGCCGTCAATACCGTCGTCAATGCCAATGGCATCCTGACCGGACACAATACGGACGGTGTGGGCTATATGATGGCGGTAAAAGAAGCCGGATTTGACATTATTGGAAAAGAAATGACGCTTTTAGGGGCAGGGGGCGCTTCTACCGCCATCGCCGTGCAGGCTGCCCTGGATGGCGTAAAAACCCTGAATATCTTTAACCGAAGAGGGCGTTCCTGGGAACATGCGGTCAGACTGACTGATACGATCAACGCAAACACGCCCTGCCGGGCCAGCCTTTATGACCTGACAGATTCTGCGTCCCTGGAGAAATGTCTGCGTAAAAGCGCCATTCTTACAAACGGTACTTCCGTGGGTATGGCTCCTCACGAATCCGAATGTATCCTTTCGGATGATTCCCTGCTCCGCCAGGAGCTCATCGTATCGGATATTATCTACAATCCACGAAAGACACGCCTGCTACAGATGGCAGAAGCCAAAGGCTGTCCCACCTTCAACGGGCTGTACATGCTGCTCTTCCAGGGAGCGGAAGCTTTTCGCCTCTGGACCGGAAAAGAAATGCCGGTAGACGAAATCAAACATACTTACTTTTCTGTTTCCTGAATCTTCTGTTACGCCAAAAAGGGAACCCATTCACATCCGAAAGGGTTCCCCATTTTTATGCACGCGTTTTATTTTGTATTGTATCCGTCCGGATTCTGGCTCTGCCATCTCCAGGAATCTTCACACATCTCTTCAATGCCGTATTCTGCCTCCCAGCCAAGTTCAGCCTTTGCTTTTGCAGGATCTGCATAACAGGTAGCGATGTCTCCCGGACGGCGCTCCTTCACTTCATAAGGAAGCTTCTTTCCGCAGGCTTTCTCAAACGCATGAAGCACATCCAGTACGCTGTAGCCGTTTCCGGTTCCC
>URUD01000065.1 GCA_900550935.1 uncultured Roseburia sp.
AAGTAAGGTAAACGACGAATTAAATGTTGTCCGCAGCATGTTACAGCAGCAGGTATGCGGCATTATTCTGGCGCCCCGGCAGATGGATTTTGATTATCGGACGCTCTGTCCTTCCAAAGATTTTCCACTGGTTTTTATTGATTGTAAAACAAAGTTCGTGCCATGTAATGCGGTAACGTGTGATAATTATCAGGCATCCTATAATGCGATAAAAGCATTAATTCAAAAAGGGCATACTAATATTGGCTATATTTACAGCAGCAGAAATTATGAGTTATCCACAGGAAGAGATAGATTTCAGGGATATTTGGATGCTCTTGCTGACAGTGGACTCGCACGTGACGGGGAAATTATAGTAGGAAGAGAACAACAGACATTTGAAAATGGGTATGATGCAATGAAACAACTATTGCAGGAAAAAAAGGCGACTGCTTGTTTTGTCGCTGAGAATCCGATGGCACAGGGAGTTTTTAAATGTCTTATGGATTATAAGAAGCGTATACCGGAAGAAATGGCTATGATATGCTATGATGACTTTGAATGGTCACAGCTGACAGTTCCGACGATATCAGCAATTCGTCAGCCAATGAAGGAAATGGGAAGAAAAGCAGTGGAATTACTGCTTAAGAAAATTGGAGATCCGGATGCCCGATGTGAAAATATCATTTTAAAATCCGAATTTATTTTGAGAGAATCGTGCTGAGCAGATAAGGTATCTCAGCACAGATAAAACAAACAGAAGATTATCTGCCAAAAACAGAGGGTCTTCTGTTTTTTAATTGTATTTCACAGGTTGACTTGACCTGTCGGAAACTATAGGATAAACATAATGGTATAATACAGACTATATTTTGTGACAGTGAGGAAGAATATGGAAGAAAAAGTACACAAGCGCCGTGTCCGCTATGCGGGCAGGTATCCGAAGAAATTTGAAGAAAAATATAAAGAACATGATCCTGAAAAGTATGCTGATACAGTGGCACATGTGATCGAAAAGGGTTCAACGCCTGCGGGGATGCATATTTCTATCATGGTAAAGGAAATACTGGATTTTCTGGAAATAAGACCGGGGCAGCAGGGGCTGGACTGTACGCTGGGCTATGGTGGACACAGTCGTAAAATGCTGGAAAAGCTGGAAGGAGAAGGCAGACTCGTCGGACTCGATATTGATCCGATCGAATCGGAAAAAACGGTCAAAAGGCTGCGCGTGGCAGGTTTTTCCGAGGATACCTTTCAGTTTAGGCTGATGAATTTTGCAAATATTGACAAGGTGGCGGAGGAATTCGGACAGTTTGATTTTGTATTGGCGGATCTTGGCGTTTCTTCCATGCAGATCGACGATCCGAAGCGCGGTTTTTCCTATAAAACAGAAGGTCCTCTGGATCTGCGGCTGGATCCTATGCATGGTGACAGTGCGGCAGATCGGCTTTTACAGGTCACGCAGAAGGAATTTGAAGGGATGCTCATTGAAAATTCCGATGAACCGTATGCGGCGGAAATTGCAGCCAGCGTATTTGGCAGATTAAAGACCGGGAAAAAGATGGAAACGACAACAGATTTAAGAAATGCTGTGGAAGCAGCTCTTGTTCGTCTGCCAAAAGCAGAACGGGAGGAAGCAGTCAAAAAGTCCTGTGCCCGTACATTTCAGGCACTGCGTATTGATGTGAACAGTGAATTCGAGGTACTTTACAGCTTTTTGGAAAAGCTCGATGGTATTTTAAAGCCCGGTGGAAGAGTGGCAATTCTGACTTTTCATTCAGGAGAAGACCGTCTGGTCAAAAAAGCCTTCAAGGAATTGAAAAAAGCAGGCGTTTACGCAGAAATCTCGGCTGATGTCATAAGACCATCCGCTGAAGAATGCCGCCTGAACCCGCGCGCCCGCTCAACCAAGATGCGTTGGGCGGTGAAAGCGGAGTAACGGTTTTAAAACTGCATACAAACTATCCTTTACGGGGAGTCTGGTTTTTCATGAACGCCAGATAAAGGTTATACAGCACTGCGCAGACCGGAACGCTGAAAAGCATTCCCAGGATACCAAATGCTTCACCGCCAACAGTGACTGCCAGCAGTACAAGCAGCCCGGGAAGACCAACGGATTTCCCAACAACTTTTGGATATATCAGATTGCCTTCCACCTGTTGCAGAAGCAGCAGATAAATAATGAACCACACAGCTTTGATGGGATCTGCCAACAGGATCAGAAACGCACCGAGACCTCCGCCGAGCCATGCACCAAAGACCGGTATCAATGCGGTAAACGCAACAAATGTTGAGATGGCACCGGCGTAGGGAAGTTTCAGAATCAGCATTCCCAGAAAACAGAGAATTCCAATAATGACAGCCTCTGTAAGCTGCCCGCTGACAAAGCTGGAAAAAGTATGATTTGTCAGTGAGGCGATGCTCAGAAGTTGTTTTGCCTTCTTTTGCGGAAGTATCGTTACGATCAGCTTCTTTAAGTGGGCTGCGACCACTTCTTTTTTTGCCAGAAGGTATAAAGCAAAGATAAATGCCAAAAGCACATCGATCAGACCGGAAAGGACGGAGGTAGCTGCATCCCATGTTATCGAAATGATTCCGCTTCCTTTGTCGTTGATCAGAGCCGTAATTTTCCGGATCAGCAGGTCGGAGTCGATGGCATATTCCGGAAGGACGATATTGTACTTTGCCGCAAAGCGGACAGTATCCATCCACCAATGTCTGATTTCTTCAACGTAAATAGGGACATTTTGAATAAACTCATCGACTGATTTCCATAGACTCGGAATCATCATAAATATTACAGCGAACAAGATTCCCAGCACAAGAACAGAGCTCAACGTGAGACAGACCGGTCTTGTCAGCTTTGCCGGGGCTTTTTTGCATACTTTATTCCAGCAGCGTTCAAGTGGATTCAGGACAACATTGATCAGAAAAGCAATACCTCCGCCAATCAGAAACGGAGAGAACAGCGAAATTACTTTGTTAAAAAATTTCATTATGATATCAAAGTTCATTAATGCCCAGGCAAATAAAATAACCGCAAGCAGTGAACAAACGACAGATCGGATCATATTTTTATTCATCGGTCTGTTTTCCGGTGGTACGGAACTATTGTGTTGAGTAGTGTCGGTATCCTGTATTTTTTTCTGCATATTCCCTCCAGGCTGTTATGGATGTAACTATACGATTTGCAATATAATCCTCAATTATACTTTCGTTATGGCATTTTTGCAATATAGAAGCGGTAAAGAATACCGGGCGTTTATTTGTTGCTTAACAAGGATTGGAGAATAATCGAATAATCCTGCATGTTTTTCCACATACTAACTCCAAATCTAATATATAGCAAAAAGAGTGGTGAAGCGCTCTGGCTAAAATAGGAAATTGGAGGAAAAGGTATTGAAAGCGACAGGTATAGTACGAAGAATAGATGATCTGGGGCGCATTGTCATTCCGAAGGAGATCCGCAGGACTTTGCGGATCCGCGAAAGTGACCCGTTGGAAATTTTTACTGATCGCGAAGGCGAGATCATTCTGAAAAAATATTCACCGATCGGTGAAATGACAGCGTTTGCCAAACAGTATGCGGAAAGTCTTGCGCAGGTGTCCGGCAAGATCGCACTCATTGCAGACAGAGATCAGTTTATTGCAGCAGCGGGCGGGTTGAAAAATCTGCTTGGGAAATCGATCAGCCATAGGATGGAAGAAAAGCTGAATGACAGGGAGATCCTGCTTCTGTCAAAAGCGGATAAGAACTTTGTTGAGATTGCCAATGAACCGTTACCGGATCTTACACAGTATGTGTCCGCCCCGATCCTGGCAGAAGGGGATGTGATCGGTGCTGTCATTCTTGCCGCAAACAATGAGAAGGAAAAACTTGGTGAAGTAGAAAAGAAGCTCGTATTGTCCGCCGCAGGTTTTCTGGGCAGACAGATGGAGCAGTAGAGGCGGATGGAATGAGAAAGTCCCCGGTGCTTTGCACCGGGGATTTTGTATGTCATGTTATGGTTTGCAAATTCCGCAAGGACTGTAGCCTTGTGCAATGATATCCTCTCTGGAGGCAGAGGAGGGAAGCTTGTTCCATTCATTCATTTGTGAAACGCCTCTGCAATCAGGATAGTGAAACTTTTTCGTATTTGTATTCAATATATAACGGGTGGTAGATGGGGTAACATTTGTATTCGGATCCGTTGGCGATACAGATGGCTGTGACGGAGTATAGGAAGGAGCCGGCGTGGGAGATGTATGATCTCCGGAATCTGATGCCCTTTGGACAATGACTTTAATGGTCTTCCGAATCTTTTTCGGTTTGTAGAAATCAGTCCCTTTTGCATAGATCAGTACTTTAACTTTGTAAGTGCCCGGTTTCGTTCCTTTTTTGACAGTTATCTTTCCATTGCGACTGACAAAAATTTTCTGACTGCCGGAAGATATGCCATATGTGATCTTACCGGGAGCTTTACAACCTATTTTAAAAGACTGTTTTTTCTTTTTCACCGTTGCAGCATCAAAAGTTTTCGTATAGGTACCATTTATGATATACTGACTGATCCGCTTATTTCCTTTTGTAACACCGCCCGCGAGATAGTCGATCTTATAGCCGGGTTTTACATTATAGACAAAGACATTGAAGCATATACCTTTACCGTTATCCTCTACAGAATATGCCTCCATTTGTACCCCTGAGGCAACCAGATTTTTGGAAAGATACACAGGTGTTACACGATAGAGAACATGATGATCTGTTTTCCTGACATAATCTGCCACAAGGTTTTCAAAGGGTAACATGCCGGATTCATTAAAATAGTGTGTTCCGGTGATCAGATTCTTTTCATTTGCATTTTCTCCGGCAAGCTGAAAGCCAATCAGATGGCAGCGTTCCCATTTCATGCCGGATCGCCAGCCAGAAGGATGGATTATAAAAATATCTTCCCGCGGTGATGTGGGCATAAGCTCTTTGCAAATGTTAGCATAGGCTACACCGCATCTGCCGAGTGAATCCAGATCACTGTAGGTTTCAAATGCAGTTGTATTCTGCTTTTCTGTTTCTGTGAATGCAGGGATATTATTGTTTATGATCTTATATGGCTGATTGGTGTAAGACTTGATATCCTTTTTGGTGACCTGTGCCTGACATTCGTAAGCCTGAGGCATTGCTAATGGCATACAGAAAGTCATGGCAAAGACAAATAAGAAAATACTTAGTTTCTGTTTTAGTTTCAACTCAAATTCCCCCTTTTAACTATCAATCATGAAAAGTTACTCTTAGCTTATTTTACAACCCGCATTTATATATGGCAAGGGGCAAAAACTTTTGACATTGAGCCTGAAATATGGTATTTTACCACTTGAGCGTTATTCGAAAGAAAATGCATCAAGAAGAAAAATATCTTACATATCATATATGAAATATGGAGCAGGCGCAGTGGAAGAAGGTATTTCCGGTGGAGTCTGTGAAGTAATCAGGATGTTTTCCGTTGTATGCGCGGAGCGTTCCTCATGATAAGAGATGACCTTATGGCATCTACTTGCAAGGTAGTGACAATTCTGTTTGGTGTATCTGCCGGGCTTCCCGGACTTTTCCCTATAACACTTATTCCCCAAAATAAAATAATTCTGAAAGGCAGGGGACAGTAGCCGCTTTATCAGAGAAAAAGGAGATTTGTTATGACACAGAAAAAGAACTTTGACACGAAATTTATGGTGGAGCTTGCATTGATGATCGCGATCATTATCATCATGTCGCTGACACCGCTTGGCTATATCCGTACACCCGGATTATCCATCACACTTCTGACAGTACCTGTTGCTGTCGGTGCGGTGCTGCTTGGACCGACCGGTGGTGCGATCTGCGGACTGGCATTTGGTCTGACAAGCTTTTATATGGCACTGACCGGTGAATCCGCATTTTCTTCCATGCTTTTAAGTATCAGTCCGATTGGAACCGTTGTGACATGTATCCTGCCGCGTGTCCTGGAAGGATGGCTTTCAGGTCTGCTTTTTAAGGCAATGTACAAGGGTGGTGTATCCAGAAAGTTTTCTTATTTTGCAGCAAGCCTTGCCTGCCCGCTTTTAAATACATTGCTTTTCATGTCTTCTTTATGTATCTTTTTCTACAATACAGAGTACATTCAGGGCATGGTAAGTACGATGGGGGTAAGCAATCCGTTTTTATTTGTCATCGCATTTGTTGGTATGCAGGGGCTCATTGAAGCGGTGCTCTGCTTTGTTGTGGCATCTGTAGTCTCACGTGCCCTCTTCGCAGCCCTCAAACGATAAATGTCATGCATCCGAAGGATGCATGATGTAGCCTCAGCCCATCACCGAAGGTGATTATGCATGGGCTGAGGTTCTCGTTAAATGTCAAAGGAGAATCAATTTATGACGGACAACAGGGAAATTCAGGTAACAGACATAAAAGGCATTTCCATCGGACATGCCAGTAATCAGGATGCAGGAACAGGCGTGACTGTTCTGTATTTTCCAAATGGTGCAAAGGCAGGCTGTGACATCAGCGGCGGCGGTCCTGCGTCCAGAGAAACACCACTGACAAGTCCTTTGACAGCAGATAACCCGATCAATGCGATCGTATTGTCAGGCGGTTCCGCCTATGGACTTGCAGCTTCAGATGGCGTTATGACCTGCCTGGAAGAGCACGGAATCGGATATCCGACAGGACTAGCGCTGGTTCCGCTTGTCTGTCAGTCCTGTATTTATGATCTGGGCTATAAAAGTGCAAAGATTAGGCCGGATGCAGCGATGGGAAGAGAAGCAACAGAAAATGCACTTGCCGGCTGTGATACAAGAATGGGAAATATTGGAGCAGGCTGCGGCGCAACGGTAGGCAAGCTGTATGGCATGGGACAGTCCACGAAAGCAGGGCTGGGACTGCATTGTATCCAGATTGGCAGTTTTCAGATCGGAGCGATCGTTGTTGTAAACGCAGCGGGAGATATTTATGAGGCCGGAACAGGAAAGAGATTGGCAGGGCTTCTGAGTGCAGACAGAAAACAGCCGCTTGACAGTGTGGCCGAAATGTGCAAATGTCTGGTGCCACACGACCAGTTTACCGGAAACACTACGATTGGGGCAGTCTTTACAAATGCCGCTTTTTCCAAGGCTGAGCTGAATAAGATTGCAAGTATGACAAGAAATGCATATGCGAGAAGTATCAGTCCCGTTGGAACCATGGCGGACGGCGACAGCATTTATGCAGTTTCTATTGGCTCAGAAAAGGTTGATATCAACGTCGCCGGAACACTTGCTGCTTCTGTTATGCAGGAAGCAATCAGAAAAGCTGTGGAAAGTGCCCGGATCCCGGAAGAAGAGTTTGTTGCTGCTGTGCAGAATCTGTAGAAGGACGAGAGAGGACATTCTTAACAGTCGGTTATAAGAAATAGATATGGATTTTTAGTGGTTGGCATAAAAATTCGCCCGGAAGATAAAAAATGTTGTATATGGACGAAACGAAATTTTCCTGTCGGATAAAACTTCATCCCAAGACGCATCATATATGTTATTTGGATGAAAAAACTGAGGAAATGAGACGGGATTTCAGGATATATTTGTTAGTTCAAGAAAAACAACATGAATAATTCATACGAAATCATGAATTATCTGATAAAAAGACGAAAAACATTTGAACAAGGAAAATTACATTCGCCCTATAAGGACAGATTTGTTCTTATAGGGCGAAAATAATTTACTGGTATTCTAGATTTCGTCTATATTGAAAGATTGCACCTATTTGGTATGAAAATTAGATAAAATCTACTCTTCAAAATATTTCCGGAACTTTCCATTGTCCGCATCAAAGAAGCAGATACCTACAATACCACGGCCTGTGTGTGCACCGATCGCACAGCCGACAGTTGTGATCAGGTAATCCTTCGGACTACATTCCTTATTCAGAAGCTCTTTGACGAAGCCGAGAGCAGCTTCATCCTCACCGTGACAGACCGCGATCGTCTGCTTTGACGGATCGTAAGCATTTTCCTTCACATATTCAACAAGTGCCTTAAAGGACTTTTTCTGCCCACGTACCTTCTGGATCACAGTCAGGGCACCGTTTTTGTCCACGATCAGGATTGGCTTGATATCCAGTGTTTCTCCGATTGTTCCTGAGAACTTGGATAATCTGCCGCCCTTGATCAGGTAGTTTAAAGTACGGACCGTAAATACGTGATGGATATGATCGATAAAATAATCTGCGGCTTCGATGATTTCTTCCTTGGAAGCACCCTTTTCCAGCATGGTAACAAGCTTGGAAACAAGGAGCCCGAAACCGATGGATGCACACTTGGAATCAATGATCGTCAGATCAAAGTCCGGGTAGTTTTCCAGTACGTTGTTTCTGGCAATGTTTGCGGCATTAAAAGTACCGGCGATTCCTGTGGAGAAGCACAGATAAATGACATTGTCGCCTGCCTCTGCATAAGGTGTAAAGGCATTTTCAAACATTTCCGGATTGATATGATAGGTGCGGACATCACGATTCATGTCATCTAAAATGTCATAAAACTCTTTTGTCTGGATCGTGGCACCGTCAAAATAGTCAACTTCATCAATAACGACCGGGGTCGGGATCACATGCAGATGATGTGCCTGTATATAATCTTTGGGCAGATCCGTAGCGGAATCAGTAATAATTTTCAGCATAGCAGTTACCTCTTTCGTCTTATTTATTCTGCACTCATCTGATCAAGGAGTGAAATCTTGATATCATACAGCTTTGCGGAAAGATCCACATATACCTTATGCGGATTGACAAGTCTTCTTGTTTCCGGCCAGAGCGTTTCCAGCTCTTTCTTGCAGTAAGCCTGAATATCCATTACCTTTGGAGATTCATAAACACATTCGCCGTTTAAGAAAACCGGAACCATCAGCTCACGCAGCGTATAACTGCCTGCAGGAAGCTTTGTCTTTTTCCATGGCTCTAACGGATCAAATAAAAGCATTGGCTCATTTTCGTCAAATACTTCATCGGCAAGACAGATGAGATCTGCTTTGATTTTACCACTTTCTTTTTCATAAATCCGATAAATTTTCTTATTACCGGGATTTGTCACCTTTTCGGTATTTTCGGAAAGCTTGATCTTCGGAATGAAGTTACCGTCTTTTCCCATGACAGCTGCCAGTTTGTAAACACCGCCGAAGGACGGGCAGTCCTTGCTTGTGATCAGATGCGTACCAACACCCCAGGAGGTAATGGCTGCACCCTGTACCTTCAGGCTGTCGATCAGAAACTCATCCAGATCGTTGGAAGCGGAAATGATCGCATCCGGGAAACCGGCTTCATCCAGCATCTTACGGGCTTTTTTGGAAAGGTAAGCAAGATCACCGCTGTCGAGACGGATTCCGTATTTGGTAAGCGGAATACCAGCTTCTTTCATTTCCTGAAAGACGCGGATCGCATTCGGAACGCCTGATTTTAACGTATCATAGGTATCTACCAGAAGCAGGCAGGCATTTGGATAAATATCCGCATATGCTTTGAAAGCCGTGTATTCGTCCGGGAAGCTCATGATCCAGCTATGTGCATGCGTTCCGCTGACCGGAACGTCAAAAAGCTGTCCTGCCAGTACGTTGGAAGTACCGACACAGCCACCGATCATGGCAGCTCTTGCACCGTAAGTACCTGCATCCGGACCCTGTGCACGGCGAAGCCCGAATTCCATGATTCCGTCTCCTCTGGCTGCGAAGCAGACGCGAGACGTCTTGGTTGCGATCAGACTCTGGTGGTTGATGATGTTCAGGATGGCAGTTTCTACAAGCTGTGCCTGCATGATCGGTGCAATGACTTTGATCATCGGTTCACGCGGAAACATGATGCTGCCTTCCGGAATCGCATAAATATCACCGGTAAATTTAAAATCCTTCAGATAGTCCAGAAAATCCTGCTGGAAAATGCAGAGGCCTGCAAGATAATCAATGTCCTGCTGTTCAAATTTCAACTCCTTGATATACTGGATGACCTGCTCAAGACCAGCCATGATGGAATAGCCGCTGTCCATAGGGTTGTTTCTGAAAAATGCATCAAAGATAACGGTTTCGTTACGATCCTTGTGTTTGAAGTAGCCCTGCATCATCGTCAATTCGTATAAATCGGTCAGAAGGGTCAAATTTTGTCTGTCCATGTTATTTCTCCTCTGTTTAAGCTAATTTTTCTGATTTTCGGATCAGTATAAAACCGATCAAAAATAAGACGATCAGTGCAAGCACACCATAGCTGGAGCTATGGAAAATGAGAGCACACAGGGAAATGATCAGAGGTCCGAAGAAGTCTGCGAATTTCCCAAATATATCAAAAAATCCAAAATACTCACTGGATTCTTTTTTGGGGATCAGCTTACCGAAGTAAGAACGGGAAAGAGCCTGAATACCACCCTGACACATACCGACGAGAACTGCAAGGATCCAGAAGTCGAGTGCACTGTCGAGCAGATAGCCATAAAAGCAGATGCCGCAGTAGATCAGAATAAATATCTTGATAATACGGATAGATCCAAAACGCTCGGCAAGCTTTCCGCTCCAGATCGCGCATGGAAAAGCAACGATCTGTGTCAGAAGAAGTGCCAGGATCATCTGGGTAGAGTCAATGCCTACCTCGCCGCCGTAGCTGGTTGCCATGGAGATGATCGTGTAGACACCGTCAATATAAAAGAAGTAGCCTAATATATAATAAAGAAGTCTTTTATTCTTTTTCAATTTCATAAAAGTAACATATAACCTGCGGAAGCTGTGTTTGACGATATTTTTCTTCGGACGCAGGTAATGTGTCTGCTTCACATTTTTCAGAAGCGGTATCGCCAGTAAAAACCACCATACGATCGTGATCACAAAGGAAATCTGTGTCGCAAGGAGTGTAGTCAGTCCGAACGGCTTTACAAGGATCAGGATAATGCCGGCGATAAACGGAATACAGCTTCCGATGTATCCGAATGCATAACCGAAGGATGAAATCTGATCCATCCGTTCGTCCGTTGTGACATCGACCAGCATGGCATCATAGAAAACATTGCAGGCGGTATAACCGATCCGTGAGACAATGAAAAACAAAAGGAAGGTGATCCAGTTCGGCGCGATCGTAAAGGCGATACCACCGCCGATACCGATGGCAAGAAAGATCATGAAAATCCGTTTTTTCATATTCTGGTAATCTGCGAGTGCGCCAAGGATCGGAGAAAGCAGTGCCAGGATCAGAATGGCGATCGAGGTACAGGTTCCCCAGATGGAGGTTGCGTGTGTGGCACTGATACCTGCTTCCGTTGCCAGTGCGCGGAAATAGATCGGAATCGTGGCAGTCAGTGTCATGATAAATGCGGAATTTGCAACGTCATACAAAATCCAGCTTTTTTCCTCTTTTGTCATTTTCTGTTTTTCCATGTGTTCTCCTTTATGTCGCAAGGCAACCTATAATGAAGCCCCGGCAAACGGTCACTGTCTTGTCAGTGATTATTAGATAAAGTGTATGCTTTTTTGGGCTTTCTGTCAATGAAATACGTCTCCGGGAGCACCTAAAATTGTATCAGGTTTTAAGGACACACTTGTGCAACGGTACAAAAATCCATGTAAAAATTCCTGCGACAAATTTGTTGACAGCAAAAAGCAGGGATGTTAAACTCGCGACATAACGTATATGATATCGGAAGTAAAATCTTTCAGGTTAAGAAGACAGAGGCGTATCTGTATCAGAACATCTGATATGGATGCGCCTTTATGTATGTGATAGGAATTTCCCATCACATACATAAAGATGCTCCGCAGGATGCGCACTCGCGCGAAGAGGAAGTATGTCGCAAGCGACCGCGCTCGGCGCGAGAATGTGCTATGGCACATTCTTTATTTAAAAACCATGCAAGGAGGGACGTCTATGAAAACAGACATTGAAATCGCACAGGAAGCGCAGATGCTTCCCATCACAGAGG
>URUD01000066.1 GCA_900550935.1 uncultured Roseburia sp.
AAATAAGAAGAAGTAATTTAGTTACATGGTAACCGAATTCGATTTGTATGTTTTAAAAACAGGAGAGCGAATTCAAGTAAATGAGAAAGTAGGTTAGTTTAAAATGGCTAAAAAAGTGTCCACTACAGCAAAAAAAGTGACAAAAAAGCGTGTAAAGAAAAACGTTGAACGCGGACAGGCACACATTCAGTCATCTTTTAACAATACAATCGTAACAATTACTGATGCTGAGGGTAATGCTTTATCATGGGCAAGTGCCGGTGGTCTTGGATTTAGAGGTTCAAAGAAATCTACTCCATATGCTGCACAGATGGCAGCAGAAACAGCTACTAAAGCGGCTTTAGTACACGGCTTAAAGACGGTTGACGTTATGGTTAAAGGACCAGGTTCAGGAAGAGAAGCAGCAATTCGTGCACTTTCTGCTTGCGGTCTTGAAGTTACAAGTATCAAAGATGTAACACCAGTACCACATAATGGATGTCGCCCACCAAAACGTAGAAGAGTTTAATTAGGAGGAGAGACGAAAATGGCAGTAAATAAAGTACCTGTTCTGAAGAGATGTAGATCCCTTGGTTTAGAGCCAAGTTATTTAGGATATGATAAAAAATCCAACAGAGAGTTAAAAAGAGCAAACAAGAAAATGTCTGAGTATGCTCTTCAGTTAAGAGAGAAACAGAAAGCAAAATTCATTTACGGTGTATTAGAGAAACCTTTCCATAACTACTATGAGAAAGCTGATCAGATGAAAGGTATGACTGGTACTAACTTAATGACTATGTTAGAGTCCAGATTAGACAACGTAGTATTCCGTATGGGATTTGCAAGAACTAGAAAAGAAGCTAGACAGATCGTTGACCACAAATTCGTATTAGTAAACGGAAAACAGGTTAACATTCCTTCTTATTTAGTAAAAGCTGGCGATGTGATCGAAATCAGAGAGAAGAGCAAAGGTCTTCAGAGAATGAAAGACATCGTTGAGGTTACAGGTGGAAGATTAGTTCCAGACTGGTTAGATGTAGACGCTGAGAAATTACAGGGAACTGTAAAAGAATTACCTTCCAGAGAGCAGATCGACGTTCCTGTTGATGAGATGCTCATTGTCGAGTTATATTCTAAGTAATAATTGAGCAAATTACCCGAGAAGGAGGGATTTTGTAGTGTTCGATTTCCAGAAACCAAAAATTGAAATCGCAGAAATTTCAGAAGACAAGAAGTACGGAAAGTTTGTTGTAGAACCATTGGAAAGAGGCTACGGTACTACACTTGGTAACTCATTAAGAAGAATTATGCTTTCTTCTTTACCAGGAGCCGCTGTCAGCCAGGTTAAGATCGACGGTGTTTTACATGAGTTCAGTTCTATTCCTGGAGTTAAGGAAGATGTAACTGAGATTATTATGAATATCAAAAATCTTGCCATCCGAAATAACAGCTCTACAAATGAACCGAAGGTTGCTTACATTGAATTCGAAGGCGAAGGTGTAGTTACAGCAGCAGATATTCAGGTTGATTCTGATATTCAGATCTTAAATCCGGATCTGGTAATTGCCAATCTGAATGGTGGTCCGGACTGTAAATTATACATGGAACTTACCATTACAAAGGGAAGAGGATATGTCAGCGCAGAGAAGAACAAGACAGAGGAAATACCGATCGGTGTGATTGCGATCGACTCTATCTACACACCAGTAGAGCGTGTAAATCTTCTCGTAGAGAATACTCGTGTTGGTCAGATTACAGACTATGATAAACTTACCTTAGATGTATATACCAACGGTACCTTAGAGCCAGACGAGGCTGTCAGCCTGGCTGCAAAAGTATTAAGTGAGCATTTGAACTTATTTATCGATTTATCAGAAGCTGCTGTAAATGCTGATGTCATGATCGAGAAAGAAGACAATGCAAAAGAAAAAGTATTAGAAATGAACATTGATGAACTTGAGTTATCTGTTCGTTCCTATAACTGTTTGAAGAGAGCCGGTATCAATACCGTTGAAGAGCTCACAAACAGAACGCCAGAAGATATGATGAAAGTTCGTAACTTAGGACGTAAATCATTAGAAGAAGTTTTAGCAAAATTAAAAGAGCTGGGACTTCAGTTAAACCAGGGTGAAGAGTAAAGCGAGGCGTAAGCCGAGCGCTACTTGTGGAACTGCTAATGTTCCATAAGTTCCTTGTGACGCAGTCACGCGCTGCTTCCCCGATACAGGCAGAAACAGTAAGACCATGCGGCATGAAGTATGTCTGGTGTGCGGAGTGTATGCGTTCATTGTTCTGATATGCCTGACGAGGAAATGCGCCAGAGACAGTCAGAGGGATGAGGCAGACGAGATTCCGACACACGGATCATGAGTGGCACTTGGAATGGCACTGTGCGGTATCACAGAGCTGCTCCGAAACAAGAATATGGCGTCCGGTAAGTAAGTCCAAAGCGCGTGGCCGGATGTTCCACAAAATGGAGGAAAATTAAAATGGCAAAGTATCGTAAATTAAGCAGAACCTCTAGCCAGAGAAAAGCTTTATTAAGAGGTCAGGTAACTGCATTATTAAACAACGGTAAGATCGTTACAACAGAAGCAAAAGCAAAAGAAGTTCGTAAGATCGCTGAGGGACTTATCGCTTTAGCTGTAAAAGAAAAAGATAACTACGAAGAAGTTACTGTAAAAGCTAAAGTTGCCCGCAAGGACAAAGATGGTAAGAGAGTAAAAGAAGTAGTAGACGGAAAGAAAGTTACCGTATACGATGAAGTAGAGAAGACAATCAAGAAAGATAAGCCATCTCGTCTTCATGCTCGTAGAGAAATGTTAAAAGTTCTTTACACCGTAAAAGAAGTTCCAACAGAAGCTGCTGGAAGAAAGAAAAACACCAAAGAAGTTGATCTTACAGCAAAATTATTTGATGAGATCGCTCCAAAATATGCAGACCGCAACGGTGGTTACACCAGAATCGTTAAGATCGGTCAGCGTAAAGGTGACGGTGCATTAGAAGTATTACTTGAGTTAGTATAAGATACACTATCCAAAATATGAGAACGTGAAAAAGAACCGGTTTGGTTTGCAGATATTGCAGACTGAGCCGGTTCTTTTTGTATAAAAAAAGCATGCGGTTTAAGCATGCTCTTTCGCAATCGGCAGTGTAAAGATAAATTCCGTACCGACGCCCTCGGTACTGATACAGTTGATATTTTCTCCGTGTGCCTGAATGATTTCTTTTACAATGGAGAGTCCAAGTCCGGTTCCTTTTTTGTCTTTTCCCCGGGAGAGATCTGTCTTGTAGAAACGCTCCCAGATCTTCTTTAAACTGTCACTTGGAATACCAATACCGGTATCTTTTACGGAAACAAAGACGGTCTCATTTTTTTCGGTCGTTTCGATCGTGATCGCAGAGTCCGCGTGGCTGAATTTGATCGCATTGTCAATCAGATTATATAATACCTGCTGAATCTTGCTGATATCTGCGGAAACGAATAACTTTTCTCCGGTTAAGATCAGGTTGAATGAGATATGCTTCTGCAGGCAGGTGCCCTCAAAGGTCTGTACGGTTGTTTTGATGGTGTTATTGATATCGAATTCCGTAATGTCAAGCATGATGCCGTGTTTCCCGAATTTATTCAGTTCTAACAGGCTTTTGGTCAGTTTGTTCAATCGTTCTGTCTCAAATAAGATGATATTTAGGTACTTGTCCTGCAGTTCAACAGGGATTGTACCATCTAAGATCGCTTCCACATAGCCCTTAATTGAGGTCAGTGGGGAACGGAAGTCATGTGATACATTTGATACAAATTTCTTCTGGTCTTCCTCTAACGTATTGAGCTCGTTTGCCATGTAATTTAAGGATGCGGCAAGATAGCCGATCTCATCGTTGGAATGGACGTCGATCTTTTCCTCAAAATTACCGGATGCAAAACGGTCAGCACCCCTGGTGATCTTTCGGATGGGGATGTACACAACGTATGTAAATAAAATAAGAACAATAAATGCAGCGAGGAACAGCAATGCAAGTGTCTGATAGGAAATATGGGTCAGACCGTTTGCAGAGGATACCAGACTGCTGATCGGCTTGTGGATGATCACATATCCACGCACCTTGTAATTTACCGTGATCGGGGAAAATACACTTAACATTTCCGAAGAAAAGGTCTGATAGAAATCGCCGACACGATAGTAACTGTTTCCAAAATCCGTCACATCAAAATCCTGGATACGTTTCTGTTCATCATCCAGTGAAGATGCGGTATTGAGAAGGATATTTCCCCGCGTGTCCATGATCCAGATCTCACCGGATAAGTAGGTACTTA
The DNA here is from genome assembly GCA_900550935.1 of uncultured Roseburia sp. Classification (GTDB taxonomy): domain Bacteria; phylum Bacillota; class Clostridia; order Lachnospirales; family Lachnospiraceae; genus Roseburia. The sequence goes on from URUD01000066.1 coordinate 4,295, forward strand.
AGGTCATCAGCTGTTTTTGCAGCTCCTCTAAAGTAATCGACTGGCTGAAATAATTCTGTGCATATTCTGAGGAGATCAGAGCCGATTCACGGTAGAGGGAAGCCGCCTCCTTACGCTGCAAAAAATTAAATGTAAGATGATAGGTAAAGGTTGCGATGATCACAAAACCGATCAGCCCATACATCAGGTAACCGGCGAGGAGTTTGGGGTAGAGTGTTCGTTTCATAGGTCCTTGACCTCGAATTTATAACCAATCCCCCAGACCGTTGCAAGACTCCAGTTTGCGTGATCTTTGATCTTTTCACGGAGACGCTTTACATGGACATCAACGGTACGGGTATCGCCGATATATTCATAGCCCCAGATATGGTCTAAAAGCTGCTCGCGCGTAAATACCTGATTTGGGGATGCTGCAAGGAAATAAAGCAGTTCCAGTTCCTTTGGAGGCATATCTACAGGCTGTCCCTGATAGATGACGGAGTAGTTGGACAGGTTGATGACCAGATCCGGATATTTCACGCATTTGAGTTCCGGTGTGTTTTCCTCTACTTTTACCGGCTGATAGCGGCGGAGGACTGCTTTGACCCTTGCAACAAGCTCCTTGGAATCAAATGGTTTCATCATATAATCATCTGCACCTAGCTCCAGACCAAGTACTTTGTCAAAGATCTCACCCTTTGCGGAAAGCATGATGATCGGAACGTTTGCCTTTGCGCGGACTTCACGGCATACCTGATAGCCATCGATGCCCGGAAGCATCAGGTCTAACAGGATGAGGTTGGGGTTATACTGTTCAAACGCTTTTAACGCCTCCTCTCCGTCGTTGACAATCTGTGTGTCAAAACATTCTTTGGTAAGATACAGAGAGATCAGCTCTGCAATATTGTTGTCATCATCTACGATCAGGATTTTCTGTTTTGCTGCCATATCCATGTTCTCCTTTTTTAGTCTTTGAATTCGGCGATCGTGACACCGGCATCACCCTCACCAAATTCACCCAGGTGAAATGATTTTACGTATTTTAAACGTTTTAAATGCGCCTGTACTGCATTGCGGAGTGCACCGGTACCTTTTCCGTGAACAATGCGTACGGAAGGAAGATGAGCCAGATAAGCATCATCCAGGTATTTATCAAGCAGTGCGATCGCTTCGTCGGTTGTTTTTCCGATGAGATTGATCTCAGTGGAAACAGAAGCGGATTTGCTCATCTTGATCTTGCCGGCACCTGTTTTGCTGTATTTCCTGCTGCCTGGTGTGGTGTCCTCTTCCAATAAGATCAGGTCGTTGATATTGACCAGGGAACGCAGGATACCCATCTGCACATAGAGATCACCTTTGGCATTTGGAAGGGAATGAACGGTGCCCTTTAAGTTCATGCTGATGACCTTGACATTGTCCCCAATCCGCAGTTTTTTCGGAACATTATGATTTGGAGCGGCTTTTTTCTTCTGATCTGTCATCTTTTTCTGGGCATCGGTCATCTTGCCACGGATCTTGGAACGCTCTTTTTCCATTTCACTCATAGGTGCGTGGGCGGTGCCGTATTTATTGAAGTTGCGGATGGTCTCGTCTGCCATATCCTTGGCTTCTTTTAAGATCTGGAATGCCTGCTCGTTTGCCTCTTTTAAGATCTTATCGCGGCTTGCATCCAGACGTTCCTGCTTCTGCTCTAACTGCTCTTTTAATTTGCGGACTTCCTCTTTATACTGATTGATCTCTAACTGCTCTTTTTCAATGGTAATGCGGCTGTTTTCAAGGTCTGCCAACAGGTCTTCGAAGTTTTCGTCATTTTCACTGATCCGTCCCTTTGCATCCTCGATGATGTCGGTGTTAAGACCGAGCTTCTGGGAGATCGCAAACGCATTACTTTTTCCCGGAATACCGATCAGGAGACGGTAGGTAGGACTTAAGGTATCGACATCAAATTCACAACAGGCATTTTCCACACCCGGGGTTGAAAGGGCAAATACTTTCAGCTCACTGTAATGCGTGGTCGCCATGATCTTAGCACCATACAGTTTCAGATGTGATAGGATGGAAATTGCCAGTGCAGCTCCTTCGGTAGGGTCTGTTCCGGCACACAATTCGTCAAACAGTACCAGAGAACGGTCGCCTGCCTGACTTAAGATCCGGATAATGTTGGTCATATGGGAGGAGAAGGTACTGAGCGACTGTTCAATGCTCTGCTCATCTCCGATATCTGCAAAAACTTCTTCAAAAATACCGAGCTCGGAACGTTCGGAAGCCGGGATATGAAGTCCTGCCTGCCCCATTAAGGTTAAGAGTCCGACGGTTTTTAAGGAGACGGTCTTACCACCGGTGTTTGGACCGGTTACGATGAGCAGCTGGAAATCTTCGCCCAGGCGGACATCGATCGGAACGACCTTCTTTGGATCGAGCAATGGGTGACGGCCTTTTTTGATATGGATATGTCCCTCGGTATTGAATGTTGGGGCAACGCCGTTATAAGATTTTGCAAGGGAAGCCTTTGCAAAGATAAAATCAAGTTCTACTAAAACACGATAGTCATTTGCAATCGGTCCGGCATATTCTGCGGTAAGGTTACTTAAATTGGAAAGAATGACTTCAATCTCATCCTGTTCTTTTAAGAGAAGCTCCTTGTATTCGTTGTTGAGGTTGACGACTGCCATCGGTTCGATAAACAGGGTGGAACCGGTGGAGGACTGGTCATGGATCATACCGGGAACCTGTGACTTTGCCTCTGCTTTTACCGGAAGACAGTAACGTCCGTCACGCATGGTGATGACGGTATCCTGTAAGTAACTGCGTGTCGTGGTGTTGTTGATCATGGCGTTCATCTGTGCACGAATCTTGTCATTCATGCCACGCATGGAACGTCGGATGGAGCGCAGCGTGGTGCTGGCATCATCTGCAATCTCATCTTCTGAGATGATACAACGCCGGATCTCATCGGAAAGCGGTGTCAATGGCTCCAACTGTGCAAAGAAATCGGTAAGGGAATCGTTTGTCTCTTCGTCTTTCTCCGAACGTGAAAATGCCTTTGCGCGTTTGGCTGCTTCTAAAAGTGAGCAGACACGTAAAAGTTCGATGGTGCTCAAAGAGCCGCCGATTTCCAGACGTTTTAAGGAGTCATTTAAATTGCGTACACCGGAAAACGAAAGATTGCCAGCTTTAAAGAGCCGGTTTAGGGAATCTTTTGTCTGTGTCTGCAGTAGGTTGATCTCTGCCAGATCCGTGCTTGGGCGCAGAGACCTGCAGCGGGCTTTCGCTTCGTCACTGCAGGCATAATCGGTCAGTTTTTCGATGATCTTATTATATTCTAATGTTTTTAAAACTTTGTCATTCATAATGTTTGGTCCTTTATAAAAAAATGTGTATACTCTTTGCCAGATACGTATAGTATACCCTATTCCCTGGGGGAAGAAAAGCGGAAATGAAAAAATAGTATTGCGTGTGATTGGGATTGCAACTATAATAGGAATGGTACGATTTTCATTAGTTTAAGAGAGGGAAAATCATGCAGGAGAAGGAATCGTTTTCTTTTATCAATGAAAAGATTAAAGAGAAACCATTAAATAAAAAACGGATTGTATTTCGCGCTGTTTTCTGTGTCGCGATGGCGGTCGTTTTTGGTGTGGTAGCAGCACTGGTATTTACTCTGGTACAACCCAGATTTGAAGAGTTGTTATATCCACAGGAGCCTCCGCTTGTCAGTATCCCGAGAGATGATGTTTTAGAAACGGAACAGACAGAGGAAACGGAGACAATGATCCCGGAGACAGAAACGGAAGAAGCAAAAGAGCCTGAGACGGAACTTGCACAGGAGCCGGCAGAGCAGCCGGTAAAAACGTTTGAACCGGAAGATTATCAGGCATTGCAGAACAAGTTATATGCAGTCGGAAAAGAGGCAAACCGCGCGATCGTTACCGTGACCGGGGTAAAAAGTGATACCGACTGGTTTCAGAATCCATATGAGAGCAAAGGACAGGCATCCGGTCTGATCGTAGCCAGAAATGGTGGAGAACTTCTGATCTTAACCGAGCGGAAAGTGATCGCAGATGTGGAAGAGATCTATGTGACGTTTATTAATGAGGTAACCGTGGCGGCTTCCATGAAAAAATACGATGGCAACACCGGTATTGCCATATTAAGCGTTCCAGTGGCACAGATCACGCAGGGGACGTTAAATGCGATCCAGATCGCCAATCTGGGCAATTCTCTGGCAACGACACAGGGAACCCTTGCGATCGCGATCGGAAGCCCGCTAGGCACAAATTATTCGATCCTGACTGGAACGATCACATCTACGACCAACAGTATCTGTACGATAGATAACAATTATACCGTATTTACCACGGATATTGTCGGAAGCAGCAATGGAAGCGGTGTATTGATCAACGTTGCCGGAGAAGTGATCGGACTTGTCATGCAGGGTTACAGCAGTGCAGGAGATGCCAATACATTGACGGCAATCTCGATTTCAGAGCTTAAGGCGATCATTGAGATGCTTTCCAACGGAAAGGACGTGCCTTATCTTGGACTGGAACTGACCACTGTGACCAATGATATCGCCAAAGAATACGATATGCCAAAGGGTGTCTATATTAAGGAAGTCAAGATGGATTCGCCGGCCATGGCAGCTGGATTACAGAGTGGTGATGTCCTGACAAAGATGGACGGAGACAGCATATTTACAGTGGATGGCTATGAAAACAGATTGCTGGAATTAGCACCCGGGGATACGGTAAAAATTACCTTTGAACGTCAGGGAACAGACGGATATACAGAGATTGACTGTGAAGTGGAAGTAAGCGTATTACAATAGAAACGAGGATAATTATGAAATATATCGACAGCCTGAGAGAGGGCGAAAGAATCAATGAAATTTTTCTTTGCAAGGTAAAACAGTCTGCATTGACCAAGGCAGGAAAACCATATGATAATGTGGTATTACAGGATAAAACCGGTACACTTGATGCCAAGATCTGGGAACCGGGGTCCGTAGGGATCGAAGAATTTGACAGTCTTGATTACATTGCGGTCATGGGAGACATTACCAGCTTTCAGGGCAATTTACAGTTAAATATCAAACGTGTGCGCAAAGTACAGGAGGGGGAGTATGACCCGAAAGATTATCTTCCGGTCAGCAAACGTGACATTGATGAAATGTATGCGGAACTGACAGCTTTGATCGTATCCGTTCAGAACCCTTACCTGAAGAAACTGTTAAACAGCTTTTTCATTGAGGATAAGGATTTTGAGAAGAGATTTAAGTTTCATTCTGCAGCGAAAACCGTGCACCATGGTTTTGTTGGAGGATTATTAGAGCATACTTTAGGTGTGGCAAAAAACTGTGATTATTTTGCAAAGGTTTATCCAATCTTAAACCGTGATCTGATCATTGCGGCAGCTATTTTCCATGATGTTGGAAAACTGGAAGAGCTTTCTACTTTCCCGGAGAATGATTATACCGACGAGGGACAGCTGTTAGGTCATATTATGATCGGTGCAGAGATGGTGGGAGAGCGTATCCGCACGATCGAGGGCTTTCCGACCGGACTGGCAAACGAATTAAAACATTGTATTTTAGCACATCACGGGGAACTTGAATTTGGTTCACCGAAAAAACCGGCACTGGCGGAGGCACTGGCTCTTAGCTTTGCGGACAACATCGATGCAAAGATGGAGACGATCCGGGAGATTTTTGCAAATGTACCGGACAACAATCAGGAGTGGCAGGGTTTTAACCGCCTGCTTGAGAGCAATATCAGACGTTCCGGACGGCAGTAGGTGGCAGTATGCAGAAAAATGATTTGATTGAGCTTGCGATCGAAGATATGGGTGTAGATGGAGAAGGCATTGGAAAAGACGAGGGGATGACATTTTTTGTAAAAGATGCCATCATCGGCGATGTCATTCGGGCGAAGATCCTGAAACTGAAAAAGCACTATGGTTATGCCAGAGTGGAGGAGATCCTTACCCCATCCAAATCGCGTGTAGAGCCGAAGTGCGCACTTGCCAGAAAATGTGGTGGTTGCCAGATCCAGGCGATGGATTATGCCAGCCAGCTTGCATTTAAACAGCAGAAAGTACGCGGGAATCTGCTGCGGATCGGTGGGTTTTCTGCGGATCTGATCGATGTGGTGATGGAGCCGATCGTTGGAATGGAGCAGCCATACCGGTATCGCAATAAGGCACAGTTTCCAATCGGCATGGACAAAGAGGGCAATCCGGTCGCTGGATTTTATGCGGCGCGCACGCACAGCATTATCCCGGTAACGGATTGTATGCTTGGTGTGGAAGAAAACCGGCAGATTTTAGAAGAAGTGCTTTCTTATATGAAAAAGTATCGGGTGCCTGCCTATGATGAGACAACCGGAAAAGGGCTGATCCGTCATGTGCTGATCCGTTATGGTTTCACAACGAAAGAGATCATGGTGTGCCTGATCGTGAATGGAAAGAGTCTTCCGGCAGCAGACGCGCTGATTAAAGGCTTAAGTAAGATCGAGGGGATGAAAAGCATTTCCCTCAATCAGAATACAAAGAAAACAAATGTGATCCTTGGAGATGTGACAAAATGTCTCTGGGGAGAACCTTATATTACCGATTATATCCATCTTCGCACCTGCAAAGAGGGAGAACAGGAATTTGCTTTAACAGAGACCGCGATCGCCTATCATATCTCCCCGCAGTCGTTCTATCAGGTAAATCCGGTCCAGACGGAGAAATTATACAGTCTTGCACTTGAATACGCGGGACTGACCGGAAAAGAGACGGTGTGGGATCTGTACTGCGGAATTGGAACGATTTCCCTGTTTCTTGCACAGCGTGCCGGAAAGGTTTACGGTGTAGAAATTGTGCCGCGTGCGATCGAGGATGCGAAGAACAATGCGCGTTTTAATGGCATTTCCAATGCTGAGTTTTTTGTCGGCAAGGCGGAAGAGGTTCTGCCGGAATTTTATGAGCGGGAGAGCAGCAGACAGATGCAGTCGGGGGCTTCGGATGAGATGCTGCACCCGGATGTGATCGTGGTTGATCCGCCGCGAAAGGGCTGCGATGAAAAGTGTCTGGAGACCATGCTAAAAATGCAGCCGGAGCGGATCATTTATGTGAGCTGCGATTCTGCTACGCTGGCGAGGGACCTGAAGGTGCTGTGCGGGGGCGGATATGAGCTGAAAAAGGTGCGGGCAGTGGATCAGTTTGGACACACTACACATGTTGAGTCGGTAGTTCTGATGCAGTATTGTGGAAAATAAGAAAAATAGGCAT
>URUD01000067.1 GCA_900550935.1 uncultured Roseburia sp.
GACTTATAATTAGTTTATATATTATAAACCATTTTGTCAAGCGCGATTTTTGGGGAATGTGCTGTATTTATTGTACTGGGTGCTTTCCCCTTTACGCATAAAAAGTACCCCTCTCACTGGATATCCAGTAAAAGGGGTACTTTTCACGCCGGGGGTGCTGTCTTTCCCTGTTCCCTTATGCTATTACTAATCTCTTAACACATCATGATCCCGCAATACCTTTTCAATCACGGTTCCCTTCACGAAATGGATTAACGGTTTCTTTAATGCGTTAAGCGGTCCCGGAAGATTGATATCTAACGGTGATTTTCCATCCATCAGTTTGACACTGCTGTCTAAAAGCTCGCGGATATCGTAAACACTTCCCCATACTTCCGGCACGCCACGGTCAACACCCAGCAGTCCATATACTGCCTCCATTGCTGTTCTGACTGAATACTCGGTTGTAAATACGGTATCACGCGGGGTCTCTGCAAACTGTCCTAAAAATGCAAAGTTGACACAGCCATCCGGGATGACATCCGGGCGGTCACCTTTGGTTCTCGGCATAAAGAATGCTGTGATATAAGGCATCATAGTCGGTACACAGACTGCGCTGTGCTCTGCCAGTTCCTCGATCTGATCCGTCGGTACGCCAAGATGATACAGCCACTCTTCCGTGATCTCTTTACCGGTACATTCTTTCATCGGTTTCTTTATATAGTCACCCGGAACATCCGTAAACAGTCCATATACCCAGACACAGACTTTGTCTTTGTCCTGCTCTTTGAACTGTCCCTGACGGTTGATGGTCCAGCTTAAAAGCCAGCTCGAATCTTTGCAGCTTACAATACCGCCTGTTACCACTTTACCACTCTTTGGATCTCTCTTACAGATATTGGTAATATACGGCAGAATCTTGTCATCCAATGTTGTCACTGTCGCAGACTCCCAGTTTGTCTTTGCCACATCCGAACAGAATTTTTCCGGATGTCCAAAAGAAGGATCCTGCTTTGCAATATTTTTCCATAAACTCCAGCAGCCACTGTTACGCACTTCGGCATCCCCGTTTGGTGCATGATCCTGGTCACCGTAAATGGTTCCTTCGGTACAGCTTCCGTTTGTCACAAATACAAGGTCGTTCTCGGTCAGAACAATGCCGCTCTCCACGCCTTTTACCTTACATTCGATCGCTTTTGCAACTTTTTTGTCATCTTTAATTTCAAATATTACATTGGTCACTTCAGTGTTAAACTGGAAATCTACGCCTGCTGCCTCCAGATATTTCTGCATTGGCAGGATCAGTGACTCATACTGATTGTATTTTGTAAATTTTAATGCACTGAAGTCCGGCAGTCCGGCAATATGATGGATAAAACGCTGGAAATACAGTTTCATTTCCAATGCACTGTGCCAGTTTTCAAATGCGAACATTGTTCTCCAGTATAACCAGAATGTAGAATCAAACACCTCTTCATCAAAGACATCTTCAATGGTCTTATCATACAGATCTTCATCTTTTGTCATAAACAGCTTCATGATCTCCATGCAGCCTTTCTGGCTTAAATTAAATCTGCCATCCGTATGTGCATCCTTGCCGCGGTTTTCGGTTGCACGGCATAAAGAATAGTTCGGATCCTCCTTATTCAGCCAGTAATACTCATCAAGTACAGATACACCCGGTGTCTCGATCGATGGAATACTGCGGAACAGATCCCACAGACATTCAAAATGATTTTCCATCTCACGTCCACCACGCATCACATAACCTCTGGACGGATCAAAGATACCATCACATGCACCGCCCGCAATATCCATTGCCTCTAAAATGTGGACATGAGAACCCGGCATCTGTCCATCACGCACCAGGAAACATGCTGCTGCAAGAGAAGCTAATCCACTTCCTACGATATAAGCATTCTTTTCATCGACTCCTTCCGGTTTCTTCGGATGTGCAAATGCTTCATAGTTTCCGTTTGTATAATAAATGCCCTTGCTGTTTTTTTTATATTTTCCGCGCTCGGTGTTACGATATGGCGTGCCACCTTCTGCTTCTTTCTGTTTTGCGATCTTTTGTGTTCTTGATTTTTTTATACTCTTGTTGGCTACGATCGCTGCACCCGCTCCTGCTACCAGGACAGATGCTAATACAATATTTTTGTTTTTATTTGACATAGTTATGACCCCTTTCCTGATTTCATTATTATCTTCGTTCTGGTGTCATGTTATAACGTTCAAACAAAAAATCCAATAAACAAAAAAGGCGATATGACTAATTTTTTATCATTTCGCCCTTTTTGATAAATATTGTCTGATTTTTACTTTCCTCATCAAGAAAGTTCTGAATAGAATTTCCGACATTTCCATGCATCGTCAGGTCTACCTTTTTTACGATCATGCCATAATCTTCGTGCATGCCATCCTGGATCCAGTCTAACATCACACCGACAAAACCATATTTATAAAAATCTGCGATAAACTGCCTGTCCTTTTCCTGTAGCGGTGTTCCTTCTGATTTTTCTTTTACCACGCCCTCGATCAGTTCATAGGTCAGTTTATAGAGATAACGTTCAATCTGTTCTTTCTTAACCGAGCGGTAAACATTCATGATAAACGGCTTATTTTCAAGTACTGCCTCAAAGATCTGTTCCAGCCCTTCCTGCCAGGAGTCGTAAGTACGCTTTCCCTGCAATGCCTGTTTTCCGTCTTCCACACACACCCATTCGACCAGATCATAAATATCCTTAAAATGATAATAAAATGTCATCCGGCTGATGCCGCAGTCCGTCGTCAGATCCTGTATTGTAATTTTATCCAGTGGCTTTTTTAACAGAAGTTTCTTTAGCGACGCTTCTAACAGCCTTTTTGTTGTATTACTCATGTTAATCCCATCCCTCGCCATTGATCGGAATCCGGTATTGCTCCGCCATAACCTGTGTCCAGTTCACAAATTCCATCCAGCCATCCCTTAATACATCCGAATGAAGTTCTATCTTCTGATCCCTCGTCCTTAGGATCAGTTCTTCTCTTTTTCGCTTGCTCACATGGTAATATTCGATACTTTTTACTTCGCTCCAACGCACTTTCTTTTTCCGTAAAAAATCTGTCACCCCAACCGTGCTCCGGGTATAAAACACCTTATAAGCGCAACGATGTAAAATTGCATAGATACTGTAGCCATTAAAAAAGAGCATGATGCAAAGAGGAAACGCTGCTTCTCCACTTTGTACCCATTCTACGACTTCCTGTGCATCTTCCAGATATCCATGCACGGTTATGCTCCCAAGACCAAAATCCAAAAAGAGCGTGCTGGCTACAAGTACATAATACATTGCACTGCATTTCAGTAACTGGTATGTTTCTCCTGCAAAGCAATCCACCTGGCTTTTCCGGTTCCATCTCCCACGCTCAATCATTACACAACAGTCCGCGATGATCAGCAGAACCGAATTGAAAGCCACCATAATCCCTGTTTTCATTGCAAATTCTTTTATGATCGCCCTGTTATCACCGCCCATTGCTATCATGGTAACAGCAAATGCAACGTTTGCAATGGCAAATACGATCACAAACAGTAAGATCAGGTTCCATGTGGAAACTTTATCGCGCCCCATTGCGTTCTTCTCCTTCCCTTATTTCAGCAATTTCCTTTTTGTCTTTAGCAGATAGACTCCGTAAAACACGGAGATTAAGATCAACAATCCAAATATCATCGATACGGTCTGCACGTCTTCCTTCCAGAAAATGTTCCCCACATCCAACAGACCATGACATAGGATACACGGAATGATATTTTCCGTTTTATAAAAAAACACTGCAAATACAAATCCGATCGCACAGGCAAAAATGATCTGGAGCAGTGTGTAGAAAACATCTGCCCCGCCAAACAGATTGACAATATGTACCAGTCCAAAAACGGACGATGAAATTGCGATCGCAATCCCTGCGCCCCACTTCATCAATGCCTTGAATAAAAACACCCGCATGATCATCTCTTCAATAAATCCGACACAGAGCACGTTAAATGCGATCAGTACTATCTGTCCCAGCGGCTCTGAATTTTGTATTCCAAAACAGAATGGTACAACGACCAGTAAAACAAACGGGATAAAATAGAATGTCCCTCTGCCATCCAGATTTTTCAAAGAACGGATCCCATAAAATTCCAGTGTTTCTCTCTTTTTCAAATATAAGATCATGACGATCACAAAACATGCCCGGAAGATTGCCTGACCCAAATTTTGTATTCCTATGATACCCGATAAGATACCGGATATTTTTAACCCTGCCAGATAGGCAACAAGCCATGCTGCTGCAAAACTGATCTTCGTTTTTTGTGTGTTCACGTAGATACCTCGTTTTTCCTGTTCCATCTTCCTCGCTCCATGCTTACCATTCCAACTCATATTCTAAAGCATGACAGAAAAGTTTCCTTGGCTCAACTCCAAACTTTTCTGCCATTTGCACAAATCTTTCATCTATATTTTCTTTCTCGCAACGCGCAATGTCATCCTCTTTGTGTAACATATACTCCGCAATACCATACGGAGTCGCTCCCAGTTTCTCAAATAAACGTTGACTCGCAAAATTATCGTAAGCTATTTTTACTCTGAATCTGTCTACACCAAGTCTGGCTTTGATTTCCGATAGCATGATCTTTATTGCTGTGTAACCAATGCCTTTCTGTCGAAACTTTTTCAAAAGCTCGATCGCAATTTCCCAGTTCTCCTGAAATACATTATTAATGCCGCAGTAACCGGCATATTCTCCATCCGCTTCAATCGCAAACATCATAGAGCTTCCGTGTATATGCTCATTCCACATCATATCCTGATACTCTTCATCCTGAAGCATAGATCTCATTGTATAAACTTCTTTTTGTAATTCAATAAATCTGCTTTTATCTGTTTCCTGGATCATACGGATCTGTATATAGGCATCTCTATTAATGATGTTTCCACCACTCCAGAATTTTTCTTTTATCTTATCCGCGTTTTCATTCTTTGTCGCTGTGTTAAGATCTTTCTCTGATAATGCTATATCGTCCATACTACCTATACTTCCACTAATTGCTTCCCCGATAATGGCTTACTACTCGTGATAACAAAAAGTCCAGAGCTGGCACTCTGGACTTTCACTGACTCTCTTGGAATCATACTACCATTTTGTTTAAAAATCAACCCCTCATATTGTTCAAAACATCAAGAATCGGACAACGTGTGCCTCATACAAGAATGAATGGCACCAGAAGGGCAGACTTCTTTGCATTTGCCACACCGGATACATTCAGCACTGTTTGGATTTTCATATACTTTTACACCCATATTACACTTTTGGGCACATAACCCACACTTCGTGCATTTTGAATTATCAATCTCATAATGGTAAAGAGAAAAGCGATTAAAAATTCCATAAATAGCACCCAAGGGGCACAGGTATCTGCAAAATGGACGATAGATCAGGATAGACAAAACAACGATCCCAATCAGAATACTGACTTTCCAGCCAAATAGAAAACCTATCGCTTTTTGCAGCTCCGGATTTTTCAGCACAAGTGGAATACCTCCAAGCAGTGTACCGGAAGGACAGATCAATTTACAAAACCATGGAGTTCCGTAACCGGTTTCTCCAACAAGGAGCAGGGGCATTGCAATGACAAATACAGCCAAAATAATGTATTTGAGATAGCGCAGGTAGTTGTCAAACGGAACCCGTTTTATTTTTCTGACAAACGGGATTTTGTATAGTAAATCCTGTACCAGCCCGAACGGACAGAACCATCCACAGACAAATCTTCCGAGCAGAGAGCCGAAAATCATCAGAAATCCAATGACGTAAAAGGAAAATTTATAATTTTTGCTGCCGAGCACTGCCTGCAAAGAGCCAATTGGGCAGGAGCCGATCGCACCTGGACAAGAGTAACAGTTTAACCCTGGCACGCACACTTTTTTGCTTGCACCGCGATAAATTTTTCCCTCTGCAAATCCGATGACATATCCGTTTGTCAGTGCGGTAAAAAGTACCTGCACCCACAAACGCAGCCGTTTCTTCTGTTTTTTCAGACAATCCATAAAATAATCTCCTTATCCGATTCCAATACACTCCAGGCAGACAATGCCAGATTTGTTTTCTACTGTAACGTGTTCATTTCGGTGAATACCATTTATTACAAATAAAATGCCAAGAACCAGAAACACAAAACTGGGAACTATTCTGTTGTTCAGATGCATGTTGTTCGCCTCCCTTTTAAACAAAGCATTTCATAAGATGCTGTTTTTACAGATGTTATTCTTCCTGTGCAAGATATGATTCCAGTACAGTTTTCCATTCGTCATAATCCCTGGAGCCCGTAACGGTATCAATAATTGTTCCGTCAGAATTTACTACATATGTGGTCGGAAATGCCATAAGGTTTAACAATGTTTCGTTTGTGGCAAGTGTACCATCCATGCGGATCTGCGTGTAAGAAGTATTTTTCAGGATTTCTTTTATCTGATTCATTTCATCGTCAGGAATTCCGGCACCAAAATCATTATAAAGACCAACGACAGCCCCGCCTTTTTCCTTATACTCATTGTTTAATTTCTCCAACTCCGGTATTTCGTTGACGCATGGGGTGCATCCGACATTCCAGACATTCACAAGCGTAACCTTATTATCGGAAAAAATGGAAGAATCAACTTTATTCCCATCCAAATCCGTTGTGTTCATGTCGGAAAAAAAAGATAAATCGGCATCTGCATTATCAGAAGAGTTTTCTGTATCCGCAGAGACCTGCCCTGTTACAGAAGTTTCCTGCCCGGAAGCATTTGCATTTGAATTACTGTCTGCGGTCTGTCCACAGCCTGCAAAGAAAAGTGTTCCGGTAAGTAAAAATGCTGCGATAGATAATGTTTTCTTTTTCATGATAAAAATCTCCTTTTATTTTAATATTTTAGTGACAAGCGATCGCAATACTCCGATTTTGTTGTCTGATCGGGTGCAATCTTTATTTGATAACTGTATCTTACTCTCTCAATATGAAACGTATATGAAATTTAGAAAAACCATGTTATAGTAAAAAAAAGAAAATAAAAAAGGCAGAAGAAAATATGAATATTTTAATTGTAGAAGATGACACGACCATCCGCGAAGGAGTGGCAGAATTTTTAAAAGAAAATGATTATGAGGTTTTTTGTGCCGGAGATGGGGAAGCAGCGTTGGAATTGTTGAAAAACACGAACATACATCTGGCTCTTTTGGATATTATGCTGCCTGGGAAAAGCGGGCTGGAGGTGCTCACAGAGTTACGCACCTTCAGTGATCTCCCGGTCATTATGCTGACCGCCATTACCGACGAAGAAATGCAGGTAAAGACGTTTGATGAGCTGGCAGACGATTATATCTGCAAGCCGTTTTCACTTATTCTACTGCTAAAAAGGATTGAGGCACTTCTCCGGACAAGATATCAGACTGAATCTATCTGGAAATATCAGGAGACAGTAGTTGATTTTTCCGGGTACCGTGCAACCTACCAGGGGCAGGATGCCCATGTCACACCAAAGGAAATAAAGCTGCTGAAAGTATTATTAGATCATAAAGGGCAGGTAGTAAGCCGCGAGCAGATATTAGACCAGATCTGGAATGAAGCAGAAAGTCCTTATGACCGCGTGGTGGATGTCTACGTCAAAAATCTCAGAAAAAAACTGCATCTGGAATGTATCGTAACCGTAAAAGGAATTGGATATAAATTGGAGTAACTGCTATGATAAGAAAAATGAAGCTATTTCCCAAAACATTTTTTTATACACTGTTAATGCTGCTTGTGATCGTACTTTCAATGCATCTGATGATTTATTTTTTCTATCCAAAAGTGTATATAAGCCGAATGCAGAGCAATCTGGAGCAGAAATTACAAGTCTTACAACAAAGCATACAAACGGATACCGAAGATGACCGGAAGCAGGATTTTTCTGATTTTGCAAAGGAAAATAATGTAAATGTGACGGTAAATGATGCGGGACAGGAAACAACCTATCGGGGAATGAATTTTGAGATTTCACTGTATGGAAATAATGATGCGGTTTTCTCTGTCAATAACCTGCAGAATGCACAGTCTATCATTGTAAAAAATAAAATCATGCAGACAAAAGAAGGTAACACTCTTTCGATTAAACTCGTAGCAAGCGCCATGCCGGTAAAAGAGGCGGTGGATATGATCACATTCCTGCTTCCCTGCACCTTTGCAGCAACAATTGTATTTTCTGTGATTTTTTCCTATTTTTATTCGAAACGTATTACAAATCCAATTTTAAAGATGCTCGATATTACAAAAGATATGAAAAACTTGAAACCTGATGCCACATTTTTGGTATCAACAGAGGATGAAATGGGAGAGTTCGCAGAACAGATCAACGAAGTATATGCATGTCTGCTTTCCACGATCCAAAGCCTTGATGCCGAGAAAGAACACATGGTTGAGGTAGAAAAGGCGAAAACCGTCTTTTTACGCTCTGCTTCGCATGAATTAAAGACTCCTCTGGCAGGACTCCGGATCCTGCTCGAAAATATGCAGTACAACGTGGGAAAATATAAAGATCATGACACCTATCTTGCGCAGGCGGTTGCTACAGTAGACAATTTAAGTGCAATGGTAAAAGACATTCTGGATACATCAAAGGCACAGGAATCAGCAGATGGTAAAAAAGAAACTCTTTTTCTGAAAAAAGAAATTGAAAGGATATTACATAGTTACGAAGTGCAGATTACTGAGAAAAAACTGGACGTTTCAATAGAACTTTCCGACATGGACAGCATAGTAATGCAAGTGGCTTCTTTCGAAAAAATCTGGTCAAATCTCATTGCAAATGCCGTCAAATATACCTATGTCGGTGGAAAAATTCAGATTGGTGCAGATCCACAGAAACTGTGGGTGGAAAATACCTGTACTCCATTACACGAAGAGGTACTTTCCTATATTTATGAGCCATTTTACCGCCCGGACAGTATGCGAAACCAGGTGGAGGGAAATGGGCTTGGATTATATGTTGTCAGTGAGCTGTTGAAAAAAGAAGGATTTTCCTATTCATTTGAACCGGTGGAAGGAGCAATGTGTTTTTACATTTATCGTTAGGGATTTTTCCCTTTTCAACCAATTTCCCTGTTCTCTTTATTTCCGCACACAAAAAGGCTCCCGGGATTTCTCTCGGAAGCCTTGATTTTTACAATTATAAATAATCAGTTATGATTACTCGATGATTGTAGCAACACGTCCTGATCCTACAGTACGTCCACCCTCACGGATAGCGAATGTAAGACCCTGCTCCATAGCTACTGGGTGAATTAACTCGATAGTCATCTCGATGTTATCACCTGGCATACACATCTCAACGCCTTCTGGTAAATCACATACACCAGTTACGTCTGTTGTTCTGAAGTAGAACTGTGGACGGTAGTTGTTGAAGAATGGAGTATGACGACCACCTTCGTCTTTTGTTAATACGTAAACCTGAGCAGTAAATTTGCGATGGCAAGTTACTGTACCTGGTTTAGCAAGAACCTGACCACGAACGATCTGGTCACGGTTGATACCACGAAGTAAAGCACCGATGTTATCACCAGCCTGAGCCTCGTCTAACTGTTTACGGAACATCTCGATACCGGTTACAACAGTTGTCTGAACTTCTTCTTTAACACCAAGGATCTCAAGGTTATCATTTAAGTGTAATGTACCTCTCTCTACACGTCCTGTAGCAACAGTACCACGACCTGTGATTGTGAATACGTCCTCTACTGGCATTAAGAAAGGTTTATCTGTATCACGCTGAGGATCTGGAATGTACTCATCAACAGTGTTCATTAATTCCATTACTTTATCGCCCCACTCGCCGTTTGGATCTTCAAGAGCTTTTAAAGCAGAACCTTTGATGATTGGGCAGTCATTGAAGCCATACTCTTCAAGCTGCTCTGTAACTTCCATCTCTACTAACTCGATTAACTCTGGATCGTCTACCATATCGCATTTGTTTAAGAAAACAACGATGTAAGGTACACCTACCTGACGAGATAATAAGATGTGCTCTTTTGTCTGAGCCATAACACCATCAGTAGCAGCTACAACGAGGATAGCACCATCCATCTGTGCAGCACCGGTGATCATGTTCTTAACGTAGTCAGCATGGCCCGGGCAGTCAACGTGTGCATAGTGTCTCTTCTCGGTCTGGTACTCGATGTGAGCGGTAGAAATGGTGATACCACGCTCTCTCTCTTCGGGAGCCTTATCGATGTTATCGAAGTCAACCTTCTCGTTACCAGGTACTCTCTCGGAAAGAACCTTGGAGATTGCAGCGGTCAGGGTAGTTTTACCATGGTCAACGTGACCGATGGTACCAATGTTACAATGGGGCTTTGTTCTGTCAAATTTAGCTTTAGCCATTATTTAAGTCCTCCTTAAAATAATTAAACAGTTTCGTAGTTTTATTTTTTTAACTCGCTACCTCTGATTATATTAAATAATCAGAGGTTTTTCAAGTTATTTTTATTGATTTAGCGCTTATTTTGCTTTTGCAGCAAGAACCTTTTCCTGAACGTTCTTAGGAACGGGCTCATACTTTTCGAAGAACATGGAGTAGTTACCACGACCCTGGGTCTTGGAACGCAGGTCTGTGGAGTAACCGAACATCTCAGCAAGGGGAACGAAAGCCTTAACCATCTTACCACCGCCGATGTCTTCCATACCTTCTACACGACCACGACGGGAGTTCAGGTCACCGATTACATCGCCCATGTATTCCTCGGGCATGGTAACCTCAACCTTCATGATCGGCTCAAGCAGTACAGGAGCTGCCTTCTGCATTGCTTCCTTGAATGCCATGGAACCTGCAATGTGGAATGCCATCTCGGAGGAATCGACCTCATGATAGGATCCATCATATACATTCGCATGAACACCCAGTACAGGGAATCCACCCAAGATACCAGCCTGAGCTGCTTCCTGAATACCTTCACCTACTGCGGGGATGTATTCCTTAGGAATGGAACCACCAACTACAGTAGATTCGAATAACAGAGTAGGAGGATCGTTGATCAGAATGTTTGCCTTAGGATCAAATTCAAACTTCTCACAGTTAGCCTCCAGGGGCTCAAACTTAACTTTACAATGTCCATACTGTCCACGACCACCGGACTGCTTAGCATACTTGGAATCCACTTCGACAGCCTTGGTAAACGCTTCCTTATAAGCAACCTGAGGAGCACCTACGTTAGCTTCTACATGGAACTCACGAAGCAGACGGTCAACGATGATCTCCAGATGCAACTCACCCATACCGGCGATGATGGTCTGACCGGTTTCCTGATTGGTATGAGCACGGAAAGTAGGATCTTCTTCTGCCAGTTTTGCAAGAGCTTCACCCATCTTGCCCTGACCGGCTTTGGTCTTAGGCTCGATAGCCAGCTCGATAACGGGCTCAGGGAACTCCATGGACTCAAGGATTACAGGATGCTGCT
>URUD01000068.1 GCA_900550935.1 uncultured Roseburia sp.
TTCACTTATTCCCCAAAGACTAAGGAAATAGTTACATTTTACTCACAGGACAACAGCTGGTTGCAAAAACCAGTAAAAACAGTTCGGGAAATATCCTCACTCTTTGATAACTATACCAGTCTACGGGTTTTAGATTTGGGCTGTGGCGTGGGACGCAATAGTATCTATATCGCAAAGCGCTTCCAAAGCATTAACTGTTCTGTCGACTGTGTTGATTTGTTACCCCTTGCAATTGAAAAGCTCTCCCAAAACGCCAAAGAGCACAACGTGTCATTAAACATATGCGGGATTAACAAATCTATCGAAAACTATGAAATTTCCCAAAACCACTATGACCTTATTATGGCAATTTCTGCATTAGAGCATGTCGACTCACCAGATTCCTTTTTTGCAAAACTAATTGAGATAAAAAATGGTTTACGCGAAAATGGGATTTTTTATCAGCCATTTGCATACAGATGTTGTTACATACGTTGCAAGATACAGCTTATCCACCTGATAATTCCCTGTTTTTTCTTCCGAATCATAATATATGTGGCATGATGGAAAATAAGAAATCAAAAGATTGAGAAAGGTGAGGAACAAAAGATTATGGCACAGACAGAAAATACTACCTATCGTGTCCCGGCAGATGGTTTTTTCGGAGAACTGTTCCGTTCGGATGAGGATAAATATCCGGGAAAAGCACTCATCTGCTTCTCCAATATTCCCATTGATTTCCTGGAGGCGGCAGCAAAACGGTTGCACGATATGGGATATGAAAAGGTCGGACTGTGGGGTATTTCAAAGGGTGCCGAGTTGGCACTGACGGCAGGTAGCCTTCTGCCGGGACTCGTCAATGCGGTAATTGCGTTTTCCCCTATGAGTACTGTATGTCAGGGATTTGCCAAGGAAAAGTGGATTTCCTTTTTCCCCTTGCAGCCTGTACTCCAGATTCCATAGTTCAGCTAGCTGTATGAACATTTAGTTAAATTAAACTGACACAATCATCTCCGACATAAACAGCTTGTCCATCAACAAGCCTTATCGCATCTCCACAATTTGATAATTCAATTATTTTTGTCCCATTCCAATGAGGAATTATAGGGTTGCTAATAATATGTAATCCATCATCTAAATTCCCTGCTGCATACATACTTCCAGCACTGATTCCAACGTATACAAGTCCACCATTAATCGCCTTCTTAATCGTTCTATCAAACCCTGTTCTAACCATCTCACGACACAATACAGAAGCGTCACCGCCACCAACAACCACTGCATCAAAAGTTTGCAGCTCCTCAAACGTTAATAGTCTGGTAATCATATAGGAATCTGTAATATACGACGAATATGTTCGGCGGTAGTCTTTTGAAAGAATCAATTCTAAATTATATACCAATATATTTTCATAGAGTATACCCATAGATGAAAGTTCATGAAAACAAACAGCAAAGCCTTCTCTCGCTCCATCTGTTTCGATTCCAGCAGTTGGAATATATAGTATCTTCACATTTTCTGGATGTTTTCCGATGACATCAAAAAATTGCTTCTTCATAGTATCAGATAATCCACTAGATGTAAGAAATAAATTTCTCTTGCTCATATTCTCCTTCCCCGTCAAATCCCGGTTGAGATTTCATATATTTCAAGGGATTTAATAACTGTTATATTTTATTATCAAATATCTCTCAAGCCCTTGAAAACGCTAAGTTTATCGCAGGTGAGCTTTCCCTTATTGTTTCTCTTGTGTTATATCGTCCCACCAGTGTTTACGAACTCTGATAAGGGCAAATACAAGGATGCAGGAC
The DNA here is from genome assembly GCA_900550935.1 of uncultured Roseburia sp. GTDB lineage: Bacteria > Bacillota > Clostridia > Lachnospirales > Lachnospiraceae > Roseburia. The sequence continues at coordinate 1,791 of URUD01000068.1, forward strand.
ATCCGGTGGATGTCCGCTTTGCACCGACCGTAGCGAAGCGAAGACCACAAGAGGTCCAGTGAACTGATTTATCGTTTTGTCACTCTTCCCGTTTTTATAACCCTTCCATATCCAGATTCACTATTAACCTGCCGATTTTTTGCTCTTTTAAAAGATAGCACATATAAATTGGCAGATATACCACCGTTCCTTCCTGTTCCACATTAGCCACTGATAGAACATATGCTTTCTCCATATGATACTCTGGGATTTTCATAAAATTATCCAAAGCCTTGTGTGTCTTGTAAGCCTTTCCGGATTTCACCTCTATGGGAACAACTTTTCCGCCCATTTCAATCAAAACATCCAGCTCTCCTATATTTTTCTTTTTACAGAAATAAGGTTCCAGTCCATTTGCCGTTAACTGCTGTGCTACGGCATTTTCAAAATGAGCTCCGTTATTTACCTCGCTGTTCTTGTTAATCAGTTCTATTTTAGTTTCCGCCGGATAAGCGCTGGTAAGCAAGCCGGTGTCATTGGAAAAGAGCCGGAATACATTACTGCTCTTACTCGCTTTGAGCGGAATAGTGGGCGCTTCCACGTTGTATACAGGCAAAGCGACTCCTGCATCCTTCAACCATAAAAAGCTGTTTTCATATCTGTCAAACTTCAACTCTTTATCCAGCATCGTAAAAACGAACTTTTTATTCTGTTTGTTCAGTTCCGCCGGAATGATATCGTAAATGGATATCAATTTCAGTTTCTTATCTTCACTCTCATATTGTGAAAAGTCCTCCTTGTACAGTGTCACAATATCCCGTTGTACTTTATCAACTTCTCTGATATCCTTTGTCGCAATATAGGTTTTTACCGCATCCGGCATACCTCCGACAATCAGATAGATAAAAAACAGCGACAATAGCTTCTGATGTATAAATTCATCCACTGGCTGACATGTTTCAAATTTTTCTATCAGCATTTCCAATGTCACTTTTGACACATTATTCGCTATCATAAATTCTTCAAAATCCATGGGATACATCCTTAAAATGGTCAGATATCCCACATGAGCCGATGCAATTCCTTTCAGTTCCACGCCTAATAGTGAGCCACTCATTACATATTTTGCCCCGTTTTTTTCTTTATTTCTTTATTTTTGCCCCGTTTTTTGTATATTTTTATGCGCAAACTGCCCCGTTTTGCTTTTTAGTCTGAATTCCACTATCTTATTTCCATCATGGAATCTACACACCTGCCCTGCTCCGCAGCTTTCCCAGTGTTTTTTTCTCCAGCCTGCTTACCTGCACCTGACTGATCCCCATTCTTTTTGCTGTTTCTACCTGCGTCAGATTATCATAATATCGGTACCGGATCAGATTCTGCTCCTCCCCGGGCAGTTTTTGCAACAAATCCTGCAAAAAAACATGATTGACAAGCTGCTGCATATCATCTCTCTCATCCGCCAGCTTTTCATACAGGCAGATTTCATTGCCATCTCCCTGGTAAACGGTTCTCGACAACGATTCCACCTCGACATCTGCCTCCATTGCCTGTATGATCTCTTCCACCGACAATTCCATCTGCGCGGCGATCTCATCCACCGCCGGCTCTCTACCGAGCTTTGCCTCTAACATCGTCCTTGTCTGCCTGATCCGCCAGGCGTTTTCTTTTAGGCTTCTGGAAACCTTGATCATACCGTTATCCCGCAGGAAACGTTTGATCTCACCCATGATCATGGGCACCGCATATGTGGAAAATTTCACATCATAACCGGTATCAAAATGGTCTACCGCCTTCATCAGCCCGATACAGCCGATCTGGAACAACTCCTCCGCATCATACCCTCTGTTTAAAAATCTCTTTACAATATGGTGCACAAGTCCCATATTTTCCTCTATGATCGTGTCTCTGCTCTGCTTGTCTCCCTGCCTTGCCTGCTGTATGAGCGTCAGCCAGTCCATAAGCTAATCCTCCAGGCAGGAAAAGCCGATCGCCTTTTCCATAATAACCGTCGTCCCCTTCCCGGGCTGCGACCAGACCTTCAGTTCATCCATAAACGCTTCCATAAAGGCAAATCCCATACCGGATCGCTCCTGCTCCGGCTTTGTTGTATATAATGGTTCCATCGCCTTTGGAATATCAGCGATACCGACGCCGTGATCTTCAATCTCCACATGAAAGATATCTTTTTCGCATCTGCATGTTATGTATACTTTTCCGTCTGCAGGCACTCCATGTATGATCGCATTTGTAATCGCTTCCGACACGGCTGTTTTCACATCCTCCAACTCCTCCAGTGTCGGATGGAGTCTTGTCAGGAACGTGGCAATACAGATTCTGCCGAGTGCTTCATTTTCCGATATGGCATCCATACTCAGTTTCATTTCATTTTTCATCATTTTCACTCCTTTATATTTCATCCATGATACAGACCTGATCCTGCAGACCGGCGATCTGCAACAGTTTCCGGATCCTTGGGTTCGCGTTGATCACGATCGTCCTTCCGCCAAAGCAGGCAATTCTGGCGTTTCTGCCCGATAACAGCCCAATTCCGGAGCTGTCCATGAACATCGTATCCGCAAAATCAAATACGATCTGCTGCACTCTGTTATCAAGCAGATAATGATCCGCCAGCCGTCGGATCGACTTTGTCGTATGATGATCCACCTCCTCAGGCATATGCACCAGAAGACAATCCTCCCTGATCTCAAAAATTCCCGTTTCTTCCATTTTTCCCATCCTTTCTACTTTTTATGCAACAGAGACGAGATACGCTCTGCGAATCTCGCTCTGATTAGCGGTCGTCAAATGCACCGCATAAATGCGTGCATTTTCCTCGTCGCCATAACAAAAAAGAGAACATGGGATTTTCCAAGTTCTCTTTCGTAAAATATCTGATTCAGTTTTCGCTGCCGCTACTGTGTCTGCTGCTCTGCCTGTCCATCAGCCGGCTGCTGCTCTGCGGTCTGTGTATCTGCGGTCTGTGTATCTGCTGCCTGCTGATCGGTTGTTGTATTTGTATCCGCCACATTCTGACTATCGCCGCTGTCTCCAAGCTCTGTCAGACGCTCTGACGCTTTTCCCGCTGTCTGGGACTGGGCATATTCCTGCATGATCTGATTGTATGCTTCCTTCGCCTTATCGGTCTCGCCCGCCATCTGATATGCCTGCGCCAGCTCATATAGCACTTCCGGATCCGGCGTTTCCATATTCCGGGTAAAGTACCACGCCTTCTGCAATGTAGAGATTGCTGTCGTATAATCGCTCTGGTTGATCGCCGCGCTGCCATCCTTGTACATCTGTTCCGCAACCTGACTGCCCACAAGCTCCATCAGCTTATTATAGAGCTGCTTATAAGCATCTGTTGCTGAATTCTGCACATAATCTGTATCTACATTATATAGGGTATCTGCTATCGCCTCGTAATCCTGCGGATCACTCAGATAATCGGTCGCAGTCTGCAGAAGGCTTTCCACCTTGTGGCTTTCTCCGTTTACTCCGGTATAACCGTCTACTGCATCCTGCAGTTCCTTTTTCTCCTGCTGCAGATCAGATACTGTCTGCTCCAGCTCTGAGATCCGTGCGGATTTGACATCCGCATTTTCACTGACTACCTTCAGCTCATCCTTCATCTGATTTCGCACAACCTGCATGCGCGCAGGCAGGATCAGGAAATAAGATGCTGCAACACCGATCAGTACACCGATCACGATATTTAAAATAGAGGCTGTTCCTCTCGGTTCTTTGACATTTAACGGCTGGATGATCGTCTCATTGCCACTCTGGTAGGTAATTGTCTCTTCCGCCACTGCCTTTTTCTTTTTCGCAGAGCTTCCTGCGGCTTCTTCTCCGATACCAAGCATTCTGTTGACTTCTTTTAAATAGGTCAGCGTCGTTGTGTTATTGGCATCGATCTTACTGCATTTTACAAGCTCTTTTCTTGCCTTTTCCCATTCCTCCGCATCCATATAAAGGAGTGCCAGAAGCTGATGTCCCTGCACCAGACGCGGATTTAAGGAAAGCACCTTCTTTAGCTGGATGATCGCCAGATCCTTACTGTCCTGCTGACAGTAGCGGAGTGCCAGATTGTATTTCTTGACAGTCTGGTTGATCGTATCAAGACGCGTCGGATTGCTCTGGATCGCATCGATGTAATCATCCGCCAGATTTTTCTTGGCACGCAGATTTTTACTGATGACCCATTCGCTGAGTGCGGCAACAACCTCACCCATTTCAAAATAAACAAGTCCCAGCAGGTTTCTGGCTTCTATATGATTTTTGTTAAATTTCAAACTCTGTCTCAGACTGACGATCGCACCGGAAAGATCTCTGACATTTGCCTTTTCCAGTCCGTCATTATAATACCGGTTGGAAATGTGCATGATCTTTTTATACAGTCCGACATCAGCACCACAGCCCGTGCAAAAATCTTTCTCAGACAATTCACAGCCACAATTAAAACATTTCATGGTTTCACCCTTATCCTATTCTTCTTCCTTTGCTTCCTTCAGCATACCTACGAGAACGTCTGCCATGTCTGTCAGATCCTGATTATATATCGCATCTGCTGCATCCTCAATTTCCAGACTCGGATGAAACTTCTTTAATTCTTCTTCAAAGTTGATCATTTTTTCCTCCTTCGGCTTCCTCCAGACAGGCTTTGATCTCCCCTGCCAGATACAAGGAGCCTACAATAAACACCGCATCCTCCGGCTTTCTGCGTAAAAGCGCCGCCGAAAAAGCCGCCGATGCATCCGCAAAGTCATATACCTGCTCTGCGCTGTACTTTGTAAATATATCCCGAAGCTGCCGATCGTCCACACCTCTTGCATCGTGGATACCGGCGATCATATATGTCGTAAATAATCGCGCACTGACCAGCTCATGGATCATCTCCGTATAAGCCTTATCGTTGACAACAGAAAAAACAAGGATCCTCTCTCCCTTTACCGGCAGATGCCGCACACTGTCAAGAAACGCCTCTATGCCGTCTGCATTATGTGCACCGTCCAAATACACCCGGTCAGCGATCTCTTCCATTCGTCCTTCCCAGATGCTCTCTGCGACTGCCTGCTGCATGACAGAAGGCTGCACCTTTTCTTTCGGTAATAAATGCTCCAGTGCCAGAAGCGAAGCTGATGCATTTTCCATCTGATAAGTGGCATATGTGGATAAATGGAAACTAATAGTATTATAATACCTAGATTTATACGAAAAATCAATGCCTTTATCGGTTATATTTGTTTCCATAAAAAGACTTTTATCGACCGCAAATGCCTCTGCTTTTTTCTCTTTTGCCGTATCCAGCAGTACATTTTCAGTCTCCGGATCCCGTCTGACATAGATCAGCGGAACGCCTTCTTGTATAATACCTGCTTTTTCTGCCGCGATTTTTTCTTTCGTATCGCCCAGATACTGGCAATGATCGAGACCTATTTCCGTAATTATAGTTAGCACAGGCTTACAAAAAACATTGGTCGCATCCAGTCTGCCGCCCAGTCCCGTTTCCAGCACCAGATAGTCCGGCATTTTTTCTTTATAAACATACATTGCCATCAGAAACAGAAATTCAAAGAAGGTCGGATGATACCACGCCTCCTGCCCGGCATGTGCAGCGATCACCTGTCTGACAGCTTCGTAAGCTGTGACAAACTCTGCTTCCGGGATCATCCGGTTATCCAGGCGGATCCGCTCCCGCATATGGACAAGGTGTGGTGAGATAAAGGTACCCACATGAAACCCTTCTGCCAGAAGGAGGTTTGTCAGATAATTGCAGACAGAACCCTTTCCGTTCGTTCCTGCCACATGAATGATGCGTCCGGCGAAGGTTTCTTCTTCTATGCCCAGTGCCTGCAGATACATGCGGGTATGGGATAAAGTATTCTTTTTTGCAAATTTCTGGATATGATTGATATATTGTTCTGCTTCGGTGTATGATGGGGTCATTTTGTATTTCCTTCGATGCACGACAATAGCCATCAGTCATACTTTAGTACAACTGATGGCTGTGTGATTTATTGCTGTGTTCTGTTATTTTAACTGTGCCAGACGCTCCTGTACCTTTTCCAGCATCTGTGTATATTTCGTCAGTTTTTCACGTTCTTCCGCTACCTTCTGTGCAGGTGCTTTGCTCGTGAACTTCTCATTGTTCAGCATACCGTTTGCTCTGGCGATCTCGCCGCCGAGTCTCTTTTCTTCCTTTTCCAGTCGCTCAATCTCCTGCTTGATATCAACAAGCTCTGCAAAAGGAATATACAGTGTTGCGCCGTCGATCACAACGCTGACTGCATCATCAGCGATGCCTGTCTTATCTGCCTGAATCAGAACCTCTGATGCATAAGCAAGCGGTGCAAAGAACAGCTTACCGTTCTCGAAGATTGCTCTGATATCTGCATTTTCTGATACAACATATACGGATGCCTTGCGGGAAGGTGCTACATTCATGGATGTTCTGACATTACGGATGCCACGGATGGCTTCCTTCATTGTCTCGATCTCTTTTTCTTCCTTTGCAAATGCATATTCTTCTTTATATACAGGCCATGCAGAGATCATAATGGATTCTTCCTCGCTCTGCAGCGTACAGAAGATCTCTTCTGTGATAAATGGCATGTATGGATGCAGCAGCTTCAATGCATCGATCAGGACACGCTTGAGCGTCCAGAGTGCTGCATTCTGACTATCTGCATTGTCTGAATTGTACAGACGCGGTTTTACCATTTCAATATACCAGTCACAGAATTCATCCCAGATGAAGTCATATACCTTCTGAACAGCGATACCAAGCTCGAAGTTTTCCATATTGTCTGTCACTTCTTTGATCAGGCTGTTGAGCTTTGATAAGATCCATTTATCAACCGGCTCAAGGGCTGGCTGCTCTGTGATCTCCTTGCCTTCCATATTTATCATAATGAAACGGGAAGCATTCCATACCTTATTGGCAAAGTTTCTGCTTGCCTCTACACGTTCAATGTAGAAACGCATATCATTACCCGGCGCATTACCGGTGATGAGTGTCAGACGAAGTGCATCTGCACCATATTTATCGATGATCTCCAGCGGATCGATACCGTTACCCAGAGATTTACTCATCTTTCTGCCCTGTGAATCACGTACCAGACCATGGAACAATACTGTCTTGAACGGTTTCTCGCCCATCTGCTCATAACCTGAGAAGATCATACGGATAACCCAGAAGAAAATGATATCATATCCGGTTACAAGTACGTCTGTCGGATAGAAATATTTCAGATCTTCTGTCTGCTGTGGCCAGCCCAGTGTAGAGAACGGCCAGAGTGCGGATGAGAACCATGTATCGAGTGTGTCCGGATCCTGTGTGAAATGACTGCCACCGCATTTCGGGCAGATCTTCGGCATTTCTTTTGCAACAACTGTTTCACCACAGTCATCACAGTAATAAGCCGGGATTCTGTGTCCCCACCAGAGCTGTCTGGAAATACACCAGTCTCTGATATTGTCTGTCCAGTTAAAGTATGTCTTTTCCATACGCTCCGGAACCAGCTTGATCTCGCCCTCTTTGACAGCTTTTACTGCCGGTTTGATCAGCTCGTCCATCTTAACGAACCACTGCTTTTTGATCATTGGCTCTACCGTTGTCTTACAACGGTCGTGTGTACCAACATTGTGGCTATAATCTTCAATACGGACAAGTAAGCCTTCTTTATCCAGTTCTTTCACGATCGCTTCTCTTGCTTCATAGCGATCCATACCTTCGTAAATACCACCGTTTTTGTTGATCGTGGCATCATCGTTTAAGATATTGATCTCAGGCAGGTTATGACGCTTTCCTACTTCAAAGTCATTCGGGTCATGTGCAGGTGTGATCTTTACAACACCTGTTCCGAATTCCATATCAACATAGCTGTCTTCTACAACCGGGATCGGTTTATTCACGATCGGAAGCCAGACCTGTCTGCCATGCAGATACGTATATCTTTCATCAGCCGGATTGACAGCAACTGCTGTATCGCCCAGCATTGTCTCCGGTCTTGTCGTTGCGAACTCAAGGAATTCTGTCTTACTCGGCTGTCCGTTTTCATCTACGAGCGGATATTTAATATGCCAGAAATGTCCCTGCTGCTCTTCATACTGTACTTCCGCATCGGAAATGGAAGTATTGCAGACCGGACACCAGTTTACGATACGGGAACCCTTGTAGATCCAGCCTTTTTCATGCATCTTACAGAAAACTTCCGTAACTGCTTTATTACAGCCTTCATCCATGGTAAATCTTTCTCTGTCCCAGTCACAGGAAGAACCCATCTTCTTCAGCTGTTCAATGATACGTCCGCCGTATTCCTTTTTCCAGTCCCAGGCACGTGCCAGAAAGCCTTCACGTCCGAGGTCTTCTTTATCAATGCCTTCTTCTTTCAGCTTTTCAATGATCTTAACCTCTGTTGCAATGGAGGCATGATCTGTACCGGGCTGCCATAATGCATTATATCCCTGCATTCTCTTAAAACGGATCAGAATATCCTGCATGGTATTGTCGAGCGCATGTCCCATATGGAGCTGTCCTGTGATATTTGGCGGCGGAATGACAATGGTAAAAGGTGTTTTACTGTGGTCTACCTCCGCATGAAAATATTTTTTATCCAGCCACTTCTGGTAGATCCGGTCTTCCATTCCGTGGGGATCATAGGTTTTCGCTAACTCTTTACTCATGATCTGTCTCCTTTTGCTGTACAAATTTCCTGTCATATAAAAAGCCCTCTACTGCGTCTGTCAGTAAAGGGCATTTTATGCTACTGCATACGTATTTATATAATAGTATTGCAGCTTTTATTTGTCAAGATTGCCGCTTGGTCAGGCGGGGCTCTAAAGCCAGCGGGATTGCGGTAGCCTTATTTCAATTGTTCCAGTTGCGATAGCTTTGGCTATTGAGGTTCTCAGAAAACTTTCTGCCTGCTCCTTTGATGTGGTTAAATTAAATCCCTGCCCAAAATCTTTTCTCTTTGCTCATTTGGCAAGATCTGGCTTTTTTACTTCACAATAACTTCCATGATAGAGAACAAATCCATCTTTTAACTCAATCACTAATCTCTATCCGCTTTCTTTGCAAAAATTCAGTACTATCTTCAAGCACAGCTTCATCGCCTTCACAATGAAAAATCCCATAACATTTTTCTATATATCCAAGAACATCGGCTTCTTTAAACAGAAGAATAATCTTCTCAACAGGTAAATTCCACTCATCTGAAGCAAGCCGGATTAATCTTGTCTGCATGAAAGTAATCTCTGTTTTCTCACTCATTATGAATCCTCCCTAATTTCTTGGTCAATAAAACTGGAAGTTGTTTATCCAAAATGAAATGGAATAACCATATCAAGTAAAACTGCAAGA
>URUD01000069.1 GCA_900550935.1 uncultured Roseburia sp.
GATCTACGCTCATAACCATATTGTTCAGGGTAACGTCATTTCTGTAATCCTTCGGGAACAGCGGACGCATCGGACGGTCAATAACACGGGAAGTCAGGATGGCATTCTCAGATGCTTTTCCCTCTCTCTTATTGAATCCTCCCGGGATCTTTCCTACGGAGTACATCTTCTCTTCAAACTCAACGCTCAGCGGGAAGAAATCTATCCCGTCTCTTGGTTTGTCAGATGCTGTTACAGTAGACAAAACGGTTGTCTCACCATATTTAATCAGGGCAGCTCCGTTTGCCTGCGCACATACTCTGCCAATATCCACGGTCAGAGTTCTACCTGCAAGTTCCATTGTATAACTCTTATACATATCTTTTCTCCTTTTGCTCTTTACATTCTTTTAAGCAAAAGCGCCGAAACTACTGAAAAATCCATGTCACCACATACACTTTTCAGTGGTCTCGGATCAATGCTTTTGCTATCAAACAATAATGAAAAAATAGAGCGGGAAAAGTTCCCGCTCTATATAACCTGACAGGAACAGGTTCTGTCGGGTCTTTGTCTTATTTTCTAAGACCTAAACGTTCAATTAAAGAACGATATCTTTCGATATCAACTTTCTTTAAGTATGCTAACAGACCACGTCTCTGTCCTACCATTTTTAACAGACCACGTCTTGAATGATGGTCGTTTTTGTTCTCTGCTAAATGTGCGTTTAACTCCTCGATACGAGCAGTTAAGATAGCGATCTGAACCTCTGGTGAACCTGTGTCGTTCGGTGTTCTGCCATACTCTTTGATAATTTCCTGTTTCTTGTCCTTTGCGATCATGATTGATCCTCCTTTTAAAATCTTTTGCCTGCCAGAATGTGGCGGCTGTAACGCCAGAATAATCAGTAAAAGGTTGGAGTTTCCATCTACCGAATATCGGCTCAACTTATACAAATGGATTATATCATAAGTTCATCTGCTTGTAAATGCCTATTTTTAGTTATTAATGACGCGCACTACTTTGACCGGTGTTCGGTAGAAAGCTCCGGAAATCTTGATTCCTGATTTCGGTGAGCTTGCATGTACGACCTGTCCATTTCCAATGTAGATCGCAACATGGTTGATCCGGCTTCCGTTTCCATAGAAGAACAAGTCTCCCGGCTGTGCCTCGGATGCGGAGATTTTTCTTCCACAATTTGCCTGTGCAACAGAGGAATGAGGAAGTGAAATACCATAATTGGCAAATACACTCAATACAAATCCAGAACAGTCTGCTCCTCTTGTAAGGCTTGTACCACCCCATACATACGGATTTCCAACAAACTGTGTCGCATAAGATACAAGGGAAACCCTCACATCCGATACCCCCTGTCCATAACGTACTTCTGTCATGGTCTGTGCCTTTGCAAGTTCTACGGAAATATCAACATAGTCTGATGATACATAACCCTCATCGCTGTCTACGTTGATCTTTACCCATCCATCCAGAGTCTCAATCACCTCTAACTCTTCTCCGAGTGGCATCATTGTGATGATGGTGCTGTCCGTATTCGGCTCTTCTCTGACATAAAGAGTAGTCGTTGTAACGGTTGCGACCGTCTGTCTGACTTCCTGTGCCTTTGCCAATGCGGCATCTCCGGAAAGCAGATACTCGGAAGATACATACCCCTCTACCTTACCGGATTTGATCCTGGTCCACTCGCCATCCTGCTCTAAGATCTCACATCCTGCATTGTTTGGCATCTTGCCTACCACATCTGCCTCGGTGCCCGGTGCTTCTCTGACATTTAAGTTGCCATCCACCTGTGCAATACCAAGATTCGTATAGCCATATGCCTCTGCCTGACCTGCTGCGGTTGTCACCGTATTATTTTCTGCCACCTGCAGATCTTCTTCTGTCATAGCTGCTGTACTTAACAGATACTCCCCGACCGCATCGGTTGCACCTGCTGCAACATGGCTGTCTAAACTGATGGTATCCTCGATCTGATCTGCGATCTGTCTGGATGCACCTGCTGTCAATGCTGTTTTTTCGGTGCTCTCCTCTGCTGTGACTGCGGCATCTGCTGTAACATCCGCTCTGTTCTGTGTATATGCTGCTCCAAATACAAGCGCTCCTGCAACCAGAAAACCTGTTATTTTTATTATTCTCGCTTTCATAGAACCTCCTGCTATCTCAGCTTTTTCTACTTTTATGAGTATAGCAATGATATTTTACAATGTCAACATATTTTTGTAATAATTATGTAACATTTTCAAAGTAGTTTCTCCCGAAAGCGACATCGTTCTGCATCTGTTCTTTCAATGCCTCGATCGAAGCAAACTTCTTCTCCGACCGGATCCTGCTCAAAAACTCAACGGTCACGGTCTGTCCGTAGATATCTCCGGCAAAATCAAGCAGATGTGTCTCCACTCCGACCGGATTTTTACCCTCGATCGTCGGCTTACAGCCCACATTCGTAACACCGCGGTAACGCTTCTCGCCCAGTAACACTTCCGTCACATAAACCCCATATGGCGGCAATAATTTTTCCTCCGGCGGGATCTGATTGATGGTCGGAATGCCAAATTTTGCTGCACCAATATGATTTCCATGCAGAATCTCTCCTGTCACAAAATAACGATACCCCAGCAGATGATTTGCTTTTTCAATATTTCCGTTTGCGATTTTTTCGCGCACGAAAGTGCTGCTGATGTCTCTCTCATCCTCTTTCATCTTTTCAATGACCAGCACTTCATATCCATACACCGGGGCAAATTTCTGTAACATCTGATAATCCCCTCTGCGCTCATGTCCGAAATGGAAATCAGAACCTACGACAAAACATTTGACATGGAGCTGTTTTACCATCATTTGGATAAATGCTTCCGGCTCAAGTGTCATGATTTCTTTCGTAAACGGACACTCGATCAGGTAATCAACCCCGATCTGCTCGAAAATGTGCATCTTTTCCTCATTGGTAGTCAGCACCTTTGCTTCCTCCTGACGGATGCCCTGTCTCGGAGGGATATTGAAGGTAAAAATGACCGCCGAGAGTCCTTCTTCTTTTTTCTTTGCGAGATGTTCCATTAAAAGTTCATGGCCACGATGAATGCCGTCAAACTTTCCCAGAGACATTACCGTTGGCTCATCAATATAAAAATCTGTCGTGTTCGTAATATATTTCATGTCTCAATAAACAGTTTTACCGGCTTATACTCCTGTTTCTCCTGCTGATACTCATATAAACCGATAAAATGCTCCTCTTCATCATAAACTCGGATCCGTTCGCTGCCTGCTGCCTCCGGTTCTTCTTTCCATGCGGTCTCAGGCAGGCGGTTTCCATTATATAAAAGCTTGTTCCATTCTTTTTTTACCACTGCTTTTTCATATTGCAAAAAAACAGAATCGACCGAACGGATAAAATCAAAATCGGATGTATCCCACTCCTGTGGTGCGATCTCTGCGCTCTGGCTTTTGACCCGGCTTTCGATCTCCGAAAGTGTCAATGCATCTTCTACCTTAAACTCAGATACGCGGGTACGAAGCAGTGACTCCATACACCCTCCGCAGGAAAGATGTTCTCCGATATCCTCACATAAGGTTCTGATGTAGGTTCCCTTTGAACACTCCACACGCAGTTTTACCCGTGGGAGATTCATCTCCAATATGGTAATTGAGAAAATGTGTACCGGACGCGCTTTTCGCTCAATCACGATTCCCTCTCTTGCCATGTCACATAATTTCTTTCCATTTACCTTTAGGGCAGAATACATCGGCGGTACCTGCATATAGTCCCCGACAAAAGAAAGAATGGCTTCTCTTACCTCATCTTCCCCTGCCGTGACTTCACATTCGCGCAGTACCTGACCGGAAATATCCTGCGTATCGGTCACTTTACCAAGCAATAATACGGCTTCATACTCTTTTTGTTTCTCCGTCAGAAGATCACAGACCTTGGTCGCCTTGCCAAGGCACACCGGAAGTACCCCCTCCGCATCCGGATCAAGTGTTCCTGTGTGACCGATCTTTTTCATTTTTAAAATACCACGCAGTTTTGCAACCACGTCAAAAGAGGTATACCCCTTTTCCTTGTATACATTGATGATTCCGTTTAACATGGTTTCCATACCTCTTTTTCGTATCTATCTTGTCTGCTGTCTTACATCTTCCACAAGTTTTTCGGTCAGCTTATCTGCATCTTCCACGGCAGAAAATCCTGCTGCACGCTTGTGTCCGCCGCCGCCGTATTTTACTGCGATCTCTGCAACATCCACATAGCTGGCAGAGCGAAGGCTTGCCTTAAATGCCCCCGGTTCTGTCTCATACAGAAAAATTGCAGTTTCCACATCTTTGGTCACCCGCAGCTGGCTTACGATCCCATCCAGATGCTTTGGAAGAACTTCGTACTCCTTCATTTCCTCTAAGGTAATGACACTGGAGATGCATTTCCCATCCAGATGCAGTCTGCTCTTTAACAGGGCAAGTCCCATGATCCGGTTCTGATTATAGGTCTTGGTAAAGAATGTCTCATCCACGATCCTTGGGAAATCAATGCCGTAGGACATCAGCACGCCGGCTGCTTCCATCGTCTTTGGCGAGGTGCAGGAATACTGGAACACGCCGGTATCATTGATGATCCCGGTGTAGATACATTCTGCGATCTCTTTATTCAGACGTTCTCTCGGGATCAGTTCAAATACGAGTTCGGATGCAGAACTTGCCTCCGGGAAAATATAATTTTCCTGTGCAAAGCTCTGATTGCTGATATGATGATCGATACAGACCGTCATCTCTGCTGTCTTAAAATATTTTGCTGCGCCTCCAAGACGTCCAAGATCTCCGCAATCCTGTGCGATAAACAGATCATAAACCTTGTCCGCAGACATATCACTGATGATCTCATCTGCGCGCTGCAAAAATTTAAAGATGTTCGGGATCGGCTCTAAATAGAGATCCACCTGGATCTTTGGATAATAGGTTTTGATATAGTTATAGGTTGCCAGACAGGAACCGACACAGTCCCCATCCGGTCTGACATGTCCGGCTACTGCTACCGTCTGTGCTTTTTCTAAAAAAACATCCAGATTCGTCATCTATGCCTCCTCGTTATGATTTACCTCATCAATCATTTTCGACATCTTCACGCCGTACTCGATCGACTGATCCAGTACAAATTTAATCTCCGGTGTATTTCGCAGATTGATGCTCTTTGCCAGTTTGCTGCGGATAAATCCTTCTGCACTTTTTAAGCCTGCTAACGTATCTTTCTGCGCTTCCTCGTCACCGAGCACACTGATATATGCCTTGCAGGTCTTTAGATCCGGAGCCACCTCCACGGCTACAACGCTGGTAAACGGATGGATCCGCGGGTCTTTGATCTCCCCGCGGATGATATTCGACAGCTCCTTTAAAACTTCTCCATTGATTCTGGTATTTTTAATGCTGTTTTTTCTCATTTTCTATCTCCATATTGAAATGATTAACGTGGTACCTCAACCATAGTATATGCTTCTACCACATCAAACTCTGCAATATCATTGAAGCCTTCAAATACAAGACCACACTCGAATCCTGCTTTGACTTCTTTGACATCGTCTTTGAAACGTTTTAGGGATGCCAGATTTCCTTCGAAAATCTGCTCACCCTCACGGGAAATACGCACTTTACATCCTCTCTGGAATACACCGTCAAGCACATAGGAACCTGCGATATTTCCGACACCGGATGCCTTGAAGATCTGGCGTACTTCTGCATGACCGATCACTTTTTCCTCGAATACCGGGTCTAACATACCCTTCATTGCTGCAGAAACGTCCTCGATTGCATTGTAAATTACCTTGTAAAGTCTGACATCGACATTCTCGCGCTCTGCGGTCACTCTTGCGGTCTGATCCGGACGTACGTTAAATCCGATGATAATTGCATTGGAAGCAGAAGCTAAGCTGACATCGGACTCGTTGATGGCACCAACGCCACCATGGATCACTTTTACAACGACTTCCTCGTTGGACAGTTTTACAAGACTCTGTTTTACTGCCTCTACGGAACCCTGTACATCTGCTTTTACGATGATATTTAACTCTTTTACATTTCCGGACTGGATCTGTGAGAACAGATCGTCTAAGGACATCTTCGCCTTGGTATCCTCGATCAGTTTGTTCTTACTCTCGGAAATATAGGTCTCTGCAAATGCTCTTGCCTCTTTCTCGGTCGGTGTGGAAACGAATGTCTCACCTGCTTCCGGAACAGCGGAAAGTCCTAAGATCTCTACTGGAGTAGATGGACCTGCCTCTTTGACTCTTCTTCCCTGATCATCGATCATGGCACGTACCTTACCATAGCAGCTGCCACATGCGATCGGCTGACCAACTTTTAAGGTACCTTTCTGTACTAATACGGTTGCTACCGCACCTCTTCCCTTATCCAGCTGTGCCTCGATAACAAGACCTCTTGCGTTACGTTTTGGATTTGCTTTTAACTCGAGCACTTCTGCGGTCAGAAGGATCATCTCAAGCAGGTTGTCGATACCCTCTTTGGTATGTGCAGATACCGGACAGAAGATGGTGCTTCCACCCCAGTCTTCCGGGATCAGTTCATACTCGGATAACTCCTGTTTTACACGCTCGATGTTTGCACTCGGTTTATCAATCTTGTTGATCGCAACAATGATCTCTACACCTGCTGCCTTTGCATGGTTGATCGCCTCTATGGTCTGTGGCATAACACCATCATCTGCTGCTACAACAAGGATTGCGATATCAGTTGAGTTTGCACCACGCATACGCATTGCAGTAAATGCCTCATGTCCCGGTGTATCTAAGAATGTGATGTTCTGTCCATTGATGGATACGACAGATGCACCGATGTGCTGTGTGATACCCCCTGCCTCACGGTCTGTCACACGGGTAGAACGGATCGCATCCAGTAAGGATGTTTTACCATGGTCAACGTGACCCATAACACAGACTACTGGTGGACGTGCAACTAAGGTCTCTTCCGGATCGTCCTCCTCTTTTAACAGCTCTGCGATCACATCGATCTTCTCTTCCGGCTCACAGATGCAGTTGAACTCTAATGCGATCTCTTCTGCAGTCTCATAGTCTACTTCCTGATTAACGGTAACCATAGTGCCTTTTAAGAATAATTTCTTAACGATCACTGCCGGCTGTACTTTCATCTTGTCAGCAAGCTCTTTGATCGTTAATTTCTCCGGCAGTACCAGAGTACGGATCACATCTTCTTCCTGTTTCGGCTGTGGCTGCTGTGGTTTCTTTTTGCCACCGTTCTTCTCAAGGTTGACAAATCTCTCCTGCTTCTTGCCGCCAAGTGCATCATAATCGTTGCGCTGTTTTGCATTTTTGTTACGGTCTTTGTCACGCTCTCTGGACTCTTTGCCGCGCAGTTCATCCGGTGCTGCAACCGCTTCTTTGTTGAAACGATCGAGTTCACGGTCGAGTCTGCCACCAGATTCTTTACCGCGATACGAATTGCCTTTGCCGCCGTTTCGATCACCCTGACCGCCATTCTGACCCGGTCTGTTATTCTGGTAAGGTCTCTGATTACCGTCACCTCTGCCACCTCTTTCTCCATACGGACGCTGTGGTCTGTCTCCGTTGCTGTTACGGTTAAAGCCACCCTGGTTTCTTCTGCGGTCACCCTGGTTTCCGTTCTGTCCCTGTCTGCGGTCACCATTACCCTGACGGTTATCTGCATATACGTTCTGACGTCTGGTTCCGTCTGCATTCTCGTATACGTTTTCTCTTCTTGGCTGCACGTTTTCCTGCTCTTTTACAGGTGCTTTTGCGGCTGCTTTGGCAGATTCTTTTTCTGCTGCTCTTTTTTCTGCTAATGCTGCTGCTTTTGCGGCTGCTGCGCGTTCTGCCTCTTCTGCTGCCTTAGCTGCCTCCGGATTGATGGCTCTCTCAAACATCTTTCTTACATCAACGCTTGATGCGGATGGTCTGGATGCCGGACGTCCGTTTCCGCCTGCTGTCTGTGGACGGCGTGCGCCATTGTTACCATTTCCATTTGGACGACCGTTTCCCTGTCCGCCAGGACGTCTGTTTCCGCCATCACGACGGCCATTTCCCTGTTTACTATACTGTGCATTATAAACAGCTGTTATACTGGATTTTTTCTTTGGACGTTCTGCACCATTCTCTGTTTTTGCAGCGTCATCCTTTGCAGGTGTCTTCTGCTCCGGTGCAGCCTTTTTTTCTTCTGCAGGTGCAGTCTCTTTCTCTGCCTTGGAAAACTTTTTTCGTACCATCTGCTGTGCAGCTTCCTCAATATTGCTGCTGTGTGATGTTACTGCGTATTCCGTTGTATTTAAAAATTCTATAATCTGTTTATTTTCTAACCCTAATTCTTTTGCAAGTTCATGAACTCTCATTTTTGCCATATAGCTAAATTCCTCCATTATTCAGTTGTTATTGCTGTTTTCAGTTTTTCTTCGATCGAATGTGCAAGTCCCTCATTCGTGATTGCAAGCGATGCCCGAAATTCTTTTCCAATGAAATGTCCCAATGTCTCTTTGTCCGCGTAGACATACATTGGCACTTCATAAAAATCTGTCATATTCCGAAACATTTTCTGTGTATTTTCGGATGCATCCCCGGCAACGATAACAAGATATGCACTTCCATCCTTTACCGCTTTTTCTGTAGAAAACTCTCCGCTGGCAACGCCACCTGCTTTTGCTGCAATGCCAAGCATGGATAACACCTTATCTGGTCTCAAGATCTTTCATCTCCTTTGTCAGCATGTCATATACATCCTTAGGAATTGACATTTTAAATGATCGCTCCAAACCCTTGCTTTTGATCGCCTGTTCTAAACATTTGCTGTTCGGACACAGATATGCTCCCCTGCCATTTTTTCTTCCGGTTGTATCTAACATAATTTCTACCGCATCTTCTGACTCCTCAGAAGTCGTCTTAATCACCCTGATCATGTCATTTTTGGCTTTCATCTCATGGCAGCCGACACACTGCCGCATCGGTATCTTTTTGTTTGCCATTCCATTCACCTCTATTCTTCTGCGGTGTAATCCTCTGCATTGTCTGCTTCTTCTACATATTCACCGTCAGCCTCGCCGTCGTAGTTTTCTGCTGCTTCGGTTCCCTCTTCGTAATCTTCCTCTTCATAATACTCATCATCTTCGTATTCATTCTCATAATCAAGGAAATCACCGGATTCTCTCGCCTGTGTCTCGCTCTTGATATCGATCTTAAATCCGGTCAGTCTTGCTGCAAGTCTTGCATTCTGTCCTTCTTTACCGATCGCAAGGGATAACTGATAATCTGGAACAACAACTTTTGCTGCTTTCTCCTCTGCATCTGCGATAACGGAGATTACTTTTGCCGGGCTTAATGCGTTCTCGATCATCATTGCCGGGTTTTCATTCCAGGTGATGATATCGATCTTCTCGCCACGGAGTTCCTCAACGATGGCATTGACTCTCGCACCGTTGATACCAACACATGCTCCAACCGGGTCTACGTTTGGATCGTTGGACCATACCGCGATCTTGGTTCTGCTTCCTGCTTCTCTGGCGATTGCTTTGATCTCTACGATACCATCTTTTACTTCGGTTACCTCGGACTCAAACAGTCTCTTTACTAATTCCGGATGGGTTCTGGAAACTAAGATCTTTGGTCCTTTTGAGGTTGATTTTACTTCTAAGATGTAAAGTTTGATACGCTCGGTCGGCTGGAATACCTCACCTTTTACCTGCTCGTTTTCGGTTAAGATGGCATCTACTTTTCCAAGATTGATGCTGACGTTCTTTCCAACGTAACGCTGTACCACACCGGTCACTACATCTTTTTCTTTGCTGTAGTACTGGTCAAATAATACCTTGCGCTCTTCCTCACGGATCTTCTGTAAGATCACGTTTTTCGCATTCTGTGTTGCGATACGTCCAAACTCTTTTGACTGTACTTCTACATTGACAACATCTCCGATCTCATATTTGGAGTCGATCATCTTTGCATTTACCAGGCTGATCTGCTCTACTGGATCCTCTACGGTCTCAACAACTGTTTTCTCCTGAAATACATGAAACTCACAGGTCTGTGGGTCAATGCTTACTTTTACATTCTCTGATTTTCCAAAATGGTTTTTGCATGCAGTAACAAGGGAATTTTCGATTGCCTCTAATAATGTCTCCTTGCTGATATTTTTCTCCTGCTCGATTATATTTAACGCTTCTAATAACTCGTTATTGCTGCTCATTTTTTTATCCTCCTAAAATTTATTTGTCGTTATTATTACGCAGTATCCCTACACGATCGTTTTAAAAATCAAATGCCAGACGGATCAGTGCGATATCTGCTTTTTCAAACGTCATCGTCTGTCCATCTTCCATCTCGATCGTGACTGTCTTCTCATCATATGCCTTTAATATTCCGTAAAACTCTTTTTCCCTGTTGATCGCACGATAGGTTCGGATCTCAAGTTCCCTGCCCATGCTGCGGATATAATCTTTTTCTTTTTTTAAT
This sequence comes from uncultured Roseburia sp., assembly GCA_900550935.1. GTDB lineage: Bacteria > Bacillota > Clostridia > Lachnospirales > Lachnospiraceae > Roseburia. The sequence goes on from URUD01000069.1 coordinate 10,464, forward strand.
GGTCTTCCAAGTCCCGGAGAACTTACTTCAAATACATAGGAATCTTCTACGAAGTCTTCCTGATCCAAAATCTCGTTCATTTCACGTGCTACGGCCTCGCAATCGTTTACCGTAATGCCGCCTTCTTTGTCAATGTAAGCTCTTAAGTACCAGGTTCCCCCTTCTTTCACATACTCCACATCCACAAGCTCAAAATTCATGCGCTCGATGATTGGAGTGATCAGTTGCTCGGTGCGCGCTTCGTAATCTTCACGCTTTGACATGTATACACCTTCTTTCTTCCATATTCAGTTTTCATTCGAAATGACTCTTAAACGTGAATTGAGAGAGAACTTTCGCTCTCTCTCAACCAAGTCATCGTGTTATCACTTAATAATGTAACACCTTTTCCTTTAAAATGCAAGCATTTTACCTAAATTTCGCATTCTACGGATCTTACCATGGATTTTTACAAAAAAAAATATCAACATACCATCTGGTATATTGACATTCTTTCGGGTTGGGCTGTTTCTTTCTTTCGAAATAACAGTGAACAGCTTGTAGGGGAATCGAACCCCTGTTTCCGCCGTGAGAGGGCGGCGTCTTAACCGCTTG
>URUD01000070.1 GCA_900550935.1 uncultured Roseburia sp.
AACCAGGCGCTCTAGCCAAGCTGAGCCACACCCCGATATGAATTTAGTTTGTGTCACTTCTGTGTTTGTTGCTTCATCCGTGACGCAAAAATTATTATATAGGACAACTATTAAAATGTCAACACCTTTTTTTATATTTTTTTAAATTTTTTTCATCCTTTTTTCAAACCCCTATAGATATTCGATTTCGAAGAAAGCATTCCCCTTTTTGTCAAGGTCCATCAGAATATAAGAAGGACGTCTTCCCTCCTGTCTGGGATAGGTCAGACTGCCCGGATTCAGCGCGATCACATGCTCTGTATACTCGATCATGGGCACATGGGTATGCCCGAACATTACAATGTCCACGCCTCTCGCTTCCGCCTCCCGGACAAGATCCTGGATTCCCGCTGTCACATAATAATAATGTCCATGCGTCATCCAGACACGGTATTTTCCAATCTGGATTTCTTTTTCTTTCGGAAGTCTGGAAAAAAAGTCATTATTGCCCGCCACGATCTCAAGCGGGCATCCTGCCATTTCTCCGATCACGTCTTCGTATCCTTCTGCATCTCCCAGATGGATCAGAAGATCCACCGGGGAAACATTTTCCAGCACCCTTTTTAAATTTTCATGTTTCCTATGCGTATCACTTACAATCAGTATTCTCATAAGACATCCTTCGCATCCTGTATCATTTCCATTCCCCTTAGAAGTGATCCTAACATCCGTACTGATTCAGCTTTTCTTTCATCGCACGTAAAGCCTTTCCGCGATGGCTTACTTCATTTTTCTGCTCTTCTGTCAGTTCTGCTGTAGAACAGCCATATTCATCCACATAAAAGATAGGATCATAGCCAAAACCGCCATTTCCTGCCGGTTTATCCCCAATATAACCCTCTATCGTCTCTCTTGTGACCAGAACCTCCCCATCCGGCATGGCAGCCGCGATTGCACAGACAAACCGTGCGGTACGCTTTTCTTTTGGCACACCGGCAAGCCGGTCTAAGATCGCCTGATTTTTGATCTCATAAGAGGTATCCTCTCCAAGATACCGCGCAGAATAAACACCCGGTTCCTTGTTCAGATAATCCACTTCCAGACCAGAATCGTCCGCTAACACAATGTCATCGGTCAGTGCTGCGATCGCTTTCGCCTTGATGATGGCATTTTCCTCAAATGTATTTCCATTTTCCTCGATGTCTGCCGTAAGACCGGCTTCTTTCATGGACAGGATCTCAGCCCCTGTGTCAGCCATGATCTCCCTGATCTCTCTCATTTTACCTGCATTTCCGGTTGCAAATATAATCTGTTTCATTAGAATCCCTCCTCAAACGCCCGAAGTATCGCATTATAGATACCCGTTGCTGTCTTTTCCTGATAATCCTCTGAGCAAAGCAGTCTTAACTCTTCCTTATTAGTCATAAATCCGACCTCGATCAATGCCACCGGCACATCACTGGTTCTTATGATATAAATGCTGTCACCTTCTATAATGCCCCTGTTGCGGCTTCCGATCACATCAGTCACTTCTTTTGCACAGATTTCTGCCAGTTTCTGGCTCATGCCGGTCTCGTCCGACTCGTCATACATGACCGCGGTTCCGCTTGCACTTGACATTCTGCCGTTTCCGGTCGAATTGTTATGTATACTGATAAACAGATCCGCATCGGATTTATTTGCCAGTTGGACTCTCTGGTCAAAAGTCGGATTGCTGTCATCGGTTCTGGTGTAGTACACCCCAATATTCTGCCCCTGTTTCTCGAGGATTTTCTTAAGTTGCAGCACGATTGCCAGATCGATATCTTTTTCATTGACCCCCTGTTTGGTTGCTCCTGGAGCCCTTCCGCCGTGTCCGGCATCAATTACAACCACTTTATCATACACCTCATGCGGTGTCAAAAAATCAAAATAGAAACTCCCATTCTCATATCCAGTGTTAATCTCATAAACACGGTCCATAACAATTTCGATCAGTCCCTGCTCCCCTTTCTGTACGTAAGAAAGGCTGTCAATGTGATTACTGCTTCCCGTTACCGGATGGCTGGCAAAATAAGCCTCATCGGTTCCCGGGATCGTGATCTGGATGGTCTGCGTGACATAGTCATTTATAAAATGGATATCCTCTTCGCTCACACCATCCGGCAGTCTTAAACTCAATTTACCTCCATAGCTGCCTGTCCCGCCTCCGGTATTTACGATCGCAAGGTCATTCATTTCAACCTGCCCCGCCTCATATTCTTCTTCCGCCACCTGCGCCTCTTTTGCTTCCTCTCGCTGCACCCTGATCTTTGGGAAATAGGGCAACGTCACACACGTTACAATGGTCAAAAGCAAAAGTACGATCGCAGAAAATTTTAACGTTTTCTCTTCCATGTACTATCAAACCTTTACTGATTATTACTAAATGCTTTAATGCACAGATTAGCCTCTTTTACTGTATTGATATTTTCCCATTTGTCTCCATTGGAACTGATATAACTCTCTCCATCATCCAGGATCACATTTGCAGAATCCTCATCTGCTGCATATTCGATTGCCATCGGATGGACAGAATTTGGTGTGATGATATGAAGTACCACCGCATACCGTTCTCCTGCCTCCACAGTGATCCCCTGATTGAATTTTATCGTATAATAGCCGGCATTGCTGAGTTTACCGGATGCTACCGGTATCATATTTGAAAACGAACTTTTATCCTGAAACTGTCTTACGACATACAGCTCATACTGTGAATCCTTTGCTGTTGCGTAGAAGCCTGCTGCCACCACGCTTTCTGCGCCCTCCGCGGTGTAGATATTGGCTCCATACATGCTCTCTTTGTTGTAGCCGAGCTGTCCTCTCCATCCACACAGATCACTCTGATAGATATGGTCATAATTGTCCGTGCTTTCAATCCCCGTATAGACAACATTATGCGTTCCAATATTCGTATCATAATAGGAAATATAAAAAAATCCGTCATCCCCGAAATTTTCTCCCCAACTGTTCTGACAGATAAATGCACCATCTGCCTCCAGATCCATGGAAAAATTCTCCTTTGGATAATCGTCATCCCAGCCAACGATCACAACATCGTGATTTGGCTTTTCCGTACCGATATAGCAATAAGAATTGGTTTTCTTATCAAAATATGGAGAATATGTCTGTGAGCTGCGCAATGCATTATAAATGGACGTCTGCACGCCGCCGTACTTAAAGACAGCCTCCTTGATCTTCTCATAGTCTTTTCCGTCAATAATCTGCATCTCCTGCACATGCTTAACCGGTTCCAGATTGCTTCTGGTCTGGTTATCTCCATACGGATCATCCTTTTCATACACAGGCCCTTCCCATGCGGCAAGGTACGCCATTCCCATGGTATAGTCTCCACCCTCATATGGATCCACCCCAAAATTGTTGGATAATGTCATATGATCCACGGAATACTGCGCGCTCTCCTCCGGCAGCAATACCGATTCCATTGCTCCAAGTGCCGCAAAAGACCAGCAGGTTCCATAACTTCCCTGATCACGCACCTTTGCCACACGTCCTCTTTCCCTTAAGTCATAACGGGAGGGCACAACTGCAGTATTGACAGAATTATCGGATGCCAAAGCCTGATTTTCCTGCATATCCCAACTGTAATTATAATCTAAATATGTAGAGAGATCATTCAGACTCACATAGAACTGGTCATCTTTTTGGATGAAGGGAGAAACGATCTCCTCCTCCTCGCCATTAACCGTCGCCGTATATTCATTTTTTACAAATTCCATCTCACTTGCATGTTTTTCAACCAGCAATCTGTTTCCATCATATACATGTGCACTGCAATTTAGGGCATCTCGCAGGATACTGACCGGCACCATGATATTGAGATTGTCATCCATGAAAAAAGAATATTCTTCATTGGTATACTGCTTGTTGTCGATCACGACGGATAACAGATTGTCATTCACGCTCGATGCAATGAGCGGATTCCACGTCTCCGCCTCCAGATCTCCACCGCGAAACTGACCAATCTGTTCATACCCTGCAAAAATCGTATTATATTTGATCAAAAAAGTAATTGCCACAACTCCACCAAGGGCAATAAATTTTTTTGAATAGTTCATTTACACTCCGTTTCCGCACCCTGGTGCTTCTTTTAACTATCTAATCCCTTTTGTCTCTTTTGGGTGGTCTTGGTCCCATAAACTGATAAAAATACGTTTTTATCATTCCATTATAGATCTTGCGGTTTTTATCCGCTTTTCTTCCAATATAACGCTCCGCATCCTCATAACTGGTGATCAGATACATCGACCAGGAATCCAGGTTGCGATACGCCTCCCCGATCTGACCATACAGTTCCGGCAGATCTGCCTTATCTTCCAGACGCTCTCCATATGGTGGATTGGTAATGATAAATCCGTATTTCTTCGGATGATGCAGTTCTGCAACCGGGCGCTGCTGGAAATGGATCAGATGATCTACCCCTGCACGCTTTGCATTTTCTCTTGCTGCGCGTACCACATCCCCGTCAATATCATATCCCTGAATGTCTACGGTAACGTCATCTTTTATCATTTCTTCCGCTTCTTTTACACACTCATACCACATTTTGCGGTCGATCAGGTTTGTCCACTGCTCCGCCGTAAACTCACGATTCATACCAGGCGCAATATTCGCAGCGATCATTGCTGCTTCGATTGGAAATGTACCACTTCCGCAAAACGGATCGACCAGAATACGATCTGGCTTCCATGGTGTCAGAAGCAGTAACGAAGCCGCCAGCGTTTCCGTCAACGGTGCCTTGCTCGTCATCGTACGATATCCGCGCTTATGTAGGGAATCCCCTGACGTATCCAGTGTCACCATAACTTCGTCTTTTAACAGGAAAATACGGACCGGATAAGGTGCTCCATCCTCTTTGAACCACTCTGTGTGATAACTTTTTTTCAGACGTTCCACCATCGCTTTTTTTGCGATCGACTGGATATCAGAAGGGCTGAACAGCTTGCTCTTAATGGAAGAAGCTTTTTTTACCCAGAACTTTCCATCCTCCGGGATATAATCTTCCCATGGCAATGCCTTGATGCCCTGAAAAAGTTCCTCGAACGTGGTCGCACGGAAACGTCCCACCTGTATTAAAACACGCTCTGCCGTCCGCAGAAAAATGTTGGCACGGCAGATTGCCTCCTCGTCGCCAAGGAACGTCACTCTGCCGTCCTCCACACGCTCTATCTCATAACCAAGATCATAAATCTCACGTTTTAATACTGCTTCTAATCCAAAATGGCATGGCACCATTAATTCATATGTTCTCATCCAATCTCCTATTCTGTATCTGCTTCGTTTTGTATTCTTTTCGAATGGCATTAAAAAACGCCACCCGCATATATCATAATATTATCCGTTCTAAATTTGCATGTCAATTATTATCTCTTCCATTTCGTGCCTCATATTCTTTGATCGCATGGATCCCACCCACTACCGTATAAACTTCGTACCCTGCCTTTGCCAGTTTTCTTGCCGCAAGCAGACTGGTACTTCCATAATCACAGTACAAAAGCAGTACCCTTTTTTTCGAAAAGCGGAACATCCATCGTTCCATTTCCTCATAAGGACAATTAAGAGCCCCCCTGTAATGACACTGGCGGTAGGCTTCTCTTTCCCGTACATCGATCACAATGGCTCTCTTTTCAAACATAATACCAGACATATCCCTTGCATGAATCGTATAAAATGCCATAACAACCACCATATAAAAAACAGACTACAAAGGATTCTCCTCTGTAATCTGTTCTTTCCTCTAAAGACTTTTCTCTTTATATCTTATGCAGTCTTTTCTGCCCGGTGACCGGTATTATCTGCAATTAGAACCTGCTTCATCCTGTCCGTTGCTGTTCTGTGCATTGCTGTTGGATGCTTTGTTAGAAGCCTTATTGGAAGCCTTGTTCGAAGCTTTGTTCTTAGAGCTGTTCTGCTCATAGCTGTTCTGCTCGTAACTGTTTTCATAGCTGTTCTGGGTATCTGCATTTTTTGCCATTTTTTCCTCCATTCCGGTGTTTTTACACCGCCTGTCTTTTTATTTTTGTGCTGTATTACATTCAGCAAAACTATTATTTGAGAAAAAAAGAAAAATATACATCCCCCTAATTTTTAATTGCTTTTTATTTTTGAATAAGCTATACTTACATTGTGATATGTGATATTTGTAGATATCCGTATTACTTTTATACCCCTTATTAATTATTTATACTCCCCTCAGAAAAAGCCAGATGATTCCTCACCTGGCTTTTTCTATGTCTACTTTCCTTTTATTTTACAGGGAATAATAATCCAGATTATCCTTTAATTCTGTAGTAATAAATCCGCCTGCCTTGACATATTTGTCGTAAACTCCATTGATCCGCTGAACCTTCTTTGCTACCTGTACATCATAGCGATGCAGGCCACTCTGATACATCGGATTTGACTTCAGCTCCTCACGGATTGGCTTCGCAAACGGACAGTAACTGATCAAAATCTCTCTGGAAACTTTGTTCAGACGGAAACTTCCTTTTGATTCATATTTGATCCAGTTCTGATAATCCTTAACAAATACCTCACGATAGTTGTTCTTTCCACGCACCAATGCACTCTTGATCTTTTCTTTGGCATCCGTAGATAATTCATGGTTTTTACGGTAAAACTGGATATAATCGCAATACTCTGCTGTCAATGATTTATCACGGATATCGTTCCAGTGTACACCCTGTATCTTACGGCAAAGCTCCCAACGAAAACGTCCTGTCGTGTCGATCATCATATCGTCCAGATCAACCGCCGTAAAGATTGGGAACATAAATCTTGCCGGAGTATCTCTACGCACCCCTGCGGTTTCCTGCCACATCTGAGCCCTTGTACCTGCATTTGGCATCAGGATAATATTAGGCAATACCTCTTTCATGATCATCTCGCGGTTAATTCCTTTATCCGGATCCGAGAACGTAACTTCACGGTAGAATACAGAGAAATCAATCTTCCGTATATTATTGATGGCATCCTCTAACTTCTGAACCGTTACTAACATCTTGTCGATGGAGTTGATCAGGTCATTTTCCCCTAAGATCGGACAAAATGTCGAAATTCTACCATAGGTAATACGGTTACCGGAAGTAAACATATTCTGGATCTCAAATTTTATTTTCATCTCACGGTTATTTGCAAATTCTTTTGCCTGATTTGGCGTGATTTTTCCTGTTTTTCGGAGTTCTGCCAGATAACCGGTATAGTCTAAATCAAATTCATTTTTAGATGGTTCGTTTTTGCCTTCGTAGATTGTCTTCAACCAGGAGAAAATGGTAAAAACATGCTCTGAATTACACAAATCCAGATGCTCCGTCAGATCATACAGAATATTTGCATTGTCCTCGCCTACCATCTGAACATCCATAAAACCAAAGTTTAAGAACATTTCAACGATAGGAGACGGCTCTTCCTCATCATGCATGACATTCATAAATACCTTATAATAAGTCTCATAGAACATCTGAGAGATCTGCTTTCTTAATCCAAATGCTTCTGCATCTGTAGATAATATGTCCGGCAGATCGCCATACTGGCGGATCTGGGAACGGATCTGCTCGATCTTTTCCTCCGTGTATCCCGCATAGTTAAGGATATGTGCCAGACAATCTTCTCCACTCTCTTCTTCTTCATCCCAGTCATCGGAATCCTGCGCATCTGTACTTGTGCCCGGTGTCGCGTAATCTCCCTCTGCCATCGTCGCAAAATCATGGTTTTGATACTGTTCCAAACGCTCTTTTACCAGTTTTTCATCGTAAATGTTCAGCTTCTGGATGACTTCTGCCATCTTGTCCATGCGTTCCCGCAGAGGTCTCGTATCGTATTTACTAGCCTCCGCACTTAACAGCAGGTCAAAGTAAATGCAGAACATATCATTTTCTGATCCTGACAATAAAATATCCTGATTATATTTCAGGTATTCTACCATCTCAATAATACCTTGTGTCACACGTCTTGTCTGATAACATGCCTCCATGATCGCTCCGATACAAAGACTGTCATCCTTCTGCATCAGATGAAGGTACTGATCCAGATATTTTTTCGTCAGTGCTGTACTGTTGTTGATCTCCCAGTTTTCCGCTTTATGTATCATATCAAGTGGTTTGAAGTTGTCCATTCTGGAAAAGCTCTGTCCATCCAGATGTAACTGGCTGCACAGCACGGTATAATCATTGTACTCCGTTTCCACAAAAGAATGGAACTGACGCACCAGATTACGGAAACCTGCATAAGTTTCAAGCAACATCTGTCTCTGTTTTAAGGCAGCGCGAAGTAATACTCCCCGCATACTCTCCTGTCCGTTTAATACTTTGATCAGATCATCTGGTGTATCATATTTAAAGACTGCAAGTACAGAATCCTCTCTGGCAATATAATCGCAAAGGTATCTGTCACTTTCCGAAACACCGATAATCCCATCCTTCTGTAAAATGACTCTGGCATATGAATTTCTCTGTACTACAGAACCTTCCAGGATCAAATACCATGCCTTTACCTTTTCATTCTGTTTTGCTATTGTCTGGTTTTTCTGTACTCTTATCGTGTCCATCCTATTTCCTCCGGCATCTGCTCTATCATCCCTGACGTTTTTTTCTTATTGCACAAAGCTCATCCAACAGGCAGCCTGCGGCTTTTTCCTTGCTCATGATCTCAAGCTCATGTTCCGCATCCCTGGTAATCAAGGTAAGGATATTGGTATCTGTACCAAATCCTGCTCCCTCCTGTTTTAAGTTATTGGCAACGATCATATCTAAATTCTTTTTTTCTAATTTCTTTCTTGAGTTTTCCAACATGTTTTCGGTTTCCATTGAAAATCCGCATAACACTGTATTTCCCTTTTGTTTTCCCAATGCCGCCAGAATATCGGTGGTACGCTCCAACTGTAGCTGTGCTTCCTCATCTGACTTCTTTATCTTTTCCGTCGCTGTATTGGCAGGACGATAGTCTGCTACCGCAGCAGCCTTGATGATCATATCCTGTTCTCCAGCACGCTTTAATACTTCCTGACACATTTCTTCTGCAGAAACTACCGGAACATACTCCAGAAACATGGGTATCTCCAACGCCGTAGGTCCGCTTACCAATGTAACCTTCGCACCGCGGAGCATTGCCATTTTTGCGATTGCATAACCCATCTTTCCTGTCGAATGATTCGTGATATAACGCACCGGATCGATCGCTTCCTGTGTAGGACCTGCCGTCACTAACACTCTCATATCCTGCATATCTTTTGGAAATGCCAGTTCTTTTAAAACATACTGCACCAGTGTTTCTTCCGATGGAAGCTTTCCATCCCCGGTATCTCCATTGGCAAGCATTCCACATACCGGATCAATGATCTCATAATCATAACGTTTTAATTTTTCAAGATTTTCCTGCACGATCGGATTATGATACATATTATGGTTCATCGCCGGAGCGATCAGTTTCTTACAGGTGCACGCCATCACAGTCGTTGTCAGCATATCATCTGCGATTCCTCCTGCGATCTTTCCGATCACATTTGCCGTCGCCGGAGCGATCAAAACCAGATCTGCCTGCTTTGCAAGTGCAACATGCTCAACTGAAAATTCAAAATTACGGTCAAAAGTATCGATCAGGCACTTGTTTCCAGTTAATGTCTCAAACGTTGTTGCTGTAATAAAGTTGGTTGCATTCTGCGTCATCAGAACATGCACATTGCAGTGCATCTTCTTTAACATTCTGGCCACATTCGGCATTTTATAAGCTGCAATTCCTCCTGTTACACCCAGAAGAACCGTCTTTCCCTGTAACATTTTTTCTTCCTCCTGCTCTCGTTCTTTTGAAACAAAATTCCGTTTCTGATACGATGCCTATTAAGATTTTAGGATAACATCCCATAGTTATTTTATACTGTTTTCTCTGTTTTCGCAATATCTTCTGATGAATAAGTACTAGGATCTCTTTCCAAGCTCCCAGAATGCCACTGCACTTGCAGCCGCCACATTCAAGGAGTCCACGCCATGTGCCATTGGTATCTTTACCGTATAATCACAATCTGCGATTGTCTCTTTTGCAAGACCATCGCCTTCGGTTCCAAGAATGACTGCCAGTTTTTCTTCCCTTTGCAGTCTCTCATCATCAATCCCGACCGAATCATCGGTCAATGCCATTGCTACCGTTTTAAATCCCTGTTGTTTTAATTTTTCCAACTCCGTCTTTTCCTCTTTCATATAAGTCCATGGGACCTGAAATACGGTTCCCATACTTACACGGATTGCCCGGCGGTAAAGCGGATCTGTACATGCAGGAGTCAGCAAAACGGCATCCATATTTAAGGCAGCCGCAGAACGGAAAATGGCTCCCACATTCGTTGGATTTACAACATCCTCCAACACAACGACCCTTCTCGCTCCGTCACAGATTTTCTCTGTCGCTTTCGCTATTTTCCTTCTCATCGCACAGAGGATGCCCCTGGTCAGATGAAAACCTGTGATCTGCTCTAACACTTCTTTTTCTGCGATATAGACAGGTGTTTCCTCACATCTTTTAAGGATCCCACTGGCGCGTGTTTCCACCTGTGTTCTCTCGATCAGAAACGAAATCGGTTCATATCCGGAATCTAATGCACGCTCAATCACGTTCGGGCTCTCTGCTATAAAAATTCCAGGATTGGGCTCATAATAGCGAAGTAACTGCACTTCAGTCGCTCCCGCGTAAATTTCCAGTTCTGGTATTGTCAAATCTGTAATTTCAATCTGTTTTCCCATTGATTTCTCCATTGTCACACCAAAGGATTGCACTCTGACACTCCTTTTCTCAAAATAAAGTGTGTGCATGTCGCACACTTTTGCGCGCGAGCGGTATGAGAAGCATAAACTTCTTCTCCGCGAACTGCGCATCCTGTCCGGTAGGACTTTTTGCTCTATAGGAACACAACTCTCATACTTTAACGTGACACGGTATTTCCTATAGAGTAAAAAAAATAAGAAGCCAGCAAAATATCTCTTGCTAGCTTCTCTTCATACGTGCGCGAGAAGATTCGAACTCCCGACACCTTG
>URUD01000071.1 GCA_900550935.1 uncultured Roseburia sp.
CTTTGGAGTAATGTCCGTCATTGACATCCAGATAGGTATCACGATAGACGGATACGAGCTTGATTTCGCCGGACTTATTGTTGATGCTGCAGACCATGATCGTATCACTGTTTGTGCCGCTGTCAAGATCGCCCTCACGGGAATCCACGCCGTAAAGGGCAATGTTCGTATAGCCGTCCAGCACTTCCGCTTCCGCCGCACCGATTTCCTGGTTAATCAGAATATCTCCTTTGGAAATATCCTGTTTTTTCAGCCTGCCAAGCTTAAAAGCCGCAAACAGGACAATCGCCAGAATCAGCAATACCAATACCTCAATCGCAAAAATGATCTTCCTTCTGCTCTTGCGCTTTTTCCTTTTCCCATTCCTTCTGCTTTCATGCGGATAGTAGTCGTCATATCTTTCCTGCCGATACGGTTCCCGCTCATAGCCTCTCTCCTCATATCCTCTGCCGTAAGGTTCCCCGCTGTATGGCCTCTGCTGATACGGCCCCTGCCGTCTGCTTCTGTCATCTCCGCGGCCATTTGGCCTGTTTCTCTTTTCTGTCATAATTTACCCCTTTTCTAATATGCGTTTTTATTAATGAACCCTTTGAAAGCTGTCAGGAACAGGATTTTTATATCAAATCCCACCGTCCAGTTTTCTATATAGTACAGATCGTACTCTATACGCCGTTTGATGGATGTGTCTCCCCGGTATCCATTCACCTGCGCCCATCCGGTCATCCCCGGACAAACCTGATGCTTTACCATATAACGCGGTATTTCCTCTCTGAACTTTTCTACAAACTGCGGCCTTTCCGGCCGTGGCCCGACCAGACTCATATCTCCCTTCAGTACATTAAAGAGCTGCGGAAGCTCGTCAATGCTGGTTTTCCGCATAAATTTACCAAATCCCGTGACTCTGGGATCGTTCTTTACGGTCCATCCCTTTTTCTCTTCCGATTCTTTCTGAACCTCCATTGAGCGGAATTTATACATCTGGAACGGCCTGTTGTGCCGCCCGACGCGCACCTGCTTAAAAATGAGCGGCCCCGGCATCGTCAGCTTCATCATCAGGACAGCAAACAGCATGACTGGTGAAAACAGCACAATACACACCAGTGATCCCACAAGATCCATGGTGCGTTTTACCATGCGGTTAAAAGTATTCGAAAGCGGCACATGCCTGATATTTATGACCGGAAGCCCTAACAGATCCTCCGTGTATGGTTTCGTTGGAATGATATTGCCATAATCTGGAATAAATTTTGTGTGCACGCCTGACTTCTCACATTCTGCCACAATCTTTTCCAGTTTATAGTATTCCTCCAGCCCCAGTGTAATGGCGATTTCATCCAGTTTACTCTCGGGTAAGATATAAAGCAGATTTCCTACGCTTCCAATTACTTTAACGCCTTTGTATGTTGTCCCACGGGCAATATTATCATCTAATATTCCCCTTATATTATAGCCCCACTGTGGATTCTGCTGTATCCGGTCAATGTACTGCTCTGCTGCTCTTGAATACCCGACCAGCAAGATATGCTTCAAATTATATCCGTTCTTTCGGATACTGCGTAAAATACGCCGCACCAGAAGACGGAAACATTCCTCTAAAATAACATTAATCGCAAAGAAATAGAAGAACATCTCTCGCGAGAAGTTCTGGAATTGTTCTTCATAGGATTGTAAGAAGAATAACGTCGTAAATGTGATCAGAAAGCCGACCGTATTGGCTGCAACGATATTGGACAGCTCCAGCCTTCTTCCCTGTACCCGCTTCGACGTATAAAGATTGAACGCATAGTAAAGTATCAGCAATAATGGAACCAGTATCACCAGTGCTCTCATGTAATAATGAAAAGAAAGCGCACCGCCCTTGGAATCCAGAATACCGCTCGCGAACTTTAACCACCAGGCTAATATATAGGACACTATAATCACAAACGCATCAATTACAACATGCAGTCTGTTAAAATGCTGCTGATTATCTTTTATCATAGTGTCATCCTTTTATCAATTTTCAAGCTACCATATAAAATTAATGATACAATAATTTTCCAAAAAGCACAACTTCTTTTTCTTAATTCAACGTTCGTAAAATATTAAGATTTTCTTATTTTAAGATATGAAATGTATTGCGGATCAGTTCCGTTTCCACACGAATGTAATGGGAAGTACTGATTTTTCTGCTGTAAAATGGCTTCAATGACCCGCGTTTTTTCAGACCATCTCTTATGCCGTTTCTGTAATTTTTCCCAAATCCCTTTTTCACAAAGAACAGGTATTTGATCCCTACACCTGCCAGTAAAAATGGGAAATTGATCACTCGCTGTAACGGCGGCATGTTTTTATAGATCACGAACATGGAATTGCGCGCTGCCAGATAGACCTTTTTCTCATTGTAGCGTGCCCCTGTCGTGGCGCTGCCCACATGATAGACCTTTGCCTCCGGGAAATAGCAGTTGCGGTAACCTAAGAGTTTTGCACGATAACCAAGATCCACATCCTCTAAATAAGCAAAATGGTGTTCATCCAAAATCCCCGTTTTCTGTAAATATTCCATCCGGTAAATAGCGGCTCCACCGCAGGAAGAAAAGATTTCTGCCTTTTTCTCATAAAGCCCTGTAGCTTTTCCCTTTCCTCTCGCTCTCGCCCATCCAAGGATCGTATAGATATCCCCGGCATTATCGAGGATCTTATGATTTTTAAAATCGATCATCATGGCACTGCCCGAAAAAATATCCGGTGATGCAGTGATCCCCTTTACCATCTCTTCCACAAAATGCGGCTCTGCCTCAATATCGTTGTTCAAAAGAAGGACATATGGTGTCTTCGTCTTTTTGATCCCGAGATTGACTGCCTTGCAAAATCCTGTGTTCTCGCCAAGGGCGATCACTTCCATATCAAGCAGATCTGACTTTATTTCAAGGCTTCCATCCGTGGAACCATTGTCAATGATAAGAACTTTAAAATCGGAATACGTCTGCTCTTCTAAGGTTCTGATGCAATTTTCCAGTAATGCCTTTCCATTATAATTTGGAATTACGATTGTGACTTTCTTCATATTCCTCCTGCATGATCCTTTAATGAAAATCTTTGAGGGAATAATTGGTATAGACCGAAGAAAAATTCGGATTGTAGTATGGGTCTCCCTCTTTTAAGATCGAGATCCAATGATTTCTCATATACTCAATTTCCCTCTGGAAACGTGCCGCTTTCTCCGGCGAGTCTTCCGCTCCACGCGACTTTGATTCGAAGTGGTATGCCTCCACATCCGGCTGGTAGACCACCAAAAGTCCAAGTTTTCGCACTTTCAGGCAGAAATCCACATCATTGAAGGCAACGGTAAGCTCCTCTGTAAAGCCGCCCACCTGCTCATAGACGCTTCGTTTTACCATCAGAAATGCCGCTGTCACTGCACTGTAATCCATCTGTAAGGATGCCTTGTGCAGATATCCGCTCCGCTCTCTTGGAAGTCCGGTAAACATATTTGCTGCGATCCCTCTGGCATTGCCTCCGATCCCGACCACGATGCCGGCATGCTGGATCGTGTTATCCGGGTAATATAATTTTGCTCCTACGATACCGACCTCGCTTCTCTGGCAGGTTGCAAGCATCGTTTCGAAATCTTTGGTTCCGATCAGCTCAATATCGTTATTTAACAGTATAAGATATTCGCCCTTTGCATAAGAGACACCGAAGTTGTTTAATTTTGAATAGTTAAAACCATCCTTCCAGACTGCAATGAGAAATCTCTGTCCACCGCTTAGTGTCCCTTCCATTAAGGTAACGCCATCTACGGTTTTAGTTTCGTCTGTAATGGATTTATAATACGAAAATGTCTCTTCGCAGCTGTTATTTTCTACGATGATGACCTCATAATTGGAATAGGATGATCTCTCAATGGATGCCAGACATTTTTTTAAAGACTCTACTTCATCCTTATTTGGGATGATAACAGAGACCCGGTCTTTTTTCTGAACCGGATAGGTCACATGATAAAATCCCAGATCTTTTCTTGCCGTTACCTCTCCCGATACGCCACAGCGTTTTAAATGTTCCTCAATGGCACGCTTTCCAGCATCTACTGCATACTGCTTGCTGAACGGATTTTCTGAGGTTGACTCATTGTGACAACGCCAGTGATATAAGATACGCGGGACATGTCCGACCGCACCTGCACATTCACTGCAGCGCAGGATAAAATCATAATCCTGCGCTCCATCAAAATCAGAGCGGATGCCTCCTGTTTTCTGTACGACTTCACTTTTTACAAGCAGAAAGTGTGTGATGTAATTGTTGGAACGGAGCAGATCCAGATTGAAATCCGGCTTTAAATGTGGCTGGAAATGGGTCTTTCCCTCCATATCCACCTTATCCTCATCTGTATAGATCATCTCCAGGCCATTATTTTTTTTCATCTGAGACACAGCTTCAAACAGCGCATCCGGTGCCAGCAGATCGTCATGATCTAAAAATGCGATCCACTCTCCCTTTGCCATCGCGATCGCAGCATTGGTATTTCCTGCGATCCCCTCATTTTTCTCTAAGATGCGATAGGAGATCCGATCGTCCTCTTTTTCATATTCTGCAACGATATCGGTAAGGACTGTTTTCCCCTGTTCTGCCTCACTTCCATCTGCCAGACAAAGCTGCCAGTTCGGGTAAGTCTGTGCCTGCACCGACTCTATCATTTCCCGCAGGAAACGTTCTGGTGTATGATAAAGCGGCACTACAATGCTGATACATGGCTTACCGCTCCACTGTGCAGCTGTCTTTCTCTGTTTTTCAAGCTGTTCCGGGGTTGCCTTATGTTTTTCATACCATGGTTCATACGGCACATTTTCTGCCTCCATCTTTTCCTGCAGACGGATCCAGAACTCCTTCCACCCATAGTGTTTTAAATAGCGTACCCCTTTAACCACCTTTTGCAGTGTTATCTTTTTCATGTTTCCCGTTTCGCTTTCTGATGGATATAAAGCCATCCATCGGCATAATCTTTTCGTTCTTCCTCTGTCATTGTCGCATAATTCTCGAAATCGATCTTTGCCAGGTTCATCTTTGGTTCACCGCATTTAAAGCATTCCACATCCTTACGTCTGGATACGACACGCATCCAGCCACACTCGGGACAGATAAATACTTTCATCATGGGAAAGTCCCCCTCTCTGCTTTGCTACCATCAACGCCGTAAGGAAAAATCTGAATTATCGAGAGTCAGGTTCCTGTTATAATAGGGATCTCCCTGCTCTAATATCTCACGCCAGCGTTGAATGAAAGTATCCACCTCGCTCTGGAAGCGTTCCACCTTTTCCGGCGAATCCTCATAGCCTCTTGATTTTGATTCATAGTGATACAACTCTGCATACGGATTGTAAACTACTAATTTTCCAAGTTTCCTGACTTTTAAACAAAAATCAATATCGTTAAATGCAACTGCAAGCTCCTCTGTCATCCCCTGCACTGCTTCGTAAACGCTGCGCTTTACCATCATACACGCCGCTGTGACTGCAGAATAATCCTGCACACAGCAGATCCTTCCAAAATATCCCGTATCGTAACGCGACTTTCCGATAAATGTATGTCCCGCTGTTCCGCCAAATCCAAGTACCACACCGGCATGCTGGATCGTCTCATCTGCATAGAGAAGTTTCGCTCCAACAATTCCTACATCCTCTCTCATGCAGCATCCGAGCATCTCTCCAATGACATCCCCGGAAATCATTTCCGTATCATTGTTTAAGAGCAGATAATAACTTCCTTTTGCCTCTTTCGCTCCAAAATTGTTGATTTTGGAGAAGTTAAATCCGCCTTCGTAATAAACCACACGCACATTGGCATGCTCTGCCTGTATCTTAGTATAATAATCAAAAGTTTCCTGCTCGGTGCTGTTATTTTCAATAATGATGATCTCAAAATTGCGATAAAGAGATTTATCCAGAATTGAGTGCAGGCATACATCCAGATCCCTGCTATGATCCTTATTCGGAATCAGGATTGAGACAAGCGGCTCCTCCTGCCATTCATAAACTGTCCGGTACATCCCGTAGAACTGCGCATTTTCCACTTTTGCCGGTATCTGGCATCTCCTGTAATGTGCTTCCACGGCTGCCCTTCCTGCCTCAAACGCATAGAGTTTGCTCTCTGGATTGGCTGCCGTAGAATTCATATGGCATCTCCAGTGATATAAGATCTTTGGAATATGTCCGATCTTCTCTGCCTTTTCACAGCATCGCAAGATAAAATCCAGATCCTGTGCACCATCATAGGCAGAGTCAAATGGTCCGGCAAGTTGTGCCGTTTCCCGTCTGACTGCAAACAGATGACAGATATAATTCACACTACACAACAGATCCAGGTTAAAATCTGGTTTGAAGTGCGGTTCAAAATAAGTCTTTCCATCCATGCTGATCTTATCTTCATCCGAATATAACACATCATAGGACGTCTCATTCAACGCCTTTGCCAGTTCATACAATGCATCCTTTGAGAGGATATCATCATGATCTGCAAGCACCAGATACTCCCCTCCTGCAAGCGCGATCGCAGCATTGGTATTACCGGAGATCCCCTGATTGTTCCGCAGATCACCAAGTAAGATCCTGCCATCTTTTTTCGCATACGCCTCTAAAAATGCGATTGTCTCCTCTTCGAGTTCTCCTGCAAAACACAATTCAAAATTGGAATAGGTCTGCTCACAGACAGACTCCACCATTTCCTTCAGATAGGAAAGCTCTGTCCGATAGACTGGAACAACGATCGAGAATTTCGGCTGATACGAAAATGTCGTCTGCCGCTGCGCCAAAAGCTCCTCCTCGGTCACTTCGTACTTTTTCCGCCATCTGGTGTAAGTGGTCTCTTCCTTCTGGCTGATCTTGGAGTGAACCTTGTGGATGGTCGGTGCAATCCCGTTTCGCTCTAAATAACGGAACGCGGCTCCTGCCTTTTCTATGATGTACTGCCATTTTCCACCATCATCCCATTTGCGCAGCCTAAGCTTCGCCGAACGCTCTGCGCTCCGCATGACAAGGAAATATTTTTTCCCCGCTCCGCCTTGTGTCGTCTTTACAAGAAAGCCGGGTCTTGTATCTTTTTCACACTCAGGAAACACAGACATTAAATCTTTCCTGTAATAGTGGTCGATCTGAATTGGAAGCGGCTGTCCCTTTGCATCCTGTAAGTACAGGTTCACTTCTCCTGCACCCATACACCAGCCGGTCACCGTCACCTGCTCTCCGTCCTTGTGACAGTTTTCCACATAATATTCCAGTTTATGTTCCATTCTGCACAGTTTGCGCACGGAACTGCGGTAAACCTGTTTTCTGCCCTCTTTTTCATCCGCTTTCAGGTAAAACTGTTTTCCATCTCTCCACTGTGCGGGCAATTTTACCGTTCCGACAACTTCTTCATTTATCTCATTGATACTGCCAAGATACTTCTGTCTGACTTCTGCTCCACGATTGATATTAAGTGCAACCGGAAGTTCAGCGCCATCTAAATACGCATACAGCTTGCGGCTTTCTGCCTTTCCATCGAAGAACCAGCCGACAAAGATCAAAGTATCATTATCTGCCAGATGAAATCTCAGCTTTTCTACAAAAAATCTCTGTGTATCCATTCGTATTCCTTCCAAAATCTAGTCTCTGAAATAGATATCTCTCGTATACACTTTTTCCTGCACATCTTTTAACATCGGATCAAACCGATTTGCAACAATGACATCACTCATTGCACTAAATTCATCAAATTCCCTGATCACCTTTGCATTCTCAAATGTTTCGGTCGATAAGGATGGATCATAGATCACAATGGTAACGCCTTTGGCACGGATCCGCTCCATCACACCTAAAATAGAACTCTGTCTGTAATTGTCTGAATTTGCTTTCATGGCAAGACGGTAAATTCCTACCACCTTTGGATTTTTCTCTAAGATCTGCTCTGCAATGAAATCTTTTCTGGTACGATTGGCATCAACGATTGCTCCCATAATATTGTTCGGAATATTATCATAATTTGCCAGAAGCTGTTTCGTATCCTTTGGCAGACAATAACCGCCATATCCAAAAGATGGATTATTATAATGATTTCCAATACGCGGGTCATATCCAATGCCCTCGATGATCTGCTTTGCATCCAGTCCTTTCATAGCTGCAAACGTATCCAGCTCATTGAAAAATGAAACACGCAGTGCCAGATAGGTATTGGCAAACAACTTGACTGCTTCTGCTTCTGTCAGATTGGTAAATAAAGTCGGGATCTCTTCTTTGATCGCACCCTCCTGCAACAGATGTGCAAATGTCTCTGCCGCTTTTCTTGCAGTCTCATCGCCTGCTTTGGAACCGACAATGATTCTGGATGGATATAAGTTATCTAACAGTGCGCGTCCCTCTCTTAAAAATTCCGGTGAAAACAGGATCCGGTCTGTGTGATATTTTTCGCAGACTTTTTCAGTATAACCTACCGGTATGGTGGATTTGATCACCATAACTGCCTGTGGGTTGACCTCTAATACCAGTTCGATCACTGCCTCCACAGAGGAAGTGTCAAAGTAGTTTTTCTTCGGATCATAGTTTGTCGGTGTGGAAATAATAACAAAATCTGCATCGCGATACGCACTCTTTCCATCTGTCGTAGCGGTCAGATGCAATGGTTTACTGCTTAAATATTCCTCGATCTCTTTGTCAACGAGCGGGGACTTTTTCTGATTGATCATGTTTACTTTTTCTTCTATAATATCTACCGCATATACATCATGATGCTGTGCTAACAAAATGGCATTTGATAAGCCAACATATCCGGTTCCTGCTATTGCAATCTTCATATGATTCTCCATTCCGCGTTTCTTTGAATGCTTTTATTCGTTTCACATTTCTTTATAGTATCATTTTCTACCCTTACTTGCAAGTTTGAAAGAAGTTTACATTTTTATTTGTATTTGCTACATTATAGTTACATTGAATAAGGAGATACCAGACACTATGAGAAAAAAACGATATCTTTCCGGTGCACTTCTGATCCTTTGTGCCGCGGCACTCTGCGCTCTTATTTTTTTACAGAGTTCTGCCTCCCGCATGGATGCGACCGGATATACCCCAGACCTTTCCAAAGAATACCTCGTGACCCAGTACCCGGATGCAAGCGGCGTGCAGGCAACCTGCTACACCATTGAAAATGAGAATACTTTTATCATCATTGACGGCGGCTGGGCAGAAAATGAAGCCGCACTGCGAGGTATCATTGCAGACCACGATGATCATGTGGATGCCTGGATCATTTCCCATCCACATCAGGATCATGCCGGTGCATTCAACCGCATTTATGCAGATCCGAAAGGAATCACCATTGATGCCATCTATGATAACGGATTTGACTATGATTTCATCGAGTCTGTCGGCGAACCTTATGACGATATTACTGTGATGGAGACGTTCCACCAGCTGACCCAGAATGCGCCAAACCTGACCCACTTGCACCGCGGCGACACCTTTTCCATAAGCGGACTTCGTTTTGACATCTACAATGCCTACGACGATCAGGTACTCTCCACTGTCGGCGATGAAAAAGACTATCAGAACAATGCTTCGCTACTTTTTAAAGTCAGCAGTGCAGAAAACAGCATGCTCTTCTGTTCGGATATCAAATACGATATGGATGCGTTTCTCTCCGAACAGACAAAGGGCAGTCTTGCCTGCGACTACGTGCAGGTCGGACATCATGGCAACTGGTCTTTTTCCAATGAGTTTTACGAATCTACCGGTGCCTCTGTCTTTTTCCTGGATGCGCCTGCTTCACTCACCGATAATGAAAACTTCCCTGCCTGCGAGTTAAAACAAACCTTACTTCAGGAGGGAAAGACCGTGCTTGACTTTTCCACTGCACCCAATAACGTTACTCTAAAATAATTTATGGCAATCATAGAATGTACGCTCCGCGAACATTCTATGATCATGAATCAAAAAGGATCCTGTGCATGTATCAGGATCCTTTTCTTGCTTTATCCGTATTATTCTGCTAATTTCTTCTTAACTGTTTCTAATTCCTGTTTGGAAAGCATATCTGTGCAAAGTTTGCAAGCCATAGCAGCCATATCATTCTGTGTAAAGAATGCTGCATTCTCTTTCATTGTTGTTTTCCAGAACTCCTCTTTGGATACTACCGGCTGATAGAAAGAATATCTTCCTTTGCGGTAAGATGTTAAAAATCCTTTTTTCACAAGTCTGGATAAGAAAGTAGAAACTGTCTGTGGTTTCCAGTTCTTTCCGTTTGCTTCGTTTACCTTGTCCATGATCTGCTGCAATGCCATCTCTTCCGGTGTATCCCAGATTGCTTTCATTACCACCCTTTCGCATGCAGAAATATCATTTGTCTCCATAATTATGTCTCCTTTCTTCTTCGTGCAATCTGCACGTTCCTAAAGATGCTTGTTTTCTACATATGCAGTCATTATACATGATTTCATCCAAGAAATCCACCCTTATTTTTATATTTTCATATATTTTTCATAATTTTTTTTA
>URUD01000072.1 GCA_900550935.1 uncultured Roseburia sp.
CGTATGAAAAGAATCGGAATGTTGACAAGCGGCGGCGACTGTCAGGCACTGAATGCTGCTATGCGTGGTGTGGTAAAAGGTTTGAGTGAAAATGTTGATGAACTTGAGATATACGGATTTCACAATGGATACAAAGGGCTGATCTATGGAGATTACCGTCTTTTGACTTCAGCAGATTTTTCTGGAATCCTCACGAAAGGTGGAACAATCTTAGGATCTTCCCGTCAGCCATTCAAACAGATGCGTGTGCCGGATGAGAAAGGTCTGGATAAGGTTGAGGCTATGAAGCAGACTTACTATAAGCTCTGCCTGGACTGTCTTGTCATCCTTGGAGGAAACGGAACACAGAAAACAGCCAATCTGTTACGAGAAGAGGGATTGAATATCATTCATCTTCCAAAGACCATTGATAATGACATCTATGGTACAGATATGACATTTGGATTCCAGAGCGCAGTAAATATTGCCACAAACGCAATTGACTGTATCCATACAACAGCAACTTCTCATGGCCGTGTATTTATTGTGGAGATTATGGGTCATAAGGTTGGAAGCCTGACCCTTCATGCAGGTATCGCAGGTGGTGCAGATATTATCCTGATTCCTGAAATTCCGTATGATATCAAGAAGGTATGTGCTGCAATTGACAAACGTAATAAGGAAGGCAAACGCTTCACGATCCTTGCAGTAGCAGAAGGTGCGATCTCCAGGGAGGATGCAGAACTTCCGAAGAAGAAATACAAAGAGAAACTCGAAGAAAGAGCGAAGAAATATCCGTCCGTTTCTTATGAGATCGCAGATCAGATCTTAAAAGAGACCGGGGTGGAAGTGCGTGTTACCGTTCCGGGACATACCCAGAGAGGCGGCAGCCCATGCCCATACGACAGAGTGCTCTGCACCAGACTTGGCTCTGCAGCAGCAAAGGCGATCATCGACGAAGACTATGGCAACATGATCGCGATGGTAAACGGCAAAACGAAGCGTGTTCCGCTCGGCGAAGTCGCAGGCAGATTAAAGACGGTAGATCCGGATTGCCAGATGATAAAAGAGGCAAAACGTATCGGCATCAGCTTTGGCGACTAGAATTTAAAATGATACAGTAAAAGAGGAATTAAAATGTCATATACGGCGTTATACCGTAAGTTCCGTCCACAGGAATTTGAGGATGTAAAAGGGCAGGAACATATTGTTACAACATTAAAAAATCAGATCAAGGCAGACCGCATCGGACATGCCTATCTGTTTTGTGGAACCAGGGGAACAGGTAAGACAACAATCGCCAAGATCTTTGCAAGGGCGGTCAACTGCGAGCATCCGGTGGATGGCAGCCCCTGTGGGGAATGTCCGAGCTGCCGTGCGATCGCAGCGGGAAGTTCCATGAATGTGATCGAGATCGACGCGGCATCCAACAACGGTGTGGATAACATCCGTCAGATCCGGGAAGAAGTGGAATACCGGCCTACCGAAGGAAAATATAAAGTCTATATCATAGACGAGGTGCATATGCTCTCCATAGGTGCGTTCAATGCTCTCTTAAAGACACTTGAAGAGCCACCTTCCTATGTAATGTTTATCCTGGCAACAACAGAAGCACATAAGATACCGATCACCATATTGTCCCGCTGCCAGAGATATGATTTCCGCCGGATCTCGATCGATACGATAGCAGGAAGATTAATGGAGCTCATGCAGATCGAGCAGGTGCCGGTAGAGGAGCGTGCGATCCGCTATATTGCAAAGGCGGCAGATGGCTCCATGCGAGATGCACTGAGTTTGCTGGATCAATGTATCGCATTTTATCTGGGACAGGAACTGACCTACGATAAAGTCCTTGAGACTTTAGGTGCAGTAGATACTGAGATATTCAGCCGACTGTTGCGGGAGATCCTTGCAAAAAATGTGACGGAAGCGATCAAAGTCATTGATGAGATGGTCATCGAGGGCAGGGAATTAGGGCAGTTTGTGACCGATTTTACCTGGTATCTGCGCAACCTTATGCTCGTGCAGAGTTCCGACCATATGGAGGATATTTTAGATATTTCCACAGAAAATCTCGCACTGCTCAAAGAAGAGGCAGAGATGGTGGATACCGGGATCTTAATGCGCTATATCCGTATCTTCTCAGAACTGGGCAGCCAGATCAAATATGCAAACCAGAAGCGTATTTTAATTGAGATCGCAGTAATAAAACTGTGTAAACCGGAGATGGAAAAAGATTACACGTCCTTACTGGACCGGGTGGACAGTCTCGAAAAGAAGATTGAACAGGGTGTTATGATAGCACCCCAAAGTGCCAGGCAGGGCAGTGAGAGAGCAGAAGCCGGTGGAACAGAAGAAAAAAAGGCAGAACTGCCCAAAGCAATCCCGGATGACATCAGACAGATCATCGGAAGCTGGAGTGGCATCCTTTCCCAAATGTCAGGAATTACCAAGACCTACTTAAAGATGGCAACACCATCCTTAGGGCAGGGCGATACCCTGTTGCTGCTGTTTGAGGATGCCAATGCTTATTCTTACATTAGTGAAAATCGCGCAGGCTGTCAGGACGACTTTAAGGAAGCGATTGCAGAAAGGGTTGGCAAAGAGGTAGAACTTCTGGTACAATTAAACGATACTGGGCATCCGAATGATACAGTAGCTCCGGATTTGCGCCAGATCATTCAATTTGATATTGAAGAAGAAGATTTTTAACGGAGGAAACAAACATGGCAAAGAGAGGCGGTTTTCCGGGTGGTATGCCTGGAAATATGAATAATCTGATGAAACAGGCACAGAAAATGCAGCGTCAGATGGAAGAAGCACAGAAAGAATTAGAAGAAAAAGAGATCACAGCTACCGCAGGCGGCGGAGCAGTCGAAGTTACCGTTTCCGGTAAAAAAGAGATCACGAAAGTCAAATTATCCGAGGAAGTTGTAGACCCGGATGACATCGAGATGTTAGAGGATCTGATCATGGCGGCGACCAATGAAGCACTTCGTCAGTTAGACGAGTTCTCATCCAGCTCTATGGCAAAGATCACCGGTGGAATGGGTGGATTAGGCGGAATGTTCTAAGAAGAAACAGCAGGAAACAGATGCGTTCCTGCTGTTTTTTGCTTTATGCGAGCAGCACGTGCACATCTTAATAATCGGCACGGAATACCTCATCTGCTGGATAGCCGCCGGCACATTTCTGCATGCCGCGCTGGATGCTGTCTGCGGAGGTGCCCCAGTCTTTGTCCTTGTTGCGGTAGTCATTTTTCTCAACGAACCAGGAAACTTCCTTTTGCAGACGGTCCAGATTCTGTTCCATCAGGGAAAAGGCTTTCGGACAAAAAACCTTGCGCTCGGCATCGGTCAGCTTGTTTTCGGCAGCTTCGATCAGATCCCCGAAATGAGGCAGGCAAAAACCTTTACTATGTTCAAACATTTCCTGAAATTCCTCGTTTTTCTTGTACAGATCAAAGAAAGTATCCAGATAACGGCCGTAGATCTGGTTAAAGTGGTCACACACATAACAACTGGTCGTTTTGGCAGAAATAAAGGAGCCAAGAGCTGTCTTCGGTGCGGCATCCGAGGTCACATCAGTTTTTTTCAAACGTTTCATGAGGCTTGTTTTGCCGGGCACAAAGGAATCCATTTCTTTTTTGAGTTCGGCATTTAGTTTTTTTAAATGCGTGCTTAAGATGAGCGCATTTCCGAGAC
Source organism: uncultured Roseburia sp. (assembly GCA_900550935.1). Lineage (GTDB taxonomy): Bacteria > Bacillota > Clostridia > Lachnospirales > Lachnospiraceae > Roseburia. Next base: position 3,684 of record URUD01000072.1, read on the forward strand.
GGTTTCCGTAATCATACATCATTTTAAAATGGTGGCGGCAGAAGCCGATCTCATCGGTTTTTTCGCGGATATCATCCTCCATATAGGCAGAACCCAGGATGAAAGAGACGGCGTGCTGCTCAGCTTTTCGTTCTAAATTGCAGAAGGGACATTCATCGTCTGCCTTAAAAGCATCAATTAAAGGGATCGTTGCAATATTTTCTCTCATAAGAATAACCATGCCTTTCCGGTTTTATAAAGAAAGTATACTTTATAAAAAGTATAGAAGAAAAGAAAGCACCATGCAACCGGAAAAAGGAACTTGTAAAAAATCCGTTTATCCAGTAAGATAGAAAGAGTGTATTTGGGATACTATATTCCAAATCATGAAACAGCAGAAAATGAGGGAGAAAATGGATTACTATAGCAGACAAATCAGCAAATTAATACAAGAATTGTCCGCACTGCCCGGTATTGGTTCGAAATCAGCACAGCGTTTAGCATTTCATATTTTAAACATGCCGGAAAAAGAGGTGGAAGGACTTGCGTCCGCCATTGTAGATGCCAGGAAAAATGTACGCTACTGTAAAGAGTGCTTTACCCTCACAGATGAAGAACTGTGTCCAATCTGCAGGGATGCGGGAAGAAACCACAAGACCATTATGGTTGTGGAAACCACCAGAGACTTAGCGGCATATGAAAAAACAGGAAAATACGATGGTGTTTATCATGTGCTCCATGGTGCGATATCACCGATGCTTGGAATAGGACCAAACGATATCAAGTTAAAAGAACTAATGCAGCGCTTACAGCAGGATGTGGATGAGGTGATCATTGCAACCAATTCCAGCTTAGAGGGAGAAACGACTGCGATGTATATCAGTAAACTGATCAAACCAACCGGAATAAAAGTGACACGGATCGCAAGTGGTGTGCCGGTCGGAGGTGATCTGGAATATATTGATGAAGTAACACTGCTCAGGGCATTAGAGGGCAGAACAGAGTTATAACATAAGATTCAAGAAAGGAAGCAGACAAATATGACAAATCTGGAACTTAGGAAAATTGCAAACGAAGTCCGTAAGGGCATCGTGACATCAGTACACAGCGCGAAAGCTGGACATCCCGGCGGATCGCTGTCGGCAGCAGACATCTTTACTTATCTGTATTTTGAGGAGATGAATATTGATCCTGCAAATCCAAAGATGGCAGATCGCGATCGCTTCGTACTGTCTAAAGGGCATACAGCACCGGGACTTTACTCTGTATTAGCAGAAAGAGGATTTTTCCCGAAGGAAGATTTAGTAACACTGCGTCATACAGGATCTTATTTACAGGGACATCCGGATATGAAACACATTCCGGGCGTTGATATGTCATCCGGTTCTTTGGGACAGGGGCTTTCTGTTGCAGCGGGAATGGCAGCAGCAGGCAAGTTCGATAAAAAAGATTACCGTGTCTACGCACTTTGCGGAGATGGTGAGATCCAGGAGGGACAGATCTGGGAGGCAGCTATGTGGGCAGGTTTCCGGAAACTGGACAATCTGGTTGTTATTGTGGACAACAACAACTTGCAGATCGACGGCAGTGTGGATGAAGTATGTTCTCCGTATCCGATCGATAAGAAATTCGAAGCATTCAACTTCCATACCATCAATATCAACGGAAATGATTTTGATGAGATACGTGCGGCATTTAAAGAGGCGAGAGAGACCAAGGGAATGCCGACTGCGATCATTGCAAAGACTTTAAAAGGAAAAGGCGTATCCTTTATGGAAAATGAAGTGGACTGGCACGGAAAAGCACCAAATGATGAGCAGTATGCAGTCGCAATGGCAGACTTGGAGAAAGTGGGGGAAGCATTATGTCAGAAGTAAAGAAGATCGCAACCAGAGAGAGCTACGGAAATGCACTCGTAGAAGTGGGAAAAGAGCATGAGGATCTGATTGTACTGGATGCAGACCTTGCGGGAGCAACCAAAACCAATATTTTTAAAAAAGCATTTCCGGAACGTCATTGGGATATCGGAATTGCAGAGGCGAATATGACCGGAATCGCAGCAGGACTTGCTACCTGCGGCAAAGTACCATTTATCAGTTCCTTTGCAATGTTTGCAGCAGGAAGAAACTTCGAACAGGTGCGTAACTCCATCGGATATCCGCATCTGAACGTTAAGATCGGGGCAACCCATGCCGGAATTTCCGTAGGAGAGGACGGAGCGACGCATCAGTGTCTCGAAGATATCGCATTGATGCGCACCATTCCGGGAATGGTAGTCATCAACCCGGCAGATGATGTTGAAGCAAGGGCAGCCGTTCATGCAGCATACGACCATGTAGGACCGGTATACCTGAGATTTGGACGTTTGCCGGTTCCGGTATTCAACGATGAGGCAACTTATAAATTTGAGATCGGAAAAGGGGTTGTATTAAAAGAGGGAACCGATGTGACGATCTTTGCAACCGGCTTATGCGTAAAAGAGGCACTGGAGGCAGAGAAAATGCTTGCAGCAGACGGCATTCATGCAGAGATCATTAACATCCATACCATCAAACCAATCGACAGGGAACTGGTTGTAGCATCTGCAAAGAAGACAGGAAAAGTCGTAACGGTGGAGGAACATTCCGTGATCGGCGGACTTGGAAGTGCCGTATGTGATGTACTCTGCGAAGAGGCACCGACAAAGGTCTTGAAAATAGGTGTCAATGACGTCTTTGGTGAGTCAGGACCGGCATTGGAACTGCTTCACAAATACGAACTGGACGGAGAGGGAATCTACAAGAAAGTCAAAGCATTTGTAAAATAAGAGTCGTAAAAGGGAAGGTGTCGGAAAGATAGGTCTGACACCTTCTTTTTTTGTCGAAATGTTTTTTGGAAACGGTACAGGATATACCAAAAAATTTGGACAGGCTGTGCTACCATTTCTTCCAAAGAAAGCGGTAAAAACCGGGAAAGGAAGAGATGGTATGATAGAAATAATCCGCCAGGAGGACTACGGTGATACGAGAGAGGGAGGACTGCCAAAAGAGATCAGACAGATGGGAAAACCGGATGTGGGAGACCGGATCTATGTGGAGGACCGGGTGTACCGATATCTTCATCCTTATGGAGAAACAGAGGAAAAAGCAGCCTATGTGCTGTTGGGAAGATTTGAAAATTATTCGGGAAGACAGTGTACTTTTATTGAGGGTGCAATCCGTCTGGAAGAAATGGATTTTGATGGAGAACTGCCGCTGTGGAACGATAGCACCTGGGGATACATATATAAGAAGCTGAAAAAACATTATGATGACATGGCAATCGTCGGATGGGCAATGGATATTAAAGGGCAGCTGCCAAATTTAACCGGCAGAATCGAGAAAATGCATCAGAAACATTTTGGAGGTGTGCATCAGGTATTGTTTTTAATGGATACGCTGGAGCGGGAGGAAGCATTTTACAGCAGCAGAAATAACCGGCTGTATCGCAGAGATGGATTTTATATTTATTATGGAAAAGGGATCCCTGTAACAACAGAACCACAGACCCTGCAGGCAGAGCCGGAAGCAAAGATGCAGCCGGAGAGCCGGATCGAAGATTATGAAAGACAGCTCCAGGAAAAACGCCAGAAAGAACTGGAACTGCAGGAACAGATCTATCTGGAGGAAAGTCTTAATACAATAGAAGAAACAGAGCCAGAGGAGCCGGAGAAACCATATCGCAGACCGTACCGCAGGGAAACTCGGGAAGGAGCATACCGCAAAGGGCCAGAGAAGCCGGAGGAAAGGGAGCGTGCATCAGTGCTGTCGTCTCCACTTGTACTTGTGCTGGTTGTGTGCGTACTTGGATTTACAGCATACAGCAACCATCAGAAAATGAATGATATGCAGAATGCGCTCGCCCAGATCAATACTACGCCACTTGTGGCTGAAGAGGAGACACAAAAAACGACCATGGCAGACGAGGTTAAGGTAGAGCAGGTGGAAGGAAAAGTAGAAAAACAGCAGACTGAAACACAGACCACAGAGGCGGCGGAAAATGCCGGGGCAGAGACAGCAGTGCCAGAGCAGGAAGAGATGGCAGATAAGACGGGTGGAGAAGAGCAGACAGCAGAAATGCCAGAAACAGCCGAAACACCGATGGCGGAGCAGGAAACAGCGGTAACACCGGAAAATACCGCAGAGACTGCGGCAGCGGAAACGCCAAAGACAACGGAAACAGCAGAAACATCGACAGATGGAGCAGCAAAGACAACAGCTGAAACTGCGACAGATGGGACTGTGGTGGCAACAAACGAATATTTAAAGCAGGGCTACTATATTGTACAAAAAGGAGACAGCGTGGCGGGGATTTGCAGAAAGGTCTATCAGACAACCGCCATGATGGACAAACTGTGCAAAGTAAATGGGATTGAAGACCCGAATGCGATCTATGCAGGACAGTATCTTACGCTTCCGAATTAAAATATCGACCATCCGCAAAGTTCATGCTATAATGGGGATGTCCGACCAGAGGATAGAAACGAGGAATTATGGAAGAAAAAGACAAAAGAAGGTTTCGTACCGTGCCGCAGACTGATATGGAAGAATACGAGCAGAAGCTGCGGGCACATCGTATCAGTGTAGTAAAACGTACCATGCTGGTGCTGTTTATCGTGATAGCGGTAATAACAGGACTTACTGTTTATATGGCACTTCGCCATTATGATAATTATGATGTATTGCAGGATACATCCAGAGCAGATACAGAGGCGACGCATTTTGCTGATTTTAAAGGAAATATTTTAAAGTACAGCAATGACGGAGCCTTTTACATTGACACGGCCAATGAGCTTATCTGGAATCAGACCTATGAGATGACAAATCCACAGATGGATCTCTGTGGGGATTATCTGACTCTGTATGATAAAAAAGGAAATATGATCTATATTTTAAATGCAGGTGGACTCTTAGGAAGCGTCGAGACGACCATGCCGATCGAACAGGTGCGTATCGCAGCACAGGGAACGATCGCTGTTCTGATGAGTGATAATGGAGCAGGCTATGTTGCTCTTTATGACAAGACCGGAGAAAATCTCGTGCAGGGAGCGATCCACGGAGAAAAGAAAGGTTATCCGATCGCCATTGCATTGTCGGAGGATGCGATAAAGCTGGCAGTATCTATGCTGGATATCAATGACGGAACAGTAAAAAGCACGGTTGCATTTTACAATTTTGGCTCCGTGGGGCAAAATGAGATCGACCATGTGGTAGGGGCGGCATCATTTGAAGATACCGTGATACCGGAACTGGAATTTGTATCGAATGATAGACTGGTTGCGTTTTCAGATACAGGACTGTTGTATTTTGAGGGTGCGCAGAAACTGCAGCAGGCGGGAGAACTGGCGTTTGAAAAGGACGTAAAAAGTATTTTTTATAATCAGGATTATGTTGGGATCGTAACGAGCAATGATGATGAGGCAGTCACAAACCATGTGGCAATTTATGATATGAGTGGAAAACTGGTTTTGGAAAAAGACATTTCAATGGAATATACAGACATAGAGTTTTTATCCAATAATGAGATCTGTATCCACAATGAAGATACCTGTGATATCTATACGATACACGGGATCTATAAATTCCATCATGAATTCGAACAGAAGCTGTATCGGATCATACCGGGAAATTCCGGTCTGAACTATACGTTAGTACTGGAAGATACGACAGAAAAGGTAAGGCTGAAGTAAGGAGACACATATGAACTGGGTTTTAATCGTAGTAATGCTTTTATTAATATGGGAAATGATGAGGGGATACCGCAGGGGATTGCTCCGCACCATTTATTCCCTGGTATCGTGGGTCATTGTTTTAGTGATTGTTACACTGGCAACACCACATATAGATGCTTATTTAATAGAACATACTACACTTTATGATAAGATAGAGGCATATTGCGAGACCTCTGTGAGGAAAAATGCGCAGAATAAAATAGAGCAGCAGGCTGCAGATGGAAGCGGAGAGGACCCAATTGCAGAACTTGGCATCAAGCTTCCGGAAGGAGTCTGGAACGATGTACTGGAAAAGACAGGAAATGTCGCGGATGAATTTTTAGAGACGAGCGGAGTTTATAATGAAGTGGCAAAGGGAGTAGCTGGTTTTATCGTAGAGGGGATCTCCTTTTTCATCGCACTGGTCATAGCACGTATCATAGTGCACCTGATCTCAAGATTTTTAGGTGTGGTGTCAAGGATACCAGTGATCCGTGGAATTAATAAAACACTTGGTATCTTCGCAGGTGCCATCTACGGACTGATCCTTGTCTGGATTGCGTTCTATCTTGTCGCGTTGGGAAGTACAAGTGAGCTGGGTGGAATGATCATTTCATATATCTATCAGAACCCGCTTCTGACGTTCCTATATGAGAATAATTTTGTGATAACGATAATAATGCAATATTTATAAAAAAGTTGTTGACAATCCGTGACAACGATGGTAATATAATCAAGCTGACTGCGAGAGAGAAACACTTTCACAGAGCCAAAGGAAACAAACCTTTGAAAGTTGAAAAAAGTTGTTGACAAACAAAACTGCTTATGTTAATATAGTTAAGCTGTCGCGTTGAA
>URUD01000073.1 GCA_900550935.1 uncultured Roseburia sp.
ATAATGAATAATAAATTTGCAATTTATTAATTGTTAAGGTATAATAAAATAGTTATGTAATACATGGAGATTTAACCGAGACTTCTGAAAAGGATACTGGTTCCTATACAAGTACCTTTTTCAGATGTTTCGGAATCTCCCAAAAGTTTTTTTACATAAAAATCAATCATAAGGAGAGTAACTATGTATAAAACATTTAGTATGGAGCTTGCCGGCAGAACTTTATCGGTAGATATCGGCCGTGTGGCAGCTCAGGCAAATGGCGCTGCCTTTATGCGCTATGGTAACACTGTTGTACTTTCAACTGCAACCGCTTCCGAGAAGCCGAGAGAGGGCATTGACTTTTTCCCTTTAAGCGTTGAATATCACGAAAAAATGTACTCTGTAGGCCGTATTCCGGGAGGATTTACAAGACGTGAAGGGAAACCAAGCGATAACTCAATTTTGACTTGTCGTGTAATTGACCGCCCGATGCGTCCATTGTTCCCAAAAGATTACCGCAATGATGTTACCATCAACAACATGGTCATGTCCGTTGATCCAGAGTGCCGTCCAGAGGTTGTAGGAATGATCGGTTCCGCACTGGTAACCACAATTTCTGATATCCCATTTGCAGGTCCGTGTGCAACAACCCAGATGGGAATGGTAAACGGAGAGTTTATCGTAAATCCATCCCAGAAAGACTGGGACAACGGAGATTTACAGCTGACCGTTGCTTCTACTTCTGAGAAAGTGATCATGATCGAAGCCGGTGCAAATGAGATCCCGGAAGATAAGATGATCGAGGCAATTTATAAATGCCATGATATCAACCAGACCATCATCGCATTCATCAACCAGATCGTAGCAGAAGTTGGAAAACCAAAACATGAGTATACAAGCTGTGCAATTCCGGATGAGATGTTTGCAGCGATCAAAGAGATCGTTCCACCAGAGCAGATGGAAGAGGCAGTATTTACAGACGAGAAACAGAAGAGAGAAGAGAACATCCGTCAGATCACTGAGAAGTTAGAAGAAGCATTCGCAGACAACGAAGAGTGGTTAGCAGTACTTGGTGAGGCAGTTTACCAGTACCAGAAGAAGACCGTCCGTAAGATGATCTTAAAAGACCACAAACGTCCGGATGGCCGTGCAATCAACCAGATCCGTCCACTGGCAGCAGAGGTTGATCTGATCCCTAGAGTACATGGTTCCGCAATGTTTACCCGTGGACAGACACAGATTTGTGACGTGGTAACCTTAGCACCATTATCCGAAGTACAGAAGATCGATGGACTGGATGAAAATATCACAACCAAGAGATACATCCACCAGTACAACTTTCCTGCATATTCGGTAGGAGAGACCAAGGTTTCCAGAGGACCGGGACGTCGTGAGATCGGTCATGGAGCTTTAGCAGAGAAAGCATTGATGGCAGTTCTTCCATCCGAAGAGGAATTCCCATATGCGATCCGTGCCGTATCCGAGACCTTTGAGTCAAACGGATCTACTTCCATGGCATCTACCTGTGCATCCTGTATGTCATTAATGGCAGCCGGTGTACCGTTAAAAGCAATGGTAGCAGGTATTTCCTGTGGTCTGGTAACTGGCGATACCGATGATGATTACATCGTACTTACTGATATTCAGGGACTCGAAGATTTCTTCGGCGATATGGACTTTAAGGTAACCGGTACCCACAAAGGTATCACAGCGATCCAGATGGATATCAAGATCCATGGACTGACCAGACCAATCGTAGAAGAGGCAATCGCAAGAACAAGAGAAGCACGTATCTACATCATGGATGAGGTTATGTCAAAAGCGATCGCAGAGCCGAGAAAAGAAGTCAGCCAGTACGCACCAAAGATCGTACAGATCCAGATCAATCCGGACAAGATTGGTGATGTGGTTGGTCAGAGAGGTAAGACCATCAACGAGATCATCGAGCGTACCGGAGTCAAGATCGATATCACAGATGACGGTTCCGTTTCTGTATGTGGTACGGATACAGAGAAGATGGACAAGGCAATCGAGATGATCAAGATCATCACTACTGATTTTGAAGAGGGACAGGTCTTAACAGGAACAGTGGTAAGCATCAAAGAGTTTGGCGCATTCTTAGAGTTTGCACCGGGCAAAGAGGGAATGGTTCACATTTCAAAAATTGCAAAGGAGCGCATCAATCATGTAGAAGATGTGCTGACCTTAGGAGATAAAGTAAAAGTTGTATGTCTTGGAAAAGATAAAATGGGAAGAATTAGCTTTTCGATCAAAGACGTTCCAACAGAAGGTTAAGAAAAAAAGCTGTTCTCTCATGCAGAGGACAGCTTTTTCTGCTATAATGAACGTATAGGGAGAAGGGGGCGTTTTTATGTTGGGGACCTTACAGATCGAAACAAGTAAAGATGCAATGGCAGCTTATGCGTACATACTTCCAGAGGGAGATACTGAGATTACCATAGGACTGCTCAGAGAGGAATTACAAAAAAAAGGGATCAGGACCGGAATACAGGAAGAGACATTGAAGCGTCTTGTGGAAGAAGCTTCCTGTGAGACGAAGTATCTGGTGGCACAGGGGATGGCGCCGGTACGTGGAACGGATGGATATTATGAATATTTCTTTCCATTGGAGGAAAAGGAGTGTGTTCCAACTATTCGTAAAGATGGTTCCGTTGATTATTCTCCAGTCATTAAAATGGTAAAACAAGGCGACAAACTGGCAGAATATCATCCGGCAAGACAGGGCAGGGCAGGATATACGATCTTTGAAGCTTCCGTGGCACCATTTCCTGCAAAAGAAGGAGAGCATTTAAAATGTATCAATGTTGAGCAGCGCGGGACGGAATATTATGCCATGCTGGACGGCAGAGTTTCTTTAAAAGACAGAAAGTTAGAAGTCAAAGACTGTCTGCTGATTGACGGAGATGCCGGATATTCACTTGGCGATATCCACTTTAACGGAGATGTGCATGTTCTTGGGGATGTACTCACGGATGTAACGATCACAGCAGGAGGCAGCATCGAAGTCGATGGTGTGGTCGAGGGTGCAAAGCTGATCGCAGCAAAAAATATTCTGGTGAGACGTGGCGTGCATGGAAAAGACAAGGCAGTCTTAGAAGCCGGAAAGAGTCTGACCGCCAATTTTGTGGAAGGTGCAAAGTCAGTCAAAGCCGGAAGAGACCTTCTGGTGGATTATATTATCAATACGGAAGCAATCGCAGGCAAAAAAATCTGTGCAACCGGGAAAAAGGGAATGCTCTTAGGTGGCAGGATCATCGCGGGCGAATGTATCGAGGCCATGCAGATCGGCAATGAAGCCGGTATCAAGACACAACTGATCTTAAAATCGGATGAGGCAGCAACCAGACAGAAAGGACGTATTATCGTACATTTTAAGGCGTATGAGGGAACATCTGCCAATTTATATGGATGTCGGATGGACGAGCTTGCAATGACGGCAGGAGAGGTACACTTTACCGAATTTGGTATTGAACGTTGTGCAATTGGTACTTTCCGCAGAAAACAGCAGACAGAAGAGAAACAGGAGAACAGAAAACTGATCCTCTTAGTGGATGATGATCCGGTAATCTTAAAGACGGAATATGCGTATTTAAGCAGGGATTATCAGGTGGTTGCTGTAAGTTCGGCAAGGGATGCACTTTTGTTTTTAAATAAGAAACTGCCGGATCTGATCCTGCTGGATTACCTGATGCCAAAGATGAATGGGGGAGAGCTCTTAGAGCGGATCCGTTCATCAGAAAATTATAAATGTGCTGCGATACCGGTATTTTTTGTGACTTCTGTGACGGACAAAGAGACGATGAAACGATGTCTGAAACTGTATCCGCAGGGATATCTGATGAAACCGGTAGGAAAAGAAGAACTGCTTAAGATCATAGCAGACTTTTTCCAGAAAAATAGAGTCTGATAGGCGGGGATAAAAGATGAAAACATGGATGAAGGAAAAGTGGTATATTATGGTGTATTTCCTCTTTTTGGGGATTACCATATGTTTTCTGATACATTCCGGAAGAAGTGGTGAAGATTATCTGTTCACGCGTTATGACGGACTGACCTTTGCCAAGCCATGGACCTATCTGTTTTCGGATGGGACGAAAGGGAAAACCGAGCTGCCGGCACAGCTTACAGCAGGCAGTGTGGATGAACTGACCTTACAAAATACGCTGCCCGAACTGCCGGAGGGAGTCGAATTTGTTTACCGTTCCAGACATACGAGTGTCAAGATCTATGTAGGAGGGGAACTGCGTTATGATTCTGCAGCACAGATTTCTGCAGCACAGGGATCTGTGCTACAGGGCGACAGTAAGGAACAGGTAAAAGACACCTGGTTTCCGCTTCCGGGAAATATCTGGAACGAGGTGCCGTTAACGACAGCTGATTCCGGAAAAGAGATTAAAATCGTAAGCACAGGGATTACAGAGCGGTATCTGAAAGGACCGGGAAACGTCTATCTGGGAGATCGCGGAACCTTTTTCATACAGCTGATGAAAGAACGTCAGGGAACCCTGGTGGGTGCGATCTTACTGCTTTTGCTTGCCGTTGTGTTGTTTTCACTATGGATCGTTTTGATGTTTACGACAAAACGGACTTACAGGGAGTGTCTCTGCCTAGCACTTTTTACGGCATCTGTGGCATTCTGGGAATTGACTGAAACGAGGTGTCTGCAGTTTTTCTTTCAGAATATGAAACTGTGGGGGGTACTTGCTTATGAGATCCTTGCGCTGACACCAGTTCCAATCGCACTTTATTACAGTTACAACAGGAGAGCGCGCACGGTGCGCCTGTCAAGGATTGCAGCAATTGTACCTCTGGTAGTGTGGGTATTTAACAATGCACTGCATTTTCTTGATGTGGTGGATATATCACAGACACTTTTAGTTACACAGCTGCTCAATATTTTTGAAATCCTTTTTGTCGGCTATATCCAGATCAGTGACATTATCAGTGATGCAAGCGAGACAAAACAGGGACACGAGGTAAAGTTCTGGTGGGTTCCTTTAGTCGGACTCGGTATCTTTATTCCACTGACTCTGATTGAAATAATGAAATATGTATTGAATATCGGGACATTCCATGATGATGCCATCCTTACCAACCTTGGAATGATTGCCTACATCATGTCACTGGCATTTACTTCCGTATTAAGACTGGCATCCGAGAATATCCGGGTAAAAGAGGCGAGCGAAGCAAAAACACAGTTTCTTGCAAATATGAGTCATGAGATCCGGACACCACTTAATGCGGTGCTTGGATTTGATGAACTGATCTTAAGGGATGCCGGAGAGCCACAGATCTTAGAGTATGCAGCAGGGATCAAAAGTGCGGGAACCTCTCTGCGTGATACAATCAATTCCATACTGGATCTGACCAAGATTGAGTCTGGACGAATGGATGTCCGCATGGAAGAGTACAGTACGATCCAGATGTTAGACCAGACCAGTAGCATGATACATGCACTGGCAGAAGAAAATGGGCTGTATTTTAAGACAAAAATTGATGAAAATATCCCGGAGACCCTGCTTGGGGATGAGATACACATCAGACAGGTACTTACAAATCTGCTCACAAATGCAGTAAAATATACCAGAACAGGTGGTGTGACATTCTCTGTTACGTTAAAACAGAGAGCGGATGAAAATGGTGAGTGTGTTCTTTTGTTTTCTGTGAAAGATACCGGAATTGGCATCAAAGAAGAAGACAGGGAACGTTTATTTGAAAAATTTGAACGCCTTGATGAAGAGAAGAACAGGGATGTCGAGGGAACCGGGCTTGGAATGAGCATCGTGGTAAAACTGCTGGAACTGATGGACAGCCAGATTGAACTAAAAAGTACCTATGGAGAGGGGTCCGAATTTTACTTTGATTTAAAACAGAAAGTGATCAATGCGCAGAAGATAGGAAGCTTCGAAACGGCGAGCAGGAAAAGAGCGGATGCCGAGCGGGAGATGGAATGTTATATTGCACCATCTGCACGGATTTTGATCGTGGATGATGTGGAATTAAATCTTCAGGTGGCATGTGGTTTGTTAGATGGATTAGAGATGCAGATTGACACAGCAGAGAGCGGTGCACAGGCGATTGAACTGGTAAAGCAGAACCACTATGATGTGATATTTATGGATCACATGATGCCAGGGATGGATGGCATCGAGGCAACGCAGAAGATCAGAAAACTGACCGAGAATACAAAAGATCCTTATTATGCAAGGGTACCTGTGATCGCACTTACCGCAAATGCGCTTTCCGGTATGAAAGAAAAGTTTTTAGCAGCAGGAATGCAGGATTTTGTAGCGAAACCGGTTGAAGGAAAAGAACTGCGCCGAGTATTAAGGGAATGGCTGCCCATAGAGAAAAAACTGCAAAAAGAAGCGGGGAAAGAAACAGAGAAGGAAACACCGGACGAATGGATTGTTTCGATACCTGGGATCAGTTCGGAGGATGCGAAAAGATACACGCCGGATCGGGAGACTTACTGCGGTATGCTAAAGACGTATGTGTCAAGTGCACCGGGAATCCGGGAGCGGTTAAAGAACTATCTGGAGCAGCAGGATCGTGAAAATTATACGGTCACGGTACATGGTCTGAAAAGCGCGGCAAAGGTGATTGGTGCAAACGAAGTATCCGCACTTGCTGCAAAACTGGAAGCCGCATCCAAAACGGAACCGCTTGAGACGTTATCAGACCGGACGGAAGAACTCCTCACACTCTGTGAATCTGGTGAAGTGGCGATCCGGACGTTTTTGGGAGAAACAGAGACGTCAGAAGAGCAAAAGCAGCTTTCTCCAGAAGAACGGAAACAGTTTTTGAAACAGCTGAAGGCGGCAGCAGAAGATTTTGATATGGATGCTTTTATGCAGATGGGCGAACAGATGAAAAACATGCAGGTAGGCGAAGCGTACCTGAAAGACTGGCGGGAACTTACCGCATGTGTAGAAAACCTGTCCTTTTCCGAAACCATAGAAAAAATAGAACATATGGATAGAACCTAGGCAGATGCCTTTTCTTTTGCTGTTGCATACACTGAAAGAAAAGGCGTTTTTTATGGACCGTGTGAAAAAATTGATCCATACGGATTATGTATATAGAAGGGGAATCAGTGGGGAGAATGTAACTGTGGCGGTTATGGATACCGGGATCGCAGTACACCCGGATTTTGACAGGAGGATCGTTGTATTCAAAGATTTCTGCAATGGAAAAGTGGGGCTTTATGATGACAACGGACATGGCACGCACATAGCCGGGATCATTGCGGGAACCGGGAAAATGTCGGAAGATGATCGGCACATCCGCAAATACAGCGGGATTGCGCCCGGCGCAAGGATCGTCATGTTAAAAGTGCTTGACCGGAAAGGAAATGGTAATACGGACAGTGTCCTTCGGGCAATCGAATGGTTGAAAAAAAACAGGAAAACCTACGAGATTCGTCTGCTCAATATTTCGGTCGGCATGCTTCCGGCGGCAGGATTTGAAGAACAGAGAAGACTTCTTGAGGCGGTGGATATGCTATGGGATGAGGGTATTATGGTCGTGGCGGCGGCAGGCAACAACGGACCAAAGGAAAATTCGGTTACGATCCCGGGCATTTCCAGAAAGATCGTGACGGTCGGAAGCAGTGATGATGACAGCTATGAGGGCGAAGGGAAAAAACTGTTAAAGGGCTACAGTGGCAAAGGACCGACCGAATGTTGCATTGTAAAGCCGGAAATCTTGGCGCCGGGAACCAGGGTCACAAGCTGCAGCAGCAATGGTGTGGGATATACGACCAAAAGCGGCACCTCGATGGCGGCTCCGGTCGTGACAGGAACACTGGCACTTGCTTTTGAATGCTTCCCGGACTACACACCTGCAGAGATGAAATTAAGACTGTATGAGCGTGCTTATCCGAGGGGGGCACAGATTGGGAAGAAGTGCTGGGGAGTTATCCATGCGGAGCATTTTATCCGCCAGGTTTGACAATTTGACAGGTTACCAGTAAAATTGAGGAAAGGGAAAGAGGGGTACACATGAAAAAAATATTACATTTATTATTCGGAAGATTTTTTATTGTCGCGCTTTCCATTATCCTGCAGGTCGTATGGCTCTGCACGGTGCTATGGCAGTTCAGCTACCAGTTCACTTACGCGAACCTGATGCTCCGTGTGGTGGCGATCATTGTGGTACTGATCATTGTCAACAAATGGATCAATCCGGCAAATAAACTTTCCTGGACATTTTTGATCTTACTGTCACCACTGTTTGGATTAATGGTATATTTCCTGTT
>URUD01000074.1 GCA_900550935.1 uncultured Roseburia sp.
TGCCTTTGCCAAGGAAGGTCTTCTGGTTAAGTCTGTTGAAGGTAAACAGAATTCAGGGTGGATTCTGATGGATTTCGGTGATATTATCGTAAATCTGTTCACAAAGGAAATGAGAGAAAAATACAACATTGAGAAAATTTGGGGCGACTGTGAGTTCATCGAAGTGGAGGATTAGAAAAGGAAATGAACGAGAGATACGATTTTACGAAAATTGAAAAGAAATGGCAGAACTATTGGGAGAAAAACCAGCTTTTCAAGACGACAGAAGACGAAAGCAAAGAAAAATATTATGTTTTGGAAATGTTCCCTTATCCGTCAGGAAAACTGCATATGGGACATGTAAGAAACTACTCCATCGGCGATGTGGTAGCAAGATTCAAGAAGATGGACGGCTATAATGTCCTGCATCCGATGGGATTCGACTCGTTCGGACTGCCTGCCGAAAATGCTGCGATTAAGCACGGCACACATCCGAGCAAGTGGACATGGGACAATATCCATGAAATGGAAGAGCAGCTGAAGGAACTCGGTCTTTCCTATGACTGGGACAGAGAAGTTGCAACCTGCCACGAAGACTACTATAAATGGATGCAGTGGATTTTTATTCAGTTCTACAAAAAGGGACTGGCATATAAGAAAGAAAATCCGGTAAACTGGTGCCCAAGCTGCCAGACCGTACTTGCAAACGAGCAGGTTGTCGAAGGCGCATGCGAAAGATGCAAGACGCCGGTAACGAAGAAAAACCTGTCGCAGTGGTACCTTAAGATTACCGACTATGCAGACAGACTGCTTGAAAACCTTGATAACGGCAAGCTTGACGGTTGGCCGAACAAGGTAAGAGTTATGCAGAAAAACTGGATTGGTCGTTCCTACGGCTGCGAAGTTGACTTTGAAATGAAGGATTCTGACGAAAAGCTGACCGTTTTCACGACCAGAGTTGATACGATTTACGGTACGACTTTCATGGTTCTGGCACCGGAATATCCGACTGTCCTCGAAAATGTAAAGGGCACGGAATACGAACAGCCGGTTCTGGAATATATTGATAAAGTAAAACATATGAACGAAATTGAAAGAACATCCACTTCCAACGAAAAGACGGGTGTGTTCATCGGCAAATATGCAATCAATCCGTTTACTCACAAAGAAATGCCAATTTACATCGCAGACTATGTTTTGATGGGATATGGTACAGGAGCCGTAATGGGCGTACCTGCACATGACCAGAGAGACTTTGATTTTGCGACAAAATTCGGCATCGATATTATTCCTGTTGTTGATCCACAGGATCCTGAAGTAGATGTAAACAATCTTACGCAGGCTTGCGCGGCTTCCGGCATTATGATTAATTCCGGAGAAATCACAGGAATGAAGTCTGCCGATGCAATTCCGTATATGATTGATAAGGCAGAAAAAGAAGGTCTCGGACAGAGAAAGGTGAATTACAAGCTCAGAGACTGGCTGATTTCGCGTCAGAGATACTGGGGCTGCCCGATTCCTATGATTTACTGTGAAGAGTGCGGATGGGTTCCAGAAAAAGAAGAAAATCTTCCGGTTAAACTTCCTACCGACGTCGAATTTACCGGCAAGGGCGAATCACCGATTGCTACATCCAAGACATTCAAAGACTGCACATGTCCTAGATGCGGCAAGAAGGCAACAAGAGAAGTGGATACGATGGATACTTTCCTGGATTCTTCCTGGTATTTCTTAAGATATACTGACCCGCACAATGACGAGGCACTTGCAAGCCCGGAAGCATTAAAATACTGGATGCCGGTTGACTGGTATAATGGAGGTATGGAGCATACAACCTTACATCTTCTTTATTCCAGATTCTGGCACAAATTCCTTTATGATGAGAAAGTCGTTCCATGTCCGGAACCATACCAGAAGAGAACTTCCCATGGTATGATTTTGGGTGAGAATGGCGAGAAGATGTCCAAATCAAGAGGAAACGTCGTAAATCCGGATGATATTGTAAGAGATTACGGTGCAGATACCTTAAGAACCTATGAGATGTTCATCGGTGCATTTGACTTAAGTGCATCCTGGTCAGAAGATGGTGTAAAAGGATGCCGCCGTTTCTTGGAGAGAGTATGGAAATTACAGGATATCATGACCGAAGAAGAGGGATACTCAAAAGACTTAGAGACCAAGATGCACCAGACCATCAAGAAAGTAAGCAGTGATTTTGAAAACCTGAAATACAACACTGCGATCGCAGCCATGATGGCATTGATCAATGAGTTCTACAAGAAAAACTCCATCACAAAGGGCGAATACAAGACATTGCTTTTGTTACTGAACCCGGTAGCACCGCATATCACAGAGGAACTGTGGCAGAATATCGGCGGAGAGGGTTATGTATATCAGCAGACCTGGCCAGAATATGATGAGGCAAAAACAGTAGAACAGACCGTAGAGATCGCGGTTCAGATTAATGGAAAAACGAAAGGAACATTGGCAATCGGAAAAGATGATGCGAAAGAGGATGTTATTGCAAAAGCAAAAGAGACCATCGCAGATAAACTGACTGGAACGATCATAAAAGAGATTTATGTTCCGGGAAGAATTGTCAATATTGTTATGAAATAGGATGGAAAAAGGAACAAAATTATTAAATGGTTCCATCTGGAAGGGGATTGTGTCATTTGCAATCCCCCTCTTTTTGGGAAATTTATTTCAACAACTTTATAATACCGCTGACTCACTGATCGTCGGAAATTTTCTGGGCAGTGATGCCCTTGCTGCGGTCAGTTCTTCGGGAAGCCTGATTTTTTTAATGGTCGGTTTTTTTAATGGAATTGCAGTGGGAGCCGGTGTTGTCATCTCCAAATATTTTGGAGCAAAAGATTATGAGGGACTGAAACGGGCAGTCCATACCGATGTGGCGTTTGGTCTGGTGGCAGGATTGCTTTTGACGGCTGTCGGTATTTTTTTGGCACCACAGATTCTGGTCTTAATGGGAACACCGGAGAGCGTTCTGCCCAATTCGATCATCTATTTTCGGGTGTATTTTGCCGGTTCCCTTGCATTTGTTATGTATAACATTGTAATGGGGATTTTGCAGGCAGTCGGAGACAGCAGACATCCACTTTATTATCTGATCTTTTCTTCGATCATTAACATCGTACTGGATCTGATCCTAGTCGGGGGATTTCGGCTTGGTGTCGGAGCGGCGGCTTTTGCAACTGCGGTTTCGCAGGCGGCGAGTGCACTGCTTTGTTTCTGGAGACTGGTACGGATCAAAGATGTCTATCAGGTGCGAATCAGAGAGATACGGTTTCACAAAGAAATGCTCAGCCAGATCATTTCGCTTGGTCTGCCGTCTGGAATGCAGAATTCGATCATCTCATTTGCCAATATCATTGTGCAGACGAATATCAATAAATTTGGCGTGATGGCAGTGGCAGGATGCGGTGTCTATTCTAAAATTGAGGGGTTTGCGTTCCTGCCAATCACCTGTTTTGCCATGTCACTGACAACTTTTATTGGTCAGAACCTTGGTGCGAGACAGTATGACCGGGCAAAAAAAGGAGCCTATTTTGGAATTGCATGTTCGGTAACGTTAGCGGAGCTGGTCGGTGTGATCGTATATTTTCTGATCTCTTATCTGGCGGCAGGATTTGATAATACCGCAGAGGTGGTTGCGATCGCAACGAGACAGGCGCATGTGGAGGCGTTGTTTTACTGTTTCCTTGCATTTTCCCATTGTATTGCCGGAATTATGCGAGGCGCAGGAAAGTCAACCGTGCCGATGTTTGTCATGCTGGCATCCTGGTGTATTATCCGTATCACATACATCACGGTGACCGTGCATTTCATTCCGGAGATCCAGGTCATTTTCTGGGCATATCCGCTGACCTGGTCGATCAGTTCAGTAATCTTTTTGATTTATTTCTTAAAGGCGGACTGGATCCATAATTTTGAACGAACAGAAAAAAACATGCACCGTTAGGCGCACCACAAAAAAGACCTGCCATCCGTTATGGATGGTAGGTCTTATAAAATGTGATAAATTCTTCCAGTGATTTGGATGGTTTGATGCTGCTGCGGTAGGCAAACCCGACTTCACGTTTGTGGATCGGGATACCAAGCGGGATCTCAACCAGTGCACCGGAGGCGAGGTCCTCTGACACGAAACTTTTGATGACACAGGCAACACCGACACCGATACGTGCGAAATCGATCAAAAGATCCATATTGGAAATATCGATGGAGTCTTTGATAACAATCTGGTTTTCCTGTAAATAATCGTCAATGTATTGTCTGGTCATATTGTTCTTATCAAGCAGCATCAGGGTCGAACTGGAAAGGATCTGGTTCTTTTGGATACCGCGTGCCCGTAGATTGCGGATATAGTCTTTGGTCGCAACAAATACATCTTCAATTTCTTCCAGAAAATCAAATTGAATATTCTTAATGGAATCAGGTTTTCCGATCAGTCCGATGTCGATTTTATTGTCTTCGATCAGACGAAGTGTCTCATTGGTCGACTGACAGGTGATGGAAATGGAAATATGCGGGTTGCGCCGGATAAACTCTTTTAAATAAGGGAGCAGCATGTACTTACACAGGGTAGCACTGACTCCTATTTTTAAATGTCCGACTCCAAGTTCAATGGAGCGGCGCAGCTTTTCTTCTCCGAGATTTAACGTCTCAAAGGCACTACTGACATGTTCGTAAAGCAGCTTGCCTTCTTCGGTCAGAACAACACCTCTTGAACTTCTTGAAAAGAGCTTGCAGCCGACACTTTCTTCCAGTTTCTGGATGGATTTACTGATCGCAGGCTGGCTGATGTAAAGCTCTTTGGCAGCTTTTGAGATATTGCCTGTATTTGCAACCGTATAAAAGATACGGTAAGAAGATAGATTCTGGTTCATGAAAAACTCCTTTTTTCTTTTGGAATAATTATAGTATAACATGATTATTAGTTATGGTAAATATATTTATTATGTATTTTGATTATATTATTATTTATGTTAAAATCATAGGCAGATAGAGTGAAGGAAACACAAAACTCATCGAACACACACACACGAATCAGTAAGTTTTTAGATCAGGAGGACATAACACATGGGGATGACAATGACGCAAAAAATCCTTGCTGCACATGCAGGGCTCCCGTCTGTAAGTGCCGGGCAGTTGATTGAGGCAGATTTGGATCTGGTGCTTGGTAATGATATTACCTCGCCGGTAGCCATACATGAGATGGATAAGATGAAAGTGGATGGCGTTTTTGACAAGGATAAGATTGCATTAGTGCTTGACCATTTTGTACCAAATAAAGATATTAAGTCTGCACAGCACTGTAAATGTGTCAGGGAGTTTGCATGCAGACATGATATTACAAATTACTTTGATGTAGGAGAGATGGGAATTGAACATGCACTTCTTCCAGAAAAAGGTTTAACCGTTGCCGGAGACGTTATCATTGGCGCAGATTCCCACACCTGTACCTACGGAGCTTTGGGAGCGTTTTCTACCGGAGTAGGAAGTACAGATATGGCTGCCGGTATGGCAACAGGAAAAGCATGGTTTAAAGTGCCTTCTGCAATTAAATTTAACCTGACTGGAAAACCGGCGAAGTGGATCAGTGGTAAGGATATTATCCTGCACATCATCGGAATGATCGGTGTGGATGGTGCACTTTACAAATCGATGGAATTTGTGGGTGATGGAATTCAGTATCTGACGATGGATGATCGTTTTACAATTGCAAATATGGCGATCGAGGCAGGTGGAAAGAACGGTATTTTCCCTGTGGATGACCTTGCAAAACAGTACATGGAAGAACATTCCAAACGTCCTTACGTTGTTTATGAAGCAGATGAGGATGCGGAATATGATGCGGAATATACGATTGATTTAAGCACCTTAAAACCAACCGTTTCATTTCCGCATTTACCTGAAAATACAAGAACGATCGATGAAGTCGGAGATGTGAAAATTGATCAGGTTGTGATCGGTTCCTGTACCAATGGCCGTATGGATGATCTTAGGATTGCAGCTTCCGTGTTAAAAGGCAAGAAAGTGAAAAAAGGACTTCGCGTAATCGTGATTCCGGCAACACAAAAGATTTATCTGCAGGCAATGGAAGAGGGACTGTTAAGAACCTTTATCGAGGCAGGAGCGGTTGTCAGCACACCAACCTGTGGACCATGTCTTGGAGGATATATGGGAATCCTTGCGGCAGGCGAGCGTTGTGTATCTACAACAAACCGTAACTTTGTAGGTCGTATGGGACATGTGGATTCGGAAGTATATCTTGCGAGCCCGGCAGTTGCAGCGGCAAGTGCAGTCACAGGTAAGATTTCCAGTCCGGAAGAGGTTATGTAAAACAAGGGAGGCTAAATCCTCTGCTCACCAGAGGGTTCGCATTTTCCTTCGGAAAACGAGGAGGATTTATGTTACAGATTAAAAATTTAAGCATTACTCATAAAAAGGACCTGCGTGTTATTTTAAATGATTTTTCCTGTGTGTTAAATGACGGCGATAAGGCGGTCATTATCGGGGAAGAGGGAAATGGAAAGTCAACGCTTTTAAAATGGATTTACGATGAAAAGCTGGTGGACGATTACTGCGAGACAGAAGGTGAACTGATCCAAACGAAGGAGCGTATCGCTTATCTGCCACAGGAACTGCCGAAAGAAAAACGGACATTAACAGTCTGTGAGTTTTTTATGGAAGAGGAGAGCTTTCTGGAGCAGACACCAAAAACGCTGGGGCAGATGGCGGCAAAATTTCATGTCCCGGCAGATTTCTTTTACCGGGAGCAGCCCATGGAAACACTGTCGGGTGGAGAGAAAGTCAAGGCGCAGATGATGAAACTGCTTTTGA
>URUD01000075.1 GCA_900550935.1 uncultured Roseburia sp.
ATTTCTTTCTCTCTATGAATCCAACAGCTTCCCAAGTTCAAGGCATGAGCTGCAAGCATCATATTTTCAAGCACACAAGTTCCATCCTCGATAGCAGTATGAGCATTTGAGGGAGCAAAAACCAATACATAAGTGGGAGCATCGTAAAAAGGATTTGATTTGGATCCAATTATTGCCGCATTCATTGCAGCCAGTTTTTTGCGCTGCTCTTTATTCTGCACAGCTACGATAAACGCACTTTGGCGCCCTCCTGCTGAAGGTGCGTAAGTTCCTGCTTCAAGTACGGCATCCAATTCCACGCGAGAAATTTGTCTGTCCTGAAATTTACGACAACTGCGTCGCGTCTTAATAATCTCCAAAAAATCATGTTCCATATTATTCCGTGTTAAAGTTTGATGCAAAAGTAGGTACATCTTACACTAAACCTTTTTACATTTGGCAAAAAATGATTTCGCATTTGACAAAAAGAGACATGCTTCCTGATTTATGACGCATCTTCGCGAATTAAATACTCCAGTGCATAAAAGCTAAAGGAGTTAGACAAGCGGCTTAGGGAATGTAGAGTAGATGTTTTTCGACCAAGAAAAGCACTATGACAAAACCAAAATACCGCCGTCTAACATATGACGATAGAAGAGTAATAGAGAACATGTGTAAAGCTAAAAAAACGCAATCGGAGATAGCAAATGCGATAGGAGTATCGCAATCTACCATATCCCGTGAATTATCACGCAATCGAGTCGAAGGCGTTTACACGCATGGCAGAGCGTTTATGCGAACGTATTTGCGATTATTGCTCAAACCTAAAAAATATCTAATAGGCGAGAATTAAGCCGATATTTTAGAAACTTTTCTAAAGAAGAAATGGTCTCCAGAAACCATATCATCGGTTTGTTTTGACAAGAAGATATCGCACCAGACTATTTACAATTATATTGAGCGTGAGCGTCAATTAGGAGGAACGTTGTACAGATATCTATTTTTTAAGAAGCGGCGCAGGAAGTATGGCATAAAAGATTACAGGGGGCAAATTCGTAACAGAGTGAGCATAGAAAGCAGACCCGAGATAGTGGCGGAAAGATCTAGATTTGGAGATTGGGAAGGAGATTTGATAATGGGCAAAAATCACAAGGGTGCGATACTGACGCTGGTAGAGCGGCGAAGCAAATATCTATGTGCAACTTACTTATCGGGGAAGGATGCGAAAGCTACGAGAAATGGAGTAATAAAGTTGTTGCGCGGAATGAATGTGAAAACGATAACCTTTGATAACGGCAAGGAGTTTGCTTATCACGAAGATATGAGTAAAAGATTAAGGAGTGAAATATACTTTGCGCACCCATACACTTCTTACGAAAGAGGTCTTAATGAATACACAAATAGATTGTTGAGACAGTACTTTCCGAAGGGAATGGATTTGCGAAAAGCGACAGAAAGGGAACTAAAATTTGCGTTGAACGAGATCAACTCTCGACCGCGAAAGAGTTTAAATTGGAAGAGTCCAAGCGATTATCTTCACGAACTAAAGTGCGCCGCCCCCTAGGGGGCAATTAGTAAATAAATCAACAACTTAAACTTTAATCTTTACAAAAAACCAACAATATCTAAAAACATCTACTGCCAGTTATGCACTGGCGTTTTGAAAAAAGGAAATATTACAAAATCGGCAAAAGATACAAAAACAAAATATTATCAGAAATGGAGTAACAATGAAAGAACAGTTAGAAAAAAATCCATTAGGAGAACAGAAAACAGGAAAACTTCTGGTCGAGTTTGCGATACCGAGTATTATTGCAATGCTGGTCAGTTCACTTTATAACATTGTAGATCAGTTTTTTATCGGAAGAAGTGTCGGAGAACTGGGAAATGCAGCAACGAATATTTCATTCCCGCTTTCAATCTCCTGCGTGGCGATCGCATTATTGTTTGGGATAGGCGGAGCATCTGCATTTAACCTTGCAATGGGAAAAGGCGATAAGGAAGAGGCGGTTTACTATATTGGAAATGCAGCCGTGATGATGGTCTTATGCGGAACAATCTTAACCGTGTTTACCGAGATCTTCTTAGGACCGCTGATGCGCTTTTTCGGTTCACCGGAAAATGTATTAGGTTATGCAAAAGAGTATACCGGAATTGTTGCGATCGGATTTCCGCTGTTGATCCTGACGGCAGGCGGAGGACATTTGATCCGTGCAGATGGCAGACCGCAGGTGGCAATGATCTGTAACATTGTTGGAGCAGTGATCAACACCATTCTGGATGCGATTTTTGTATTCGGACTGGGACTTGGCATGCGTGGAGCGGCATTTGCAACGATCATCGGTCAGATGATCTCAGGATTGCTCGTCATCTGGTATCTGGGGCACTGTAAAACGATACAGATAAAAAAGCAGCATCTTCGCATTGGCAAAGAACAGCTGAAAAGGATCACATCTTTGGGTGCAGCACCATGCAGTAACCAGCTTGCGATGATGGTTGTGCAGATCGTGATGAATAAATCGTTGAAATATTATGGTTCACTTTCCGTTTATGGGGAGGCAATCCCGATCGCCTGTGCCGGAATTATCACAAAGGTAAATCAGGTGTTCATGTCGTTTATCATTGGAATTTCGCAGGGATTGCAGCCAATCGTAAGTTTTAATTACGGTGCGAGAAAATATCAGCGTGTCAAAGGGGCGTATCGACAGGCAATCATCAGTGGTTTTATTCTGGCGATCGCGGCATTTTTACTGTTTCAGATCGCACCGAGACAGATCATTTCCATTTTTGGAAATGGAACCGAGGAATATTATCAGTTTGCGATCAACTATTTCCATATCTTTTTGTTTTTTACGTTTGTGAATTTTCTGCAGCCGATCACATCAAACTTTTTTACTGCGATTGGAAAACCGACGGTAGGTGTGTTCTTATCCCTGACAAGACAGATCATATTCCTGCTGCCGTTATTGGTCGTATTTCCGCTTATTTTTGGAATTGACGGGATCATGTATGCGGGACCGAGTGCCGATTTTCTGGCGGCAGTTGTCACGGGAGCAATGGCAGTCCGCGAGCTGAAAAGAAAGGAATACCGATAAAGGAGTCTGACGATGGAACAGAGAATAAAAGAAGAAAGAAGTAAAAATACAGAACGAAAAAAGGTGCAGAAGAAAAATGACAGACCTGCACCGAAAAAGAAAGAGCAGCAGGCTCATGCAGATAATGGGTTCTGCATGTATGCGAAAAAATGTGGTGGCTGCGATTATCAGGGGATTTCCTATGAGAAACAGTTGAAAAATAAACAGGAAATGGTAAAAAAGAATGTTGGAAAATTCTGCAAAGTGAATCCGATCATTGGCATGGAGCAGCCCTATCATTACCGCAATAAGGTACATGCTGTTTTTGACATCGTAAGAGGAAATAAAGGTCCGAGACGTTCACACACATTTGGGCGCGGCATGGCACCGGGCACGATCATTTCCGGCGTGTATGCAGCGGGAACACACGATGTGGTAAATATTGATGAATGTCAGATCGAGGATGAGATCGCAGGTGCGATCATCCGGGATATCCGGGGGTTACTCCGTTCGTTTAAGATCAAAACGTATGATGAGGATACCGGATATGGATTGCTTCGCCATGTGTTAGTCCGCCGGGGCTTTTTCAGTGGCGAAGTGATGGTAGTTTTAGTACTTGGTTCTCCGATCCTTCCGTCTAAAAATAATTTTGTGAAGGCATTACGCAAGCTGCACCCGGAGATCACGACAATCGTGATTAACGTAAATGACAAGAAAACCAGCATGGTTTTGGGTGAGAAAGAGACCGTGCTTTACGGAAAAGGTTATATCGAAGATACGCTCTGCGGCTGTACGTTCCGGATTTCCCCAAAATCATTTTATCAGGTCAATCCAATCCAGACGGAAATTTTGTACCGCAAGGCAATTTCCTATGCAAAACTTACCGGAAAAGAGCGCGTGGTGGATGCGTATTGCGGCATCGGTACGATCGGTCTGATCGCCGCCTCCAAGGCAAAAGAGGTCATCAGTGTGGAACTCAATCAGGATGCGGTAAAGGATGCCATTATCAATGCAAAACGGAACCAAATCAAAAATGTCCGCTTCTATCATGCCGACGCAGGAGAATTTATGGTGGATATGGCAGAGCAGGGAGAAAAGGTGGACGTTGTGTTTATGGATCCGCCAAGAGCCGGAAGTGACGAGGCGTTCTTAAATTCCGTGTTAAAACTGGCACCGGAACGGATCGTGTATGTCTCCTGCAATCCTGAGACGCTGGCACGGGATCTTAAGTATCTGACGAGGCGGGAGTATGAGGCGGTGGAGTGCCAGCCTGTTGATATGTTCCCATGGACCGGGCATTGTGAGGTGGTTGTTCAGATGGAGAGAGGGAGATAGGTTAGGCTTTATAAAAATTAATTATTAAAATTTCTGTTTTAAGGGTAAAATTATATGATTACGATAAAAGAGTTCTATGGTGACGTTAAAGATATAGATGAGAGTGTTCTTGCAGTGAAATCAGATTGTTTATGGGAGAAGGGTTCACTATTGGATATAAAGAATCTGGTTACACCACAGTTATTTTATTTACATATTCTTGTTAATCTGATTGGCAATTGGAAATACGAAGGCTGGTGGTTTATAATGTGCGAAATGGTGCAATTTGTACCTTATATTGCTGAGACATTAAGCCAGGCAGGGGCAGAAGATATGAAAACAACTTTTGAAAAGGTAATTGACTGCTTTCCCGGAGACACGAGATTTGAAGATTCAGAGGAATATTTTGATATTGTTAATTTTTTACAAAGCATGGCATATAAAGTAAAGAATGAAAGCTTGAAAACCATAACGCGTGAAGAGCGCAAAGCCAATATAAAAAAGTTGCAAAAGTGTGTAGACAAATTAGATGAGATAACCAGCAGGTATTGGGGCGATGATGCGCCTGGTCATGGGTGGAAACAGGCAATAGATTATATTGAATTGAACTGCTAATATTATATCAGAAATGTATGTAATCATGGACGAAAAATTGCTTAGAAATGGGAGTAAAGCTTAAAGCCTATGGAAGATTTGGCGGTTTTCTTCAAGAGCATACTGGTACATATACTGGTAAAAACAGTTGATGAGTTTAAGGGCATGAATCCCAAGGATGTG
>URUD01000076.1 GCA_900550935.1 uncultured Roseburia sp.
AGACGGGGAAAAATGACAAGAAAACAGAGGCAGCGCCAGCTTCACCGCAGAATGTTTCTGACGGGAGTTCTGGTGGTGCTGATCTGCGTCGGCATTTACAGCGGCATCCGCCGTGTGGCAAAAACGGCAAGTGATATCACGGCCGTTGACTATTCCGGTTCTGATTATGAGGACAACGATATCACCGACTGGACCGGCGCTCCGCCGATTGATGTGGAGCTTCTGACGCCGAACAGCTGGTCCAGACCGCAGACGAGGCTGAAAAAGGTGGACGGCATCGTTATTCACTACACGGCAAACCCGGGAAGCACGGCGATGCAGAACCGTGATTACTTTGAAAACCTGCCTGAGACGCAGGAGGCGCAGGCCAGCAGCCATTTCGTCGTCGGCATCGAGGGAGAAGTCGTTCAGTGTATCCCGACGAGTGAATGGTCGTATGCATCGAACCAGCGTAATTTCGATACGATCTCGATTGAATGCTGCCACCCGGATGACAGCGGTGAATTTACCGATGAGACATACAATTCTGTGGTCCAGCTCGCCGGTTTCTTATGCAAGCGGTTCAATCTGACTTCGGACGATGTGATCCGTCACTATGATGTTACGGGGAAAAACTGCCCGAAATATTATGTGGAAAACCAGTGGGCGTGGGATACGTTCCGGTCGGATGTCACAGCTTATATCGACACCTATGGTATTGCAAAAACAGAGGAAATACAGTAAAATAGCACTATTAACAAGGTCGAGGAAATGATATGTGGAAGACAGATTTGGAAAAATTGCAGACAAAAGAGTCGCTTCGTGAGACGATACAGTTTCTCAGAAAAGAAGCAAAGGACAAAGAAAAGGCAGCCAGCTTAAAAGCAGAGCTTGAGGGTGGTGCGCTTCTTGTGCCACTTTTATCCGAAGAGGACGCCAAGGTGCGAAAAGGCACAGCCCTGCTTTTGGGAGAACTTGGCATACAGGATGCAGCAGATGCATTGTGGAATGCCTACGGGAAGGAGCAGACACTTTTTGTAAAGAGTGCCTATTTAACTGCACTCGGAAAACTGGATTTTTCAGAATTTATTCCACAGATCAGGGAACGGAAACAACAGCTTTTAGAACTGGAACCTGTAGAAGAAGAAAGAAAACATATTGAGGAAGAGTTACGGGAACTTGGAAAACTTCTGGTGGCAGCAGATGGGGTTAAAAAACACGAATTTACCGGCTTTCAAAAACCACATGAGATCATTCTTACCACAAACCGTGATACAAGATCGATCACACTCCGGGAAGTAAGAGAAATATCAAGGACCGTAAGAAGAGTGGAAAAGGAACATCCGCTTGGAGTTTTGATCCGTACGGAGCAGATCAGGCCGTTTACCAGATTAAGGACATATCGCGAATTGTTATTTCCATTGCATTGCGGTGGAGTAATTCCTCCAGAAGCCGTGTGTGCCGCTAAAATGGTCGCAGAGTCTGATCTGTGGGAACTTCTGGCAGAGTGTCATAAGGATGCGGATGTCTTTTATTTCAGACTGGAACTAAAAACCCGGATGGATCTGGCGAAAAAGAGCGCGTTTGCAAAAAAATTTGCATCCGGGCTGGAACGTGACACTAATAGAAAACTTCAAAATTCCACCGGGGACTATGAGATAGAGATACGGCTGATCGAAACGAAAGAGGGAAATCTGATCCCGTTTTTAAAACTCTATACGATACCGGACCGGCGGTTTTCTTACCGGAAACATGCAGTGGCAACGTCCATCCACCCGGCTATGGCGGCAACGTTGGTAAAAGCCGCAGAGCCTTATTTAAAAGAGGATGCACAGATCTTAGATCCATTCTGTGGTGTGGGAACCATGCTGATTGAGCGTGATATTGCGGTGCCGGCAAGAGAAAAATACGGGATTGACATTTTCGGGGATGCAATTGCAGGAGCACGCGAAAATGCAGCAGCAGCCGGAGAACTGATCCATTATATTCACAGAGATTATTTTGATTTTAAACATGAGTATCCATTTGATGAGATCATAACGAACATGCCGATGCGTGGCAGAAAGACAAAAGAAGAAATGGATGCGTTTTATGCACGTTTCTTTGAAAAATCAAAAGAAATCCTGCTTCCGGGAGGCAGAATGATCTTTTACTCGAACGAAGAAGGATTTGTAAAAAAACAGTTGAGACTGCACAAAGAGTACCGGCTGTTAGCGGAGTTTACAATTCGTAAGAAGGAACAGTTTTCTTTGTATGTTGTGGAACTGAAGGGGTAAAAAAATGGCATTTTCAATCAGAAAAAGAGAAGAAAAACAAGGTGGAATGGAGCAGGGACTATTGGATGCGTCCCTGATGCAGATTTTGCAGGATCGTTTCTGTGAAGCAAATAACGTTTATCTCGTCTGCCTGAGTAAAAAGCAGGGTGTTGTGACCAAGGCATTTGGTTCCAGGGAAGAACTTGAGTTTATCCACGGCAGGATTGATATGGACAAACACATCGCACTGCTTGGCAGGCTGATGGACAGCAACATTGAGAGTGTCGTCGAGGAAGACTGTGGGGCAGATTATCTGAAAATGTGCGGAGTTGCCATCCGGGTCAGCGGAGAGACCGAGGCGATCTGGATCGTGGTGGGTGTTTTGGAGCAGGAAGGTGTGGAACTGCCGGACTACGTCTTAAAGACCACGCCGGAACGTTATTATAAGTCCATCGAATTTCTGGAAACACTCTCAAAACAGATGTTTGCCGTTAAAATGGAAGAACTGATGGCGCAGGAGGCATTTATCAAGAGCCGTGAGACTGCCGCTCAGATGGAGGCAGAACTGCACCGCAATGAGACCATGACAGCAATCGTTAAGATGCTTGAGTCGGAGGACAGCTTTGAACAGGTGGTCAGCCATATTTTAAAAGATACCTGTGAATATCTGGATATCTCACAGGGAATTTTGCTTCGTGAAAATAAAGACGGACAGACGGTGGATGTGATCTGTGAATACAGGGCGGCAGATGCAGGTCAGGACGTATTTGAGGCGCAGGGCGAGAATAAGAGTGAACTGCCATTTTTTAACGGAAAGCCATATATGATCTCCTCGGATTCCATGATGCCGGATGAATTTTACCGGTTGTTTGAGCGGACGAGTTTAAAGGCGGGTATCTTTTTACCAGTCGTGGTAAATGGGCGTGCCGGGATGTATGTATGTTTCTGCGAGTGCAAGAACAGGCACATCTGGGATGTCAGTGAGATCAAGTTTGTCAATGATGTAAAGCGTATCATACAAAGCATTTTACAGAAGAGGATCGCCAAAAATTCACTTGCCAGTTCTTATACATCACTGGAAGCGATTCTGGAAAATATCGGGTGTGCGGTGTATGTGTTAGATCCGTCGGACGGAACCACACTCTATACCAATCAGCGGTTTAAAAATGCGTTTCAGAAGGGGCTTGAGCAGCTGCAGAAGAATCTGGAAACGGATATGCTGCCAAATCAGGAGACCTATTTTAAAGAGATCTATCAGCCGGATGAGGAGAGGTGGTTTGATCTGCACAGTACCCGTATTGACTGGGTGGATGGCAGAAAAGTTCTTCTCTGCACGGTTTATGACGTCACTGATAAAAAGCTGTATCAGCAGAAAATCGAGCGGCAGGCAAACAATGATTTCCTGACAGGACTTTACAATCGGATGCGCTGTGAGCAGGATCTGCAGCGTTATATTGAGCAGACGAGAGAGTTTCACGGAGAGGGCGCGCTTCTTTATATCGATCTGGATGACTTTAAGCACATCAATGACGGTCTGGGACATCAGTATGGAGACATTCTGTTAAAGGATATTTCCAACAGTTTGAAGAAAATCCCGGGAGTGGAAAACAACTGCTATCGTATGGGCGGCGATGAATTTATCATCATCTTGTCGTATCTGCATATTTCCATGCTGCAGGATATTTTAGATGAGATCAAGACATTGTTTACCAAGCCATGGATGTTAAAAGGAGCCGATTATTACTGTACGATGAGTATGGGTGTCGTGCGTTTCCCGACCGACGGGGACACCGTGGAAGAGCTGATCAAAAAGGCGGATATCGCCCTTTATGTGGCAAAATGTGCCGGTAAGAACCGGATTGAATTTTATGAGGACAGCGTGGACAGTGCGACAACATCACACAAACGTCTTGACCTCGAAAAAAATATGCGAAATGCGACCAAGAATGCGTGCCGGGAATTTGAGGTTTATTATCAGCCGATCGTGGACGTTACCAAACCTGGCAGCCCATGTGTGGGTGCGGAGGCGCTTATCCGTTGGAATTCCGGTGAACTGGGTTTTATTCCACCAACTGATTTCATTCCGCTGGCAGAGTACTTAGGACTGATCAATCCGATTGGGGAATATGTGCTCCGTGAGGCGTGCAAACGCTGCAAATACTGGAATGATATGGGACATCCGGAGTACAAGGTCAATGTCAACTTATCCGTTGTCCAGCTCTTACAGAATGATATTGTAGAGCAGGTTTATCAGATCGTAAAAGAAACCGGGATCACACCGGAAAATCTGACTCTTGAGGTAACCGAGAGCCTTGCCATCAATGATATGGCGCGTATGAAACAGATCTTAGCTGACATCAGAAGACTTGGAATACGTGTTGCATTAGATGATTTTGGAACGGGTTATTCCTCCCTGAATCATATCCGGGAGATGCCGATTGATGTGATCAAGATCGATCGCTGCTTTATCATTGATATCGGAAAAGATGAGTTCTCGAATGCGTTTGTGAAGATGGTCGGAGAACTGGCTTCCACGATCCATGTAAAAGTGTGCGTGGAGGGAGTAGAGACCGAAGAGCAGATCAAGGCATTAAAGAACAGTAAAATACAACTGATTCAGGGATATTTTTTCGGCAAACCAATGCGTGCAGAGATCTTTGAAAAACAGTTCTTATAAAAAAAGAAAAAGCTGAAAAAATATTAAAAAAGTTGTTGACAAGAAAGCGTAAGTTTGATATTATAAACAAGTCGTCACGAGAGATGAACGATTTGCGGAAGTGTCGGAACTGGCAGACGAGCAAGACTAAGGATCTTGTGAGCATTGCG
>URUD01000077.1 GCA_900550935.1 uncultured Roseburia sp.
TAACACTTGTAAAATCAACGATCGGTGCTGTTCCAAAGAACAAAAAAACGATTGAGGCTCTTGGCTTAACAAAACTGCACAAAACAGTTGAGTTACCAGACAATGCTGCAACAGCAGGAGCACTTCGTAAAGTTGCACCATACGTAAAAGTAGAAGAAATCTAAAAATAAGAGAAGGAGGTGTCAGTGATGGACTTATCCAATTTACAGGGAGCAGCTGGTTCTGCACATAGCGATAATTTCAGAAGAGGACGTGGACACGGTTCAGGAAACGGTAAGACTGCTGGTAAAGGTCATAAAGGACAGAAAGCTCGTTCAGGAGCTCCTAGACCAGGTTTTGAAGGTGGTCAGATGCCATTATACAGAAGATTGCCAAAGAGAGGTTTCAAATGCAGAAACTCTAAGACAATCATCGGTATCAACCTTTCCGCTCTTGAAGCATTTGAGAATGATGCAGTAGTTTCAGTTGAGACATTAATTGAGGCAGGTATCGTAAAGAACCCAAGAGATGGGGTTAAGATCCTTGGCAATGGCGAACTTACTAAGAAACTCACAGTACAGGCAAATGCATTCAGCGCAAGCGCAAAAGAGAAAATTGAGGCTCTTGGTGGAAAAGCAGAGGTGATCTAATGCTAGAGACACTCCGTAATGCATTTAAAATTAAAGATATTCGTAACAGAATTATTTTTACATTTTTGATGTTGATCGTAATCAGGATTGGAAGTCAGCTTCCAATTCCTGGTGTTAAAAGTGAAGTATTTGCAAGCTGGTTTGCAAGTCAGACCGCGGATGGAATGGGCTTCTTTGATGCGATTACAGGTGGTTCTTTCTACAATATGTCAATTTTTGCATTGAACATTACACCATACATCACATCATCCATTATCATGCAGCTTCTTACCATTGCTATTCCGAAATTGGAAGAAATGCAGCGTGACGGAGAAGAAGGCCGTAAGAAGATTGCAGAGATTACAAGATATCTTACAATAGCACTGGCATTGATCGAAGCAGTTGCTATGGCAATCGGCTTTTACAGAGGTAATCTGTTAGAGAGCAGTAGCCCTCTTTGCATTATCATGGTAGTTCTGGGATTGATTGCAGGAGCTGCAGTATTAATGTGGATTGGCGAGCGTATTACGGAAAAAGGTGTCGGAAATGGTATTTCGATCGTACTTACCATCAACATCATCTCGCATATGCCAAACGATATTGGTACTCTGTACGAGCAGTTTATTGTTGGAAAATCTATTCCTAAGGGCATCCTTGCAGGAGTTATTATCCTGGCAATCATTATTGCAATGGTTGTGTTTGTCGTATTCTTACAGGATGGTGTCCGGAAAATTCCGGTACAGTACTCTAAGAAAGTTCAGGGAAGAAAACAGGTTGGTGGACAGTCAACACATATTCCTTTGAAAGTAAATACCAGTGGTGTTATCCCGGTTATCTTTGCACAGTCTCTGTTGCAGACACCGGTTATCATCGCAAACTTGCTTGGAAAAGGAAGTGGAACGGGAATTGGCAGCAAGATCTTAAGAGGAATGTCCCAGTCAAACTGGTGCAATCCAAGTGAGCCGATTTATTCGATTGGTTTAGTCGTATATATTGTGCTGATCATTGCTTTTGCATATTTCTATACATCCATTACATTTAACCCGTTAGAGATTGCCAACAATATGAAAAAAGCCGGTGGATTTATTCCGGGTATCAGACCGGGAAAACCGACCAGTGATTATCTGAATACAATTTTAAATTACATCGTCTTTATAGGAGCGGTAGGACTTGCGTTTATCGCATTCGTTCCAATCTTCTTTAACGGAGTATTCGGAGCAAACGTATCGTTCGGTGGAACATCTATTATCATTATTGTAGGTGTTATCATTGAAACTTTAAAACAGATCGAGTCACAGATGCGTGTACGCTATTATAAAGGTTTTTTAAATGACTAATCAGACAGAAGAGATGTAAATGGCTGATTTGTAAAGGAACGCTGGGC
Organism: uncultured Roseburia sp.; assembly: GCA_900550935.1. GTDB lineage: Bacteria > Bacillota > Clostridia > Lachnospirales > Lachnospiraceae > Roseburia. The sequence goes on from URUD01000077.1 coordinate 1,993, forward strand.
TTATTATAAGTTCAGCGTTACTTTCCTTTACCAGAATATGAAAGGGTATGGTTATCGTTATGAAAATTATTATGTTAGGGGCTCCGGGAGCAGGAAAAGGCACACAGGCAAAACAGATTGCAGATAAATATAAGATCCCACACATCTCAACCGGTGACATTTTCCGTGCAAACATCAAAAACGGAACCGAATTGGGGAAAAAGGCAAAAGAATATATGGATCAGGGATTGTTAGTTCCAGATGAACTGACATGTGATCTTGTTATGGATCGGATACAGCAGGAGGACTGCGCAAATGGATTTGTTTTAGATGGTTTCCCAAGAACCATTCCACAGGCAGAAGCATTGACAGCAGCTCTTGATCAGATAAATGAAAAAATGGATTATGCCATTGATGTCGATGTACCGGATGAAAACATCGTAAACCGCATGAGTGGCAGACGCGCCTGCTTAAACTGTGGCGCAACTTATCACATCGTTTCTATTCCAACCAAGGTGGAAGGCATCTGTGACAGATGTGGCGAGCCGGTTGTATTAAGAGATGATGACAAACCAGAAACCGTACAGAAGAGATTAAAGGTTTACCATGAGCAGACACAGCCATTGATCGATTACTATAAGAAAGCAAATATCTTAAAATCTGTAGATGGTACCCAGCCGATGGGAAAAGTATTTTCTGATATCGTGGCAATTTTAGGGGAGTAATGTAATGTCTGTAACAATTAAATCAGCCCGTGAAATCGAATTGATGAGACAGGCAGGAAAAATTTTAGCGAAGGTTCATGAGGATCTTGGAAAAGAATTAAAACCAGGAATGTCAACGCTTGATATTGACAGACTGGGAGAAGAAATGATCCGCAGCTTTGGCTGCGAGCCATCCTTTAAAATTTATCAGGGATATCCGGCATCCATTTGTGTTTCTGTGAATGAAGAAGTGGTACATGGCATACCATCCAAAGACAGGATCATACAGGAAGGCGATATCGTCAGCCTGGATGCAGGTGTGATCTACAAGGGATATCATTCCGATGCAGCAAGAACGCATGGCGTGGGTCAGATATCGGAGGAGGCAGCACTGCTGATCCAGAGAACGAGACAGAGTTTCTTCGAGGGAATGAAGTTTGCGACAGCAGGCAATCATCTCCATGAGATATCAAAAGCCATTGGTGATTATGCAGAAAGCTTGGGCTATGGAGTAGTAAGAGATTTATGTGGACATGGGATCGGAACCCATCTGCATGAAGATCCGGAGATACCAAACTTCAGACAGTTCCGCAGAGGAATCAAGTTAAGACCGGGCATGACACTGGCAGTAGAACCCATGATCGATGCAGGCAGCGCGGAAGTGGTATGGATGGATGATGACTGGACCGTCGTTACAGAGGATTTATCCTTGTCGGCTCACTATGAAAATACCATATTGATCACAGAGGGCAGACCTGAGATCCTGACACTTACGGAACAAGAAATTGCCGAGGGAATCTGGCAGACAGAAGAGTAAAGGAAATAGAAGTATGGAATTTGCAAAGTCCCTGTCGGGGCATGACAGAGATCAGATTTATCTGATCAAAGAAAAAGATGAAAAATATGTATATCTGGTCAACGGAACAACAAAAATGCTCGCTGATCCGAAGAAAAAAAGTATCAAACATATCCAACTGATCAAACATATTCCGACAGAAGTACAAGAGGTTTTGTCTGGCAGAGTAACTGATCTTGAAATAAAGAGAGCAGTAAAACTGTATAAAAGTATCATTTTATGATATTTTCATAGAAATAAAAACAGGAGGAAAGATTTCATGTCAAAAGCAGACGTAATTGAAGTAGAAGGAACCGTAGTTGAGAAACTGCCAAATGCTTTCTTCAAAGTAGAGCTTGAGAATGGCCATCAGATTTTGGCAACGATCAGCGGAAAACTTCGTATGAACTTCATCCGTATTTTGCCAGGTGATAAAGTTACCATTGAAATGTCACCATATGATCTGACAAAGGGCAGAATTATCTGGAGAGATAAATAGAATTTTCCAGAGAAATGTTATGTAAAAAATGTTGACTTCTAAACAGTGTCCGTGCTATAATGCTAAATGGACACTTTTGGATAGTGCCATTTTTGCGGCTAAAATACGCAAAAATGAGCCTTAGCAAGAAAGGAGGATTTGCTGTGAAGGTAAGATCATCAGTTAAACCTATTTGCGAAAAATGCAAGGTCATTAAAAGAAAAGGAAGCATCAGAATTATCTGTGAGAATCCAAAACACAAACAGAGACAGGGCTGATTTGGGAAAGCAATTTCTCAAACCTGTTAGGATTGTGTCGTTATTATGTGCGGCTGCAGTGAGACACCCGGGTGGGTTGTCTATGCTGTTATCATAATAAACAGCAGGAACGCTGCTTTTCCATACTTATATACCGAGGGTATGGCGAAGATAAATCCAAATCTAGAAAAAATAAGACAGGCACACATTTCAGGCCGGAGACAACGGAGCTGTCCGGATTATTTTTTTATGTCTGCTACAGAGCAGAAAAAGTCATGATGTCAAGTGACTTGCGGGATGATGAGAATCATTTTCAGAAACAAAAAACGATGAATGATTAATGGAGGTTAAAAAGCACATGGCTCGTATTGCAGGTGTAGATTTACCAAGAGAAAAACGTGTTGAGATCGGCTTAACTTATATCTATGGAATTGGTAGAGTAAGCTCTAACCGTATTCTTGCAGAAGCAAAAGTAGATCCTAATACTCGTGTTAGGGACTTAACAGACGACGAAGTAAAGAGAATCAGTGCAGTAATCGATGAGACTCAGACTGTAGAAGGTGACTTAAGAAGAGAAGTTGCCATGAACATCAAGAGACTTCAGGAGATCGGCTGCTATCGTGGTATCCGTCATAGAAAAGGTCTTCCAGTTCGTGGACAGAAGACAAAGACAAACGCAAGAACTCGTAAGGGTCCAAAGAGAACAGTAGCAAATAAGAAGAAATAATTCTTTGCGAAGTAGAAACAGTTTAGTTGCATAGAAACAGATTATTTTTAGAGAAA
>URUD01000078.1 GCA_900550935.1 uncultured Roseburia sp.
ACCGAAGCAATTTGCAGCAGATTTACAGTCTGTCCCCTTTGGCCACTCGGGAATCTGCCCATTCATCAGGAATGTCCTGACAGGAATTTATTATAGCATAGTCAATTTTAATGTGCAAGCACTTTTTATAACAACGTTTTCCGGCAATACTCGAGCACCTGCTCCATTGTCTCTTTCTTTTCCCGATAGAACATGCGGTTATTTTCCCGCTCTATTTCCACCAGTCCACAGTCGAACAGTGTGCCCATATGATGGGATATCGTGGCAGTGGTCAGCCCCATATGTTTTGCCAGTTCGCTTCCATAGGCACGTTTGTCCCTGATATACGATAAAATTTCAAACTTACTCTTATCACTTAATACCTTTAGCACTTCCAGCACATGTTTGTTCTCCAGTTCCGGGGTAAATTTCCAGCCTTTCATGTAGACTCCATACGTTGCGGCACTTCCAAGGTGCACGATTTCCGGGCTGCGAAACTTTCCATTTTCATCCATATCACTGGTGTAGGAGCACCGGTTTATCCCCAGAATACAGGGCCATACTTCAAACCCATATGGATTTTCCTCCCCAATATCAATCCTGAAATATTCCTTTACATATTGGGAAAAAACATGCCCGTCAACCAGAAACCCGGACCAGTGTTCATAAAACCGCGCTGCTTCCGCCTCAAGTTCCTCTCTGTAACCCTGTAAAAAATCAACTGTCTCCTCTATCAGTTCAAAGGTCTGCTTCCGGTGTTCCTCCCGGTTCCAGAAGAGATCCTGAAAGATCAGTTTTTTTTCAGAGGAGATCTGCAGTTTTAAGATACGCCGCATAATCTCAGCCGCATCGCCTGTCTCGTTCATTTCATTGTCATAAAGCCCGTTCCCTGCAACACGGAGCATCTGCAAGCTGAATTTCCGGCAGACCTCTTCCTCGGAAAGCTCCTCTAACTCTTTCCATACCTCACTGGCACTCTTTCCGGAGAACACTTTCATTTCAGAAGATAACAGTACCAGCGTGGAATTTGTTTCCTCCCAGTTTTTCCCTGATTGAAAATAAAAGGAGATCTTGTCCTTTTTCCTGCGGAACTGTTTTTCTGCATCCTTTACCATCTGGCGCAGCAGCCCGAACAGCCGCTGCAGATCTTCCATTGTCTCACCGGATGTCCCTGTTATATTTTTCTCTACTTCCCCAATGGAGGAATGTTCCTGTGCCATCCATTCCAGCAATATGATCGCTTCCGATACATAATCCACTTCTTTACTTATGATTTTCTGCATAACAATCCGCCTTTCCACTCCACTCTTGTAAGACCCTACTCCAGTCTGACTTTTCGGATGCTTATATACAGAAATGATACCACACATAAAGCACCGCTGACTATAAAAATCTGGCTGACGCCAAATCTGGTCGCCGCAGCACTGGTAATGACAGATGCAAGCGGGGATGCGGCAGCCGCCCCGGCATTAAAAATAGCTGCCGCTCTCGCCAGATATTCCTGCTCAACCGTTTTCATCAACTGAACCTGTAACAGTGCACAGGTAATACTCGCGCCCATTCCCATTGCAATGCCAAGCACCATGACAACCAGATAGACTGCCATTCGTTTTTCCTGAAACAGTCCTCCGGTACAGTAGAGTATATTTGCTGCTCCGATCATAATTCCACTTGCCACCACATTAAAACGTACCGAAAAACGATCCGAAAATTTTGGAAATAAAAATGCACCTGCCATCATTCCAATACTGGCACTCATGGATATCGCACTGATCAGTTCGCTGCCACCGTCTAGTACTTCATAAACGAATGGGGTCACAAGTGAATTAAACGGGATCAGGACCGCATTTAACAGACAGCTTATAATGCAGAAATTCCGGACCACCGGCGTATTTTTCAGATAAACCAGCCCTGCCAAAAAAGTCTGCTTATACTCCTCAAAAGAAAATCTGCCCTGACGCACCTCTCCTTCGTCTACTTTCATTGCACTCTGAAACAGAGCGGAACCAAAGAAAGATGCCGCATCGATCAGGATCGCACTCCATACCCCAAATCCGCCAATGATCATACCAGCCACACCATAACCAAGCAGCTGCATGACATTGGAAATGACAGAATTTAAGGACGTGCCGTACTCGTAATATTTTTCATCGAGTATCTTTGGCAGCAGTGCCGTACCCGCCGGAGAGGAAAATGCCTCCACCGTTGAATTTGTCAGTGTAAATACGACTAACATCCATGGTCTTACCTGTCCAAGCAGATAAAGGATGGCAAGACTTACGGTGACAGCGCCACGGATACAATCCGTGATGACCAGAATATTCTTTTTCTTCCGCCCCTCTACCAGTGCCCCTGCAAACGGCTCAAGCAGCATGCTTGGCAGCATATTGAATGCCACGATCAATGCCGACCATGCCGCACTTCCGGTAATATGATAGACCATCCATTGAAACGCGATCACATCGATGGAATCGCCCAGTCGGTTGATGGTATTTGCTGCCAGTTTTTTTGCATATTCTTTTTGCCCCAGCACTTCCCGATATCCTGTTTTTGTTGTTTTCTCCATATTGAACTCCTTTTCACGATTTCAAGTAATTAGCTTTTCACCTTATAATGTATTAGATGTATATCTAATATTTATTTAATACAAACATTAGACGGTTGTCAAGCGTTTATAATTAGATAATCATCTAGTATTATTTCCTAAAAGGATTTTTCTGTTCAAATCACTGTCAAAAATACCAGAAAACAAGGAAAATTTTATAAATTATCATGAAGATTTTTTTCAAAAATGAGTCTATAATAGAAACGCAACATTTTTAGGAGGTATCTATGGTCACCGTCACAGACATCGAATATGCGTTTGAAACCTATTTTTCCAATTTCATAAACAGCATTTCCCTGGATGAAAAGTTATTGGCACCTGCCAGCAAAGATGAATGGATCAAACGCCTGCGTGCCTGTGCTGATTTCCAGCAAAGTGCCTGTCAGGAAAATCAGCATCTCATTACCTCTTTCTACCGCCTTTTTGAGGAGAAAAAAGACGAGTTGGATGCTTCGCATTATGATGTAATATTACGTTATTGCCGGAAGCTTTACTATGCACGCAATAACGAACCTACCATACTCCTGTCGCTCTCAAAATCACTGCTTCCTTATTATGAGAAGCTTGATGACGTCGAGACCCTTCTGTTTCTCTATACCTGTGCCGGCTATGCTTCTTCGCAGCTTGCACGCACGGATCACGGAGATATGGTAAAACAGGTGGCCTATTATTATAAAAAAGTAATTTCTTACCGCGACAGTATTGATACATTTCTGCTGTCCTCCAGTCGTGACTATATTTTTATCGCATACAACAACCTCATCCGGATTGCGCCCCGTCTGGGCAGCATTTCTGTCAAAGAGGCATATTCTTTCTGGCAGGAGCTTTACTCCATCCGGACACGCAAAAAATTTACCCAATATGATACGGCAAATCCTCGTATCCCTCTTTTATGCCAGAGCGCACTCGATGATTTTCTGACCAACGATTGCATCGCAGACCTGGAGGGGCTTACCTTTTCACCGGAGATCCACGCGATCTGCGCAGAAATGATCAAATCGCAGTTCTATGAGACGAAAAACGTTTCCGATTCGCTTTATGCCTGTCGTGCTTCCACCGTATTCTGTTATTATAAATTGCTGGCAGATGAGGGACAGTTATCTTATCTGACCGCCTGGCAGGTACTGCACGATTATTATTTTAAACATGAGGAAATGCTCGAAACTGAGCCAGAATTTGATTATGAAACCTACTATATTGATTATCCGCTTATTTTGATCAGCCTCTTAGAAAAGACACCGCTTTCTTTTGAGAAAAAACGTCCCTATTATACTGCTTATCAGAATGTACTGCGTAAATTCTTAAGTCGGGACTATGATGTCATCGAAACCTATACGATCAGCGACGGCATACGTTTTGCCACCTTCCATCCGCTGTTTTTAGGAACCTTTGATAACGCAGTCGAAAAGACCAACTTTATCATCAATTCTGTTGTGTCAAGCCATTTATCGACACTGACACACTCTGTCATGGTCTCCTATCTGGCAGAAGCGATCGTAAAACGGATCTTTCTTTATTGTCCAACATACCTGATCGCTCCAAATTCTGACAAAAAAATTACGGTAGATTTTGTTCTGGAGCATCAGGCGGAAATTTTAGACTATATCGTCCAGTCTGCCCTGCTGCACGACATCGGAAAAAATGGTATCATCCCTGTTGTCACCACACAGCACCGCAAGCTGACCGACTATGAGTTTCATCTCATCCGGATGCACCCGAAGAAAGGTGCGGAATATCTTTCTGCTGACCCGGATTTTGCCCGCTTTAAAGATATTGCACTTGGACATCATAAATCCTATGATGGGAAACGGGGTTACCCGGTCGATTTTGACCATATTCACTCCAGGTACTGTCCCATCATCAACCTCATCCATGTCTGTGACTGTCTGGATGCGGCAACGGACTACTTAAGCCGCAATTATCACCATGCAAAGTCTTTTGAAACCGTGGTACAGGAATTGTGTAACGGAAAGGGAACCGAGTATGATCCGGTTTTGGTCGACCTTATCTTAGCTCACACGGATCTGTATGAGGAACTTATGGTCTTAACCGAACATAACCGGGAAAATATTTATTATGATGTGTATCTGACTTTCGTAAACAAACATATTGCAGACA
>URUD01000079.1 GCA_900550935.1 uncultured Roseburia sp.
ACCGCCAAGTCGCATAAAATAAGGAAAGTTGAGATTTTAGTTATACAAATTCCAATTAACACAATAACTAAACCATTCATCTTTTTCCCCGCCAAAGGCGGCTCCCTTCTAAAAATTCGCAAAGAGTATTGCTTTTTTGTTCCTGGGAACAAAAAAGCCCCCGTCTGTTAAAAGACGAAGGCTAAACTTCCGCGTTACCACTTTACTTGCCGCTTTTTGCGGCCTCTCATTCTCATCTCCCACTCCATAACAGCGAAAATAGCAAATAGCTGTTGTTTCGTAGAAATAAGCTTCTTTGTAACGGTAGAAAACCGGTGTCACTTACTATCCATTTGGAATTCAGCTCACTGCTCGCAGAGGATAATCATCAAAAGGGTACGTCGCCTCGCACCAGCCGGCGACTCTCTGTCTGTATCGGATTTTTGATGACCATATTCTGTTCTTTGCATTTGCTCTTTGTTAAGTGATACGATAACACTGTATTTTTCTAAAGTCAATATTCCTGACTATAGGTTTTTTTCATCTGTGATATAACCATATATTATATTATTTACTCATAGAACTTCATTTTCTTCTCGACAAGCTTTTCTCCCTCATACACCAGTTTCAGGGTAAAAAAGCGTGTTTCCCCCTCCAGGAGCGGCTTTAAGAAGATGGCATCCCCCTCCCAGGTTGGGAGATCTAGCACCTTTTCTTTTTCGATCCAGCAGAGGTCTCCCTCATTGCAGGCGATCAGTTCGCCTTCAAATCCGTCCGCGGTAAACAGACACATCATTTCCGGCTCACACGCATCGCTGATGAACGTGATCACACTGCGGAACTGATAGGATGTAAGCGTAAGCCCGGTCTCTTCTTTCACTTCCCGAAGCAGACATTCTTCCGGGTCTTCCATCGCCTCCGCATGTCCTCCGACACCGATCCATTTATTTTTGTTGATATCTTTTTCCTTTTTTGTCCGATGGAGCATCAGGTACTTTCCATCTTTTTCAATATAACATAATGTGGTCATTTTCATGGTCTGTGTTCCTTCCTTTCCCTTGCTCTATTTGGAATCACCATCAGATTTTTGTTTTCCAGTTGGGATCTGTGCCAGTATAATCGCACAAAAAATCAGTCCACATCCCACCAGCTCTTTGGTATCCAGACGTTGTTTTAGGATCAGCCATCCAAACAGTGCAGAAAATACTGCCTCCAGACTCAAGATCAGAGCGGCAACCGTCGGATTCAATCCCTCCTGCCCGATGATCTGTAAGGTATATCCCACGCCACAGGACAGTACACCTGCATAAAGGATTGGAAGACATGCCTCCCAGGATAACAATGCCTGAAGCCAAACCAAAAAACCTCTCACAGAATGCCCCATATCAACCCAGAACATTGGGATTGCCGTAAGTGCTGCCATTATTAAAAACTGTAACACAGAAAGTCTCACACCATCCACTTTGGGTGAATAGTAATCCACAAATAAAATCTGGATTGAAAACCCAAGTGCGCAACACAAGAGCAACAGATCTGCCGGCTGGCATCCTTTTGTATCCTGCATACATAAAAAATAAAGTCCGGCCAATGCCAGTACAACAGCAAACCAGACATTCCATCCACATTTTTTATGTAAAAAAATCCCCAGGATTGGAACAAGGAGAATATATACTGCTGTTAAAAACCCTGCCTTTCCTGTACTTGCCCCCATGTTAATACCCAGTTGCTGTAAATTTGCAGAGATACACAGCGAAATTCCACAGCAGATACCACCTTTCCATAGCAGTCGGTACTCTTCTCTCGTCTGTGGTTTCTTTATTGACTTTCCATTCCGGTCTAAAAATCTCATAACCGGAAGCAATACGATCGCCCCGATCAGGCTCCGGATACAGTTAAAAGAATACGATCCGATCGCATCCCCACCTGTCGTCTGTGCCACAAATGCAGCACCCCAGATAGCGGCGGTCAATAATAGCAGCATACTGTTTCTTGTTGTCGTTGGTTTCATTATGTCACTCCTCCTTTTGGTCAAAACGCAGTCTCATCTGATACCAGACAACATTGCCATGTACCGATTGTGAAATTCCTTCCTTTTCAAAGCCAAATTTTGCATAGTAGTGCAATAACTTTTCTTTACAGGTTAAAACGACTCCCCTTCTTCCCTGCTCTTTTGCTTCAGCGATCGCCCGCTTCAACAGCTTCCCCGCATAACCGTTTCTGCGGTATGCAGGGAGTGTATTCACGCCAAAGATCATCTGCCATGCGCCATTTTCATCATGCAGCGCCGCATTCTCATACATTTCATCTGTCAGATCCGGTTCATCCGTTACGAATCCATCCACAAATGCGATTAACTTTTGTTCTTCATATAACAGCCAGAAATGATTTCCATAGTATTGTAACCGCTGTTGAAATGCCTCCCTGTCTGCAGCCTCTGCCGCGGGAAAACACTCTGCCTCAATTTCTGTAATCTCATCTAAGTCCTCTATGGTTGCTGTCCGAATCAACATTCTGTCTCCTCCAATACATCTGTATTCATCGTTTGGCTTCTTTTTTTATTCTATCATACTCCTTTTCCCGTGACTATTTATTTTTCAATGCGTCTGCCCGTCATCCGTGTCTACCGTCTGTTCCATCTATGACATCATGGATCATATCTGTTTCCGAAAGTTTTTCCTCCTCCGGTGCAATATTCCTGTTTTCATCTGATTCCTGTGAGATTGCATGAAAACGATCGGTAAGCTGCTCTTCGGTATCTCCCGATACAACATAATACAACATGACCGTCACAATTCCGGCTTCTTTACTCTGCTGCAAGACCATGTTTTTCACATCCGGATCCCTCATCACATCCTCACAGTCATATACGTCGATCGCTTCTGTTGTTGCATTTCCGATATACTCTGTTGCGATCAGATATGGAGTATCCGGTGTGATATCATGGTAGGAAGCCTTCTTTTCCCCGCTCCACAGCACATTTTCTGAATAAAAATCATACGCTGGCAGCGAGAATGCCATAAACTGGCTTCCTGGTCCCGCTGTCGCGGAAATCGATAACTGCTTTATCTCTTCCTCCGTCATATACTGCAGCGATAATTCCATTTCGCCCTGTCTGTTTTCCTCTGTTACCGCACCGGATGTGATCATCTGACGTTTCGTTTCTTCTCCATCTTCATAAAAAGAAGCATATACCATGAAGCTGTTCACATCATCCGTCAGCTTATGTTCCTGCAGGATCACAGAGCTTCCCGGCTGCTCATCCTCCGCTTTATAAACTTTCATCCGGTCTCTGCTCTCCGGTCGATTTGTCGTAAGAAATATGGTCACCACCAGGACCAGACAGACACAGCCAGCTAAAATACCTGCTCCCACCTTTTTATAATGGAGCACATTTTTGATCCTGCTCTTTACATTTCCCTCTCCAAACGCAGGTGTTGTCATCCGCGCCCCAGACTGTTGCAATGCCATGTGAAGCAGTGATGTAGAATAATCTTTTTTGATCCCGGTTCCAAGATTTCTTAGAACCGCCTCATCACAGCTCATTTCCATATCTTTTGTCATGCAAAAATAAGAAATCCACACCAGCGGGTTGATCCAATGTACGATCACAAGGAAAAATCCAACCATCTTAAACACATAATCAAACCGTTTGATATGCACATTTTCATGTGCCAATATGTACTCACGCTCTGCACCGGTCAGTCCAGTTGGAAGATAAATACAGGATTTTCGCAGCCCTGCCACAAATGGGGTTGGCAAACCCTCCATTTCATAAATCCGCTCTTCGACCTGATGTGCAGCGCGCAGTTTTTTCTTTAACCGGTAATATGAGAGCAGCGTGGAGAAAAACAGGATTTCCACTCCACCGAGCCATATCCCTTCTGCCACCCGAAATACGCTACTTAAACTATCATCCCCTGCCGTCTCACTTTTGCCAGCTGAAATGATCTCATTTTGCCCGGATCCAGTTTGCTGTCCCTCCTGGTTCTGGCTGACACTTATCCCCGAAACGAGATTTCCATTCTGGATCGATGTCTGCCCTGTTTTCTGCATCTGTGCCTCTGCTTTTTTCGTATTCTGCATCTGCTCCCATGCCATCTGCCACGAACTGTCTTTTGCCAAGGGAAGTCCAAATGTATTCTCCACTGCAACCGGACAGATCAGCCGAAACATAACTGCGATCCACAACAGATACGAAAATATCTTTGGTGCCCGCCGTAAAAGAAGTCGGAGTAACAATACAACTGCGATCGCCACACTCGCCGTCATATTCATGTGAAGGATTGTCTCAAAAATCTGTTCCATGCTCAGTCCTCCTCATACTGTTCGATCAGCTGCTTCAATTCCTCTGCCTGCTTCCTGCTCAGTTTCTTGCTTCCCATAAATGCAGTAAGGAACCCCGGCAGGGAACCTGCGAATGTATCCTCTACAAATTCCTCGCTCTGGAGCCGCATAAATTCTTCCTTTGAAATCTTAGCAGTCACAATACTATCTGTGTTATCAAAAATACCCCGCTGGCATAATTTTCGAAGAACGGTATACACCGTCGATTTCTTCCATGACATTTCCGCCTCACACAGCTTTACCAGATCACCGGATGATATCGGTTCATGTTTCCAGATTATCTCTGCAAATTTTGCATCTGCATCTCCAAGTTGATATTTCAGCATAAATTCATCTCTCCCTTTGGTTTATAGCTTAT
>URUD01000080.1 GCA_900550935.1 uncultured Roseburia sp.
AAGCATCTTACATACCCGCTCGATCCCAGTTGCCTTGGAAAATCCGCGTTTTCCCACTTCGACAAGCCCTTCTGCCTCATGCACGATAACTGCAAACTCCTCTCCCAAGTCTGCGATAAACTGCGCTACATCCGCCTCTCCGATCTCGGCACTCATCTTATTGATGCGATAGTTCTCTATTCCCGTGATCGGTCTTAGATCATCCCCTAATTCATTCCGAAGATAGATCACATACGGATCTTCCAAAAATTCAGCTTCATCCACATAAATATGTTCCGGTCCCTCAAGCACAACCGGCATATGGTGTTTGTGTAAGACCGCTAAGGCATGTGCTGCCTCCTCCTGTGACAGCAACGATTCAAACTGTTTTTTCCCGTCAAACTCAATATGTGCCCCACAGGCTGCTACCATTCCGTCAAAGCCAAGCTCTAATAATTTCGGGCTTCTGATATTGGAGCGGCTGCGCCCGGAACAAAGGAACGCATAATGTCCCTGCTCCCGTAATTTCCGGATTGCTTCCCTGGTACTGTCCGGGATCTGCATTTTTGCATCCCAGATAGTTCCGTCTATGTCAAAAAAAACTGCCTTTTTCATATGTTTCCTCTCTTCCCATCTGTTGTTGTTCCATTCTATCAGATTTTCGCCCGTTCGAAAAGATGTTGATCCTGTTAGCACGAAAAAAAGGATGCCGGTAAACCGACATCCTTTCGTATCTTTTTATTATTCTCTGTGCATTGACATGTTGCTCATATCGTAATTTTCCAAGTTCTGGTGGATTCCACGGTCATCTGCAAGTCCAAGAAGTGCCTCACGGTTCTTCTTAGAGGAGAACTGGTCGTTGAATGCACTTGGTCCGCCGACACATCCGCCCTCGCATGCCATACCTTCGATGAAATCTTCCGGTAATCTGGCTGCTTTTAAGAGTAACAATGCTTTCTTACACTCTGCTGCACCATTTGCAACACATACTTTTGCATCGATGCTCTGATCAGACTCTTTTAAGCTCTGTAATACAGCTGCTGTAACTCCGCCGGAGTTTGCAAATCTCTTACCATATGTAGATGCTTCCTGATCTGTATTCTCACATGGCTGTAATACAACGTTTCTTGCTTTCATGATCGCACGGATCTCACTGTAGGTTAATACATAATCTGCATTTCCAGGGATCTTCTGATCTACAACCTCGGATTTTTTAGCAAGACATGGTCCAATGAATACGGTCACTGCATCCGGCTCTTTTGCCTTGATCAGACGGGAAACTGCACACATTGGAGAGACTGTTGTAGAAACGCACTCTGCCAGATCCGGGTAATGGAGACGTACCATATTAACAAATGCCGGACAGCAGGAAGTTACTTTTTTCTTGCCTTCGCCATATGCCTCTGCCCACTCTTCTGCTTCGTAAGCAGCGGTCATATCTGCACCAAGTCCTACATCATAGAAATCTGCAAATCCAACCTCTAACATTGCTTTTTTCCAGCTTGCCATGGTAATGTCTGGTCCAAACTGTCCCTCAGTTGCAGGTGCTGCCATCGCATATACCTTTTTACCAGCCTTGATCGCATTGATCACGTCTACGATAAAGGTTTTGGATCCGATCGCACCAAACGGACAGCTGTGGATACATTTTCCACAACGGATACATTTATTCTTATCGATTACAGAAATACCATGCTCATCATAGGTGATCGCATTGACCGGACAGCTGAATTTACATGGTCTTTTCAGATGTGCGATCGCATTGTAAGGACAAGCCTGCGCACATTTACCACATTCTTTACATTTGGATGCATCGATATGGGAACGTGTTCTTCCCGGCTCGATCGCACCGAATTTACATGCGTTGATACATGCCTTTCCGATACAGTTCTGGCAGTTCTCTGTTACCGTATAACTGGAGATTGGACAGTCCTCACATGCAGAACTGATAACCTGGATGACATTGCCATCATCATGGATACCAGGTGCTTTGCCTTCTGCCAGTCTTACTCTCTGACGAATGATCTCTCTCTCTTTATAAATACAACAACGGAACTGTGGTGTCGGTCCTGGAATTAATTCCAGTGCTATGTGGTCTCTCTTAGCATCTAATTCGCCCGCAAATGCCAGTTTTGCCACTTCATAGAGCACGTCATGTTTGATTCTTATCACATTTTCATCAGCATACATCGTGTTTTTACCTCGCTCACTTCTCTTGTTAATTTTTTAACCATCTAAGACATTATATAATATTTGTATGGAATTTCAAGAGGTTTCGATGTTTTTATTGAGAAACATGTTTTTTTATTGAGAAACGTGTTTTTTTATGACAATAGGGGTGCACGCAAAACGTGCACCCCTATTATGTCAAATATGTAAATAAAAATGTATGTTTCCTGCTTTAGGTCAGTAAATTCTGCATGCTTTTTAAACTGATAAGCAGAGTTGAAGTATTATGAAGCAGTGCTGATGTAGTCGGTGCGATCACTCCAGCAACGCCCAGTGCGATCAGACCGGAATTAAATCCGACAATATTGCGGTAATTCTTATGGATCCGTTTCATCAGGCTGTCACTGATCAGTTTTAATGTCACGATCTGATACAGATCATCTGCTCCGATCGTAATATCAGCGATCTCTCTTGCAATCTCTGCTCCATCACTGATCGCAATTCCGACATCGGCTGCTGACAATGCCGGTGAATCGTTGATCCCATCTCCGATCATAATGACTTTTCTGCCTGCTGCCTTTTCTTTCTCCACAAAGCCTGCCTTATCCTCCGGCAGCACTTCAGAATAATATTCATCAACGCCGACTTTTATCGCGATCGCTGCCGCTGTCCGCTCACTGTCTCCTGTCATCATTACGATTTTGGAGATACCAGCCCGTCGAAGCGAATTGACAACTGCCTCTGCCTCTTCACGCAGTGGATCTTCAATGCAGATGACCGCTGCAAGACGGTTCTCAATCGCAAGATACAGATGAGAATATTCTTTTGGAAGTGACTCGAATTTCTCTTTCTGATCCTCCGGGATCACACAGTTTTCATCTTCAAATACAAAATGATAGCTTCCGATGATGGCACGTTTCCCATTGATCGTAGTTGAAATACCGTGTGCAACCAGATACTCTACTTTCGTGTGCATTTCTTCATGGTCAAGCTGTTTTTTCTGTGCCGCATCCACGACAGCTTTTGCCATGGAATGTGGAAAATGTTCTTCCATACATGCAGCCACACGCAACAGTTCGTCCGGGCTGTCCCCGTTGAAAGAATATACGTCTACGACAGTTGGCTGTGCTTTGGTCAGGGTTCCTGTTTTATCAAATACAATGGTATCCGCATCTGCCACTGCCTCTAAGTATTTTCCTCCCTTTACCGTAATGTGGTAAAGTCCTGCCTCGCGGATCGCAGAAAGTACAGAGATTGGCATGGCAAGTTTTAAGGCACAGGAAAAATCGACCATCAGGACAGATAATGCCCTCGTTGTATTTCTGGTAAGAAGCCAGGTAAGTACTGTTCCTCCTAATGTATACGGAACCAGGCGGTCTGCCAGATGTTCCGCCTTACCCTCTACCGATGACTTTAATTTTTCTGTTTCCTCTATCATAGATGCAATCTTTTCATAACGGCTCGCTCCGCCGATCACATTGACAAGAACCGTTATTTCTCCCTCTTCTACAACCGTTCCTGCATAGACGGTTACTCCATCTGTTTTCTGTACCGGGACAGATTCTCCGGTCAGGGATGCCTGATTTACCATGGCCTCTCCCTCTATAACAACGCCGTCGAACGGAATGACATTTCCCATATGTACAACAACTTTATCTCCTTTTCTGACATCGGCTGCAGATATTAAGACTTCCTGTCCATCCTCCTGTTTTAACCAGACTTTTCCTACATTTAAAGAAAGGCTTCGTGCCAGATCATCCACAGATTTTTTATGGGTCCACTCTTCCAGAATCTCTCCGATTCCCAGAAGAAACATGGTAGATCCTGCGGTCTCAAAGTCTCCGCGGAAAATGGATACACCAATCGCAGTTGCATCCAGAACCGGGACTTCCAGTTTTCCTTTGGAAAGGCATAGGACGCCTTCTTTTACATAACGGAAAGCTTTCCATATAGTATACACATTTCTGATCGGTAAGGGAAGCATGTATTTTGTAAATAACCGTTTTGCCACATGCCCGATCAGTTTTTCTTTATACTCTACATTCAGCGCACGTCCCGAACTGGAACGGACGGAATCCGGCAGCTGAACATCTTCAT
>URUD01000081.1 GCA_900550935.1 uncultured Roseburia sp.
AGGTTTCTGACACCGCCATCAGGCTTTGGTATCTCCACTCTTCGTACTGGCTGAGGTTTATATTTTCTCGCCCTCAACTGTTCCTTGATGTTTTCGCCGTTCTTTGCAAGATGTTCTTTGAGTTCTGTGTACTTCACTCCGTCCACTCCCTCTGCACCTTTATTTCGTACGACTTGCAGATATGCCCTGTTGAGGTTATCGCTAGATAGTATCTGCTCCATTAGACTACTTGTGTCCATGCGTTCTTTCCTTTCCGTCTCGCTTGATTTGACCACCCTTTACCCGATTGGTTACGGCAGATGAATGTCTCCTCTGCAATACGAGACCTACTCAAACTTATTGATTGTTCGCCCCTTTGCTCCATCTCCATTACAGAGACTTCTTCACTACTATGGGCTCGGCTGACTTCTCACAGTTCGTTGTTACTAGGCTAATGGAACCTCTGTGAGACCTCCACGCTTAAGGTGCACGCTCTTTCTCTCCATATATCCGCCACATTTACTCTGCTGCTACAAACGTGATAGTTATTAGACTTCGTTGCTTTGAGCCAACTTATCTCTCGCAGCCTAGCCTTATATGTGATTTCTGTTCGTCGGACCGGTGGTTTGCTTACAGCTTCCTTCAGATTTCACCTCGCGCTGAACACCCTTGCTGTTCAGCTATACGCTTCCCACTATCTAGGCGTGTTCGGGACTTGCACCCGTTAGAGCGCGCCCATGGCGCGCAAACTCAAAAAACAGGAGCCATTATTCTGGCTCCTGTCTCTTAAAATTCATTTATTCGTCTTCGGATGCGTCTGCTTCTGCTCTTTCTAAGAGTTCTTTCATAAGTTCGTCATCTGTTTCAGTATCCTGTCCACTTGCCTTTTTTGCATTCTCTGCTGCAAGTGCCGCACTTTCTGCTTCTTCCTCTTCACTTAACAGTTCTGAGGTATCGGTATTTTCCATAAGGCTCTTGTCCTCACGTACTTTTGCGATACTTGCAACTGTAACATTTTCATCCAGATTGATCAGTTTAACACCGGATGTGATACGTCCGAGAAGTGCTGTGTCGCTTACCTTGATCCGGATAATAATTCCTTCAGTTGTAATAAGCATCAGTTCGTTCTCTTTATTGACTGCTTTCACACCAATGATATTTCCGGTTTTCTCGGTAATCTTGTAGCATTTTACACCTTTACCGCCACGGTTCTGCGTTGTAAATTCGGAGATCAACGTACATTTTCCAAGACCTTTTTCGGAAACGATCATCAGAGCCTCGCCCTGTGATTCCATCTGCATACCAATGACTTCATCCCCATCGGTCAGGTTCATACCGATCACACCCATGGAAGTTCTTCCTGTTTTTCTGACATCCGTCTCTTTAAAACGGATACACTGTCCATATTTGGTTACCAGGAAGATGTCCTGCTCATTGTCGGTCTTCTTTACTTCGATCAGCTCGTCATCTTCTCTCAGATTAATGGCTGCAAGTCCTGTCTTTCTTACATTTGCATAATCAGTAATCGGTGTCTTTTTGACGATTCCTTTCTTGGTTGCCATGAAAAGGAAATGTCCTTCCGTGTACTCTCTGATTGGAATGACTGCTGTAATTTTTTCTCCCGGCTGCAGCTGCAACAGGTTTACGATTGCAGTTCCCCTGGCTGTTCTGCTGGCTTCCGGTATCTCGTATGCCTTTAATCGATAAACACGACCTGTATTGGTAAAGAACATCATATAATGATGTGATGTCGTCATCAGAAGTTCTTCGATGTAGTCGTCCTCAATGGTCTCCATTCCCTTGATTCCTTTTCCACCACGATTCTGAGCGCGGAAATTATCAAGGCTCATTCGTTTAATATATCCTAGTTTTGTCATTGTAATGACGGTATTGGTTACCGGGATCAGATCTTCCATGGAAATATCATACTCATCAAAACCGATCGAAGTTCTACGTTCATCCCCGTATTTGTCTGCAATGAGAAGGATCTCCTGACGGATGACTCCAAGCAGTTTTTTATGATCTGCCAGAATTGCTTTTAATTCTGCAATGCGGTCCATCAGTTCTGCATACTCTGCCTCTAACTTTTCGCGTTCCAGACCGGTCAGCGCACGCAGACGCATATCTACGATTGCCTGTGCCTGTGCATCACTTAATGCAAAACGCTCCATCAAACGTGTTTTTGCTTCTGCCGTATTCTGGCTGCTGCGGATGATACTGATCACTTCGTCAATATGGTCGAGTGCGATCAGTAATCCCTTTAAGATATGTGCACGCTCCTCTGCTTTGTTCAGATCATATTTTGTTCTTCTTGTAACTACGTCCTCCTGGTGAATGAGGTAGTAGTTCAACATTTCCTGTAAATTCAGGACTTTTGGCTGGTTATTTACCAGCGCTAACATGATAACACCAAAGGTATCCTGCAGCTGTGTATGTTTGAATAACAGATTTAATACTACATTTGGATTTACATCTCTTCTTAATTCGATACAGATCCTCATTCCCTGACGATCGGATTCATCTCGTAAATCTGTGATTCCATCGATCTTCTTATCACGGACAAGTTCTGCGATCTTCTCGATCAGTCTTGCTTTGTTGACCATGTAAGGAAGTTCCGTTACAACAATACGGTTTTTTCCGTTCTGCATCGGCTCAATATCTGTCACTGCACGAACACGCACTTTTCCACGTCCGGTGCGGTATGCCTGACTGATGCCGGCTGTTCCGAGGATCATACCTCCGGTTGGGAAGTCTGGTCCTTTTACGATGGATAATAATTCTTCGATATCGGTCTCCCGGTCTTCATTGACCTGATTGTCAATGATCCTTACTACCGCATTGATCACCTCACGAAGATTGTGTGGCGGAATATTGGTTGCCATACCAACGGCAATACCAGTCGTACCATTTACCAGAAGGTTTGGATAACGGGACGGCAGTACTGTAGGCTCCTTCTCTGTCTCATCAAAGTTTGGAACAAAATCTACGGTATCTTTATTGATATCTGCAAGCATTTCCATGGATATTTTGGAAAGACGTGCTTCGGTGTATCGCATTGCAGCCGCGCCGTCTCCATCCACGGAACCAAAGTTTCCATGTCCATCTACCAATGGATATCTGGTTGACCACTCCTGTGCCATATTAACTAATGCACCATAGATGGAACTGTCTCCGTGTGGATGGTATTTACCCATGGTATCACCGACGATACGCGCACATTTACGATGTGGCTTATCCGGTCCATTATTTAATTCTATCATGGAATAAAGCACTCGACGCTGTACTGGCTTTAGACCATCTCTGACATCCGGCAATGCACGCTGTGCAATAACACTCATGGCGTAGTCGATATAGGATGTCTCCATCGTCTTTTTCAAATCAACGTCATGTATCTGATCAAAAATTTTGTCATCCATTTGATTGTTCTCCCATTTCTTCTATTGCTGCAAATCCCTTAGATATCCAGATTCTGGACATATTTTGCATTTTCTTCGATAAATTCACGTCTCGGTTCTACCTTATCTCCCATCAGGGTCGTGAACGTAACGTCAATTTCAGAAGAATTTTCCTCATCTATCATGACACGTTTCAAAATACGTTTTTCCGGATCCATGGTGGTCTCCCAGAGCTGCTCGGCATCCATCTCACCTAATCCTTTGTAACGCTGGATCTTGTTATTGCCATCACGCCCAATCTCCGTCAGTATCTGGTTTAACTCATCATCACTGTAAGCGTACCATACCCCTTTGTTTTTCTCGATCTTGTAAAGAGGTGGCTGTGCCAGATATACATGTCCTTCCTTGATCAGGTCCGGCATAAACCGGTATAAGAAGGTCAGCATCAGCGTACTGATATGTGCGCCGTCGACATCGGCATCCGTCATAATAATGATTTTATTATAACGCAGTTTGGAAATATCAAAATCTTCATGGATACCGGTACCAAATGCAGTGATCAT
>URUD01000082.1 GCA_900550935.1 uncultured Roseburia sp.
ATGTGATCCGTCGTATTTTCCGCGAGGCGCTGGAAGGCAGCAACACCTCTCAGATTGCCCGCAGCCTGAATGATGACGGCATCCCGACGCCGGGGCATTAGGAGAAGATCCGAACCAACAATGTAATCGAGCGGATGAATCGTGAGATTCGGCGCAGGACAAGGGTGGTCGGAGTATTTCCTGACGGGAACTCGGCGCTGATGCTGGTCTGCGCACGGCTTCGTCATGTAGCCGGAACCCAGTGGGGCTGCAAGAAGTACATGAACATGAAGCATCTGGAAACCATGGAGCAGGAGCTGCAGGTCGGCTGATAGCAGCCAGGTCACAAATGGTCAAGGGCAAGACGAGCGGCGTACCGCCGCCCTTGACCCTTTGCGCCCTGCCTGCTGAAAAGTAACCAAGGGGCGGTTAAGCCGCCCACTGTAATAGATTTCTACCAGAGCTGTAATCAATTTTGCGCATAACTCTTGACACTACCTATATACCAGTTTATAATGCATATAGCGGTCAGACAGAAACCATGCAGGCAAAATGGGCTAACCTGAAAAAATGGAAGAATCAGGGTGGTGATCAGATTCTCAAAGAGATTAACGAAGAATTAAATAATAGCTCTGGTAATTGATTATAGGCAGTATGAATTATAAGTATTTATGATGGAGCGAGGAGAAAAGAGATATGAAGGATTTTGAAAATGATTTGATTTATTATCCTAATCCGGACCCGGTCAAGGAACCGAGATTTATTTTAAAATCTGTAGATGAATTGGAAAAATCAACAAAATACAGTGTTACCTGCAATGGAACAGAGCGTGTGGTATACCATACAGATTCGTTTGACTATGTTGTAGTAGTAGATAACGAAGCGTATGATCTGGAGATTTCAATCCATACACCATATGAAAAACTTGAAATCCGTCCGTCCAGCTTTGGCATAGTTCCTTTTGTAAAAGGAGAAACAGTCCATATCCATCTTGATGAACCGAGAAAGTTTACTGTAGAGACAGATGGTGGTCTTCATGATGCATTGTTTGTACTTTGCTCGCACAGGATTGAGAAGCCGGCAGATACCACCATCTGCTTTGAAAAGGGCAAGGTATATAATGTAGGAGTTCTTACCTTAAAGTCCAATGATACGGTTTACATAGAGGAAGGTGCTGTTGTATCAGGTTGTGTATACGCAGACCATTGTGACAATATTTCCATTGTAGGAAACGGAATTATCAACGGAGCCTGCTGGCATCTGCCGGACAGTAATGCACACCGTTTCTTTATCTATGCCAAGTGGTGTAATAATGTACTCTTAAAAGGCTTTACTGCTGTAGACGGTCCTTCCTGGCATGTAGTTCCTGCGGCGTGTGACCATGTTGTGATTGATGATATGAATATTATGTCGAGGATTGTAACGGGAGACGGTATTGATATTACGAGCAGCCAGGACGTAGAGGTAAAAAATTGCTTTATCCGTTCCACAGACGACAGTATCTGCATCAAATCCCAAAGATTGTTTGAAGATCCGTCAACGGTACGTGACGTAACAAAAGTGCGTGTTCACAATAACGTGATCTGGAATGCAGAACCCGGTAATGCCATAGAGCTTGGTTATGCCCTCCAGAGCGAAATCCACGACCTAGTATTTGAGGATTGTGATATTATACACTGCCAGTATGAAGGAAACATGGGTGGTGCGGCGATTTCCATCCATCAGGCAGATGGCGGCCATGTTCATGATATACATTATAAAAATATCAGAGTAGAGCAGGCAGAACAGAAACTGTTCGATATTAAGGTTCTGCTTTGCAAATATACGGAACAGCTTGCCAAAGGAGAGATTAATGATATCTATTTTGATAATATCCAGGTGCTGAACGGAGATATCCCGGTCTCCATGATCCGGGGGTATCAGACACCGACAGAAGAAGTACGTGTCCATGATGTCCATTTTGATAACATTACTTTTATGGGGAATAAGTGTGAAACCTGGCAGGATATGCGGCTTGTTACAGAACTGGCAAATGACATTTATGTCAATGGTGCCAGAATATGCAGACAGATGAAATTCTGAGAATATCACCATATAGAGATGGTTTTATTACTTGCAGCAAGGAGGGTATTTATGGAACAAAGCAGCATGCTTTTCCAAAAAGACGGAAAAAATTATTTACAGCTGGACTGTGAAAATGCAAAAGAGCTTTCTATGAAACTGGGGGAGAAAACATATCCATTTACAAAAGATGGGAAAAAATGGATTCTGGAGCTTCCGTTCTCCACAGCAGTGAATTATGTACAGATCTGCGTGGACGGACAGGAGGTTCTGCTTCCTGAGCTGCCGATCGGACATGGATATGGCCGTTTATACAATTATATTGAACTGCCGGATGAAAAGAAGCTGGCTGAGATTCGTGACATCCCACATGGAACGCTGACACATGAATTCTATAAGTCTGAAATTTCCAATAACTGGGAACGATTCATCGTTTATCTTCCACCATGCGTACCATCCGCAGGCCTTCCGGTTCTGTATCTGCAGCATGGATTCGGTGAGAGTGAGATTTCCTGGACAACAACAGGGAAAGCAAATATCATACTTGATAATTTGATTGAAATGGGAAAAATAAAACCATTTGCCCTTGTCATGTGCGATGGCATGGTAAAAGAAAAGTTTGGTTTAGAAGAGAGATTAAACCATGTTCTGCTGGAACGGATGCTGGTAGAGGAAATTATTCCGATGGCAGAGAAAAAATATCAGTTTGGCGGTTGTAAGGAAAAGAGAGGTATGGCAGGCTTGTCCATGGGTTCTGTACAGACAACCCGGACGATATGCGACCATCCTGATCTGTTCAGCGAAGTCGGTATCTTTTCCGGTTTTATAAGGGACAATATCGAAGGCAATCCGGATCGGGATGCAGTCGGAAGAAAACCTTACGAGCAGACCCATCTGAAGGCGATGGACGATCCGGACTTTAACAATTATTTTCATACCTTTTTCCGCTGTATCGGAGATAATGACTGTCGCCTTTCCAGATTTCTGGAAGAGGATGCAATCATCCAGGAGAAAGGCGTCCATGAAATCAGGAAGATCTATCCGGGCGAACATGACTGGAATGTGTGGAGACCGTGCTTTGCGGACTTTGCGCAGATGATTTTTCGATAAAACTGTATAAAGTAGCAGAATAAAAGTAACATGGCCGGGTGAGTTTTGCCCGGCTATTGTATTTACGCAAACAACGAGCCAAAGTCCATGCCTGCATGAGACCTTGGCGATTGCTATATACATAGATCACAGGTTATTATCCGGTCAAATATCTCCCGTGGATAGAGGAATCAGAAAGAAATATGTTTTTTAGGGTCTTTTAAAAAGAGGTTATGGATGATATAATGGCAAAAGGAATAAAAGCCTGATGCTATTCGGAGACTAGAAGGAGGACATGAGAATGTATAACGAATTTGGTGGAACTTTAAGCAATCTTGCATTGGCGAAACACAGAAAAAGCCGCGCGATCAATGCGGAAAATCCAAGAGGAGAAAAAGGAAAAGGCGGTATGGCAGCCAGTGATCTCGGACCTTCCAGAAAAGGAAGCCCGTGTCTTAGAGATATCGCAAGTGGTCAGACAGTGACACTGGCAGAGATTGAAGGACCTGGTGCGATCAACCATATCTGGATTACCGTGGATGCAAAAACCACAGACGCAGATTGCTTTGTATTGAGAGATCTGGTTCTTCGTATGTACTGGGATGATGAAGAGGAACCGTCTGTAGAAAGTCCGCTGGGAGACTTTTTCTGTTGTGGTTTTGGTAGAG
>URUD01000083.1 GCA_900550935.1 uncultured Roseburia sp.
CGTATCACCCACCTTCCCACAGGCATCGTTGTCCAGTGTCAGAATGAGCGTTCCCAGTTCCAGAATAAGGACAAGGCAATGCAGATGCTGAAAGCGAAACTGTATATGTTAAAGCAGCAGGCAAATGCAGAGAAGCTCTCCGACATCCGCGGCGATATCAAAGATATCGGATGGGGAAGCCAGATCCGTTCCTATGTACTCCAGCCATACACGATGGTAAAAGACCACCGGACCGGATTTGAGAGCGGAAACGTAAATGCGGTGCTCGACGGCGGACTCGACGGATTTATCAGCGCCTACCTGAAGTGGGAGAGCCTTGGACGGCCGCAGGTGAAGGGCGGACAGGACGTAGAATAGATCCGGAAGAATGACGGATGGACGGAAACAGATCCATACGAAACGATGGAATGGCCGGGCAGCCGGTGATAGATCAAAAAGGAATCAGATTAAGAAAGTGCGTCAGATGATGGAGAAATTCATTGTCTGGCGTACTTTTTTTAGGAAATTCCCTGGAGGTTCCTGTAAAGTGACATACTCCCACCACTTAGCTCACGCTTGAAGTGGGGGCTTCTCGTTCGATTGCCCCGTTGGGCAAAGCATTCACGAGCGATCCCCGTGTGTCCCACGGTTCTTTTGGACTGATATCTTTTTATGATGCTTTTTCGCTCTTTTCCAATATGATCCCGGATATTCTCAGCCCTTCCCGGCAGATGTTGACCGCCGCATTTTCATCACGGTCCATCCGGTTTCCGCAGTTACAAAGATATACCCGCTCTTCCAGTTTCAGATCATGTTTTATTTTTCCACAACAACTGCATGTTCTGGAACTGGGATACCAGCGGTCGATGCGGACAAGTTTCTTCCCTTCCCGTTCCAGTTTATACTGCAAAAAATCTGTGAACATTCTCCAACCGTTGTCATGAACACTTTTTCCAAAATGATGTTCCCCGCTCATCGTCTTCAGATCCAGATCTTCAATACATACGATATCATAGAAATTGGTTATCTTTCTTGATTCCTTATGCAAATAATCTTTTCTCTGGTGAGCGATATGCGTATGGATCCGCGCCACTTTTTTCTGCTGTTTTTTATAACGATTGCTTTCTTTCCGGCAATGGCTCAGTTTTCTCTGCGCTTTCGCCAGTTTTTCCTCGCTGTTTCTGAAATAGTGCGGATAACCTGCATGTTTTCCATTGGAATCTACATATAGTTCTTTCATGGAAAAATCGAGTCCGACGGCCTGCCTTATGTTCCTTATTTCCACCGGCTTTTCTTCACAAAAATACAGAAGAGAAACATAATACCGCCCATCAGCTTCCAGACAGACGGATGCACCTTTCAAGCAGGCATCTTTCCGGATCTTACGATGCTGCCGGATCCGGATCCAGCCTGCCTTTGGGAGCTTCAGCTTCCCATCTTTTAACAGGATATTTCCATTGACACTGTTTGTGGTATAGCTTTTAACAGGATTCTTTTTTGACTTGAATTTTGGAAATCCAAACGATGGATCCCGGAAAAAGTTTTTATAAGCAGTCTGCAGATGCAGCTGGGCATTGCACAGAGCAAGGCTGTCCACTTCTTTTAGCCATGGAAATTCTGCCTTATATTTTGCCGGAGTAACCTTCAGATTTTTTCCGGTCTTTTCATAGCATTCCTTCTTTTCTGCCAGCATTCGGTTA
Source organism: uncultured Roseburia sp. (assembly GCA_900550935.1). Taxonomy (GTDB): domain Bacteria; phylum Bacillota; class Clostridia; order Lachnospirales; family Lachnospiraceae; genus Roseburia. The sequence goes on from URUD01000083.1 coordinate 1,680, forward strand.
TATACAAACCTGACACATCCAAATGTTTTTGCAAACAGTTCCTGCTGTATTTTATTGGGATAGATCCGAAACCGGTATACTACGTTCATGTTTTTTCTCCCCCTGTGTCTCGATGTACTGACGGATCACTTCGATCGGAGCTCCGCCGGCACTCAGGAGGCAGAAGCTCTGACTCCAGAACATTTCCTTCCAGAGCTTCTGCCGGATCTCCGGATACTCTTTTTTGATCAGACGGCTGCTGGCACTTTTATAGGCATTGATAAATTTACTGAGTTCCGACTTCGGATGGGCACGGAACATGATATGGACATGGTCCTCATCGTGATTCCACTCTTCCAGGGTGATATGATATTTGGGCGCAATGTATTCAAAGATTTCTCGTGCGCGATCCGAGATCGGATCATTCAGGACCTTTTTCCGGTACTTTACGACCAGGATCAGATGATAACAGAGTAAAAATACTGAATGTGCATTATTGTCAAGTTCTCTCATATTTATCAGCCTTTCTTTTTATTTCGACTGATTTAATTATATCACAAATGAGATCATTTGTCTATTACATTTCAGAACATTTGTTCTGTTTAATCTGCAATCTATTTTCCCTTCAGGCTTATTCATTGTATGCAGAATTGATGATATAGCACGACTACAAAAATCAATATATGAGAAGTTTACAATACACAGCACAGCTATGTGCAATAATCTGATATTTACATGCCAACTATGGCACTATGCAAGAGATAGCAATTCATCTCACCACCTATAGAGGTGGGAGAATTCTTGCTGATTCTTGTTAAAGAATTTTCCGTACAGGGTCTTTAAAAATGCAGATGGGATTGTTAACGTTCAGTGACATGGATTGTTTTGTTATTTTTTATCCGTTGTATCTTTCGGTTCATGGTACGCTAATTCAGCAAATATCAATGGTAAATAATCCCCCTGTAGAAAACCCGTGAGCGATCACGCTGGCGCCGGGGTACGGTTTCAGGCACCACGGCTGCGGAATGTGAATTTCGCAGCCTTTTCCTTACAGACAGCTATCACAAAGGAGGAGCCTATGAAAAATTTTCTGGGACTGGACGGCCTGTCCATCCTGTCCGTCCCATATATGTACATCGACCACAAGGACTATCTTGCGGATTCCCTGCTCGCACAGAACCATGTTTCCGTGCGGTTAGGAAACGAATTCTCACGGGACGATTCCCCGTACCGTATCATTCTCTACAAAGCCAGAAAGAAAGATACGGCGGAATTTGAGAAATCCATGGAGTCCTTACGCAACAAGATGCTTCTTTTCGGGCACAGCGATTACATGGAATTCTGCAACGGCATCATGGAAACACTGGAACAGAATCGAGGTGCTGCATGAAGAAATCATTTGTCCCGATCAGCAAACAGACTAAGAAAGCACAAAAAGCATACCATTCCGCACAGCGTTCCACCCGGGGCATCCTGAACCCGGCAACGCGGACCATGCCGAACGGCAGGGCATACAACCGGAAGAAACAGAAAGCCCACGACAGAAGCGGCAGGGAATTCTCCTTCGACTCCCCGCCGCTTTTTTGCCCGTCCATGCCTATCAATCCCACAGGTTCCAAAAATATTTTGTCATAAGCTCCATGCCCTGCTTCAGGCACCGGTCCCGGTACTCACGCAGTTCTCCCTCGGCCGCCAGCCACTTTTCCGATATCTCCGCATATTTCGGAACATCGCTCATCGTATACAGACGATGCGTATGCTCCCGCTTTTCCCTTGCAATCTCCTCTTCCGTTTTCAGTTTCTCTCCGAACATACCGTATTTTGCCGTGAATTCTTCCCGTGCC
>URUD01000084.1 GCA_900550935.1 uncultured Roseburia sp.
AAACATACAGTAATCAGATACGATCCTGTTACCGTATCTGTCCGGTTGCGGTCCTGTTTGGTAAAATTTGAATAATTTTGCATAAATGCTCTGTCTCCCCATATTTTTTACCTTTCTGCTGTGCAGTTTCATTGTAAGAATAGCTCAACTTGTGATCGACATTTACCGTTCGTCAATCATGCAGGCATATTGACTCACTTGCGCTCATTATAACACAAACATAAGAAAAGTAAAAAATATTTTTCGACATTTTGCCTATCGGCTCTCCAAAAACCATGCCTTCATCACAGTAAAGATCTGCACCAGTTCCTCTTCCTTAATGATATATGGCATCATTGTATACATATAACTTAAAAACGGTCTGCTAAACACGCCTCTCTCATATGCAAACTGCTGAAATCCTTCTAATACCGCAGCATCCTTAACCTCCACACAGGTGCAGGCTCCCATAATGCGGACTTCTTTGATCCTCGGGTCTGTAAATCCATTCATCTCACGGTGAGAGATTTCCTCGATCCGTTTGATTTTTCCCATATAATCTTCCCGTTCAAAAATCTCGATTCCTTTCAGTGCTACTGCACATGCCAGCGCATTTCCCATAAATGTAGGTCCGTGCATCAGTGCATGACGGTCATTGTCACTGTAAAATGCATCAAACACCTTGTGATTTGCGACGGTGACCGCGTGTCCGATATAACCTCCGGTCAGGGCTTTTCCCAGTACCAGAATATCAGGAAGCACCAGATCTGCCACAAAACGGTTTCCGGTACGTCCAAATCCGGTTGCAACTTCATCAAAGATTAAAAGCACATCGTACTGGTCACACAGCTCTCTTGCACGCTGCAAAAATGAAATATCATACATCTGCATACCGCCGGCTCCCTGCAACAGAGGCTCTACGATGAGGCAGTTTAACTGGTCATGATATTTGAAAAATGCCTCTTCCAATGCAGGGATTTCAGTTGGGATATGCACCACACCTGATTTTTCTTCAAATGCAAAGTGGTAATCTTCATCATCTCCCACTTCCATTGCCTTAAAAGTATCCCCGTGATAGGCATGTTCCAAAGCAAGCACCAGCGAACGTTTCCGGTTCTGATTCGTGTTATACTGCAATGCCATTTTCAATGCCACTTCCACACCAACACTTCCGGAATCAGAAAAGAAGCAGTAATCCAGATCCCCCGGCAGATATTCCTGTAATTTTGCAGACAGTTTCTGCACCGGTTCATGGGTCAGTCCGCCTAACATCACATGGCAGAAATGGTCTGCCTGCTCTTTGATCGCCGCGGTCAGTTCCGGATGCTTATAACCATGGATCATGCACCACCAGGACGAAACCGAATCGATCAGCTTCTGGTCTTTTGTATACAGATAAACCCCATCCGCATCTATAATCTCATAGGGCTGTTCCATTGTTTTCATTTGCTCATATGGATACCAGATCATCTTTTACTCCTCTTCTACTTCATCATAAAGTGCAAGCAGCACATCTTCTTCGATCTCCAGTTCCGTTGCCCCATCCGCTACCTTTGCCAGCGTAGGAAGCCCTGTCATGTGCTCACACATGAAAATGTTATCCTCTTCCATCACATCCCCTGCATGATAATGATTATAGATGATCCCCTTTAACGGAAGCTGATGTGCTTTCATATATTCTGCCGTCAACACTACACTGTTGATCGTTCCAAGCCCGGCATCGGCGATCAGGATGCTGGAAAGCTTCAGTTCCTTTACCACATCCTCCAGCTGGATCCTTGCCTCATCAAAGCAGATCGGGCATAAAATGCCTCCACTGCCCTCTACTGTCACATATTCATATTCCCGGCAGACCTTACGGTAACCTGCTTTTACCTCCTGCATTTCAACCGGATTTCCTTCGATCCGGGATGCCAGATGCGGGGAATACGCGTGTTCATACACATACGGACACATTTCCTCTACAGGCTGTGTGATTCCGGACGTCTGTTTTACAAAACACGCATCGCCCGGGATTAGAGATCCATCTGCTCTTCTCTCATTTCCGCTCATCGCTGCCTTATAATAGGCTGCCTTTTTTCCGGCATCCACTAATTTTTTTACCAGTAATCCGGTCACATAGGTCTTTCCAATATCTGTTCCGGTTCCGGTCACAAACAATGCTCTGCTCATCTCTTATTTTTCCTTCCAGTATTCCGGTGTCACATCACGTCCCAGGCTCTCTAACATGTTCCGGTCACTGCGGATCGTAGCACATGCAACGGTTGTCAGCATATTTCCGGTAATGGTTGCAGATGCACCTGCCTGGAAAGCGGTCTCTCCATCATTAGTAAGAAGTGCTCTTCCTGCTGCCAGACGGATATTGGCATCCGGATTGATATAACGGAAAAATGCGATCGTACGGAGGATGTCTGCCTCGCTTAATTGTTCCTGTCCCTCAAGCGGAGTTCCCGGGATCGGCATTAAAGCATTGATCGGTATGGAGTCAATGCCAAGTTCGGCTAAGCTGATCGCCATATCGAGACGGTCTTCCCAGGTCTCTCCCATTCCGATGATACCGCCGGAGCAGGCGCACATGCCCTCTTCTTTTACCAGCTTTAAGGTTTCGATCTTCATATCGTAGGTATGAGTCGTGCAGATGTTCGGGAAATTGCGTTTTGAAGTTTCGATATTGTGATGATAACTTGTAACTCCTGCCTCATGCAGACGGTGTAACTGCTCTGCATTTAAAAATCCCATGGAAGCACACAGATCGATCTTACATTCTCTGTGCATCGTTTCATAAGCATGGATCGCCTTTTCAAACTCTTCTCCGGTCAGTGCCTTTCCTGCCGTAACGATTGAAAAACGGTCCACTCCTTCCTGCTCATTGACCCTGCATGCAGCTACAATATCCTCTTCCGGAAGGAAATCATAAACTTCGCAGTTCGTATGGTTATGTACAGACTGTGCACAGTATTTGCAGTCTTCTGGACATTTTCCGCTCCTTCCATTGATAATGGAGCATAAATCTACCTTTTCTCCAATCCTCGCCTCACGGATGCGGTCTGCTCCCTCACAGAGTTCAGTCAGATTGCAGGTAAGAAAATAGGAAAGGTCATCCGCTCTGGTCAGACGTCTTCCGCCAATGATCTCCTGTGCTAATGTAAGTGGTGTCATTTCTTTTGTTCTCCTTTTTTATCTCTCTATTGTAGGTATTGAATACGCCGTAAGCGAACGCATCCGCTTTGCCAGCACGGCACCGAGCACACTTAAGCAGAGATCTCCCGGCACTGCTAACACAAAGCAGTATAAAAACAGCGGCCCGAACGCGATCGGCGTGTTGATCACATAGTTACATATGATATAGTAGTAAGCCATTCCGATGGCATATACAAGCATCAGTCCTGCCAGATTTGCCAGAAGATAATGAAATACCGTACGTTTTTTCATCTTTTCTGCGATCTTTCCTGTCACATAGGTTCCCACGCAAAAACCGATGATGTACCCAAAGCTTGGTTTAAAAA
>URUD01000085.1 GCA_900550935.1 uncultured Roseburia sp.
GTCTGGCAGGACGGAACCTGTAAAGCAGTCAATTTTAGGCAGGTTTTATTGACATACCTAAAAACTCCTGTATAATGCAGATAAGGGCAGAACCTGAAAAATCGGCTCTGCCCATTGGTAATTATTCACAAATCTTATATCAGTTTTTAACGTTTACACAAAACCTGAAACAGTCTCGCTGATTCGGGCAGGCTTGTCGATGCTTTTCCATGACGGTTATTGGATCAGATGTTTTTGCAGTGAACAGAAGATGATGGATTTTTCTTGTAGTAAGGATGGTTGTTTGGGTAATCGTTTTCGGGGTGAATATTATCATAATCGGAGCCAGAAACTATAATGCAATCAAGGAATGTATACATAGTTCCGACGGAGTTGAGGAGGAAGGCTAGAATGAAACAAAGAACAAACCGATATAAAATAACACTGTTTTCTCTGGCAGTCTTATTTTTCGTCTTTATGCCTCATACCATAGAGGCATCGGAAGAAACAGGAGCACAGAAGACAACTTTTCCCGTGCAGGTCATACAGAAAACCGGGGATGACAATGAGAACTTTGTCATTCTGATCATGGGTGATGGCTATACCGCAGACCAGCAGGATCAGTTTTTGGCAGATGCGGCAAGAAAGGCACAGGGAATGCTGACCTGGTCGCCATATAAGGAATATTCCGACCATATCAATATCTATGCGATGCAGGTCGTTTCGAATGAGCAGGGGATCGGAGTGTATGGCGGAAAAGAACCGGATACTTATTTTCATGTCACAGTAATAGGGAAAGCGCCGCAATTTTTCAATGGCGGTACAGACAAGGCAAGAGCCTTACGGAGTGAAATGGAAGAGAAGTATTTAGATGCGGGGGCAAATGTCGGAACGATCCATATCCTTTCAAATGCTGACGGAAGTTATGGAGCATCACAAAATTCGTTGTTCTCTTTTTCTACGAATGGGGATGACAACGTTAATGGAACGGCTATGACGCATGAGATCTCCCACAGTATCGGGAGACTGGCAGATGAATATGGGCGGTATACGAATCAGGCGAATACATCCGATACTTCAGATCCGGATGCGGTCAAGTGGAACAAGCTGTTAGGCTTTCGTGGGACAGGCATTACGATGGCTGGTACAGAGACAGCCTTTGCGCCAAGCCGCGAGTGTATGATGCGCTGGCTGGGGCAGCCATTTTGTGAAGTATGTAAAATGGAGCTGGCAAGGAAGTTAAACAACCCGGATTACGTCAGCCGTCCGGCAGCTCTTTATGTAGCAGATCCGGAGATTTCGATTCCGCATAGTAGTACAGGAACCTTGGATAGAGATAGTGAAAAGTACAGGATCAGTGAGAAAAATATCACAAAAGCAAATGGTAAGGATCTGGAATTTCGCAGCGTGGTACAAAATCTGGTGGATCAGGAGCAGCATCTTCGGATGAGCTTCCGGATTCTCGGGGCAGATGGTACGACGGTGAAGTATGAGACAGAGAAGGAGTTTACGATTCCGGCACTGAGCAACTCCTATGATCCGGATGTTGCGAGAGCATCGCTTTCGGTTGTTCTTTCAGATGTTTACGGCTTGTCAGATGGAGACAGGCTGGACGGAAAGATCATTGATATGGACACCAACGAGGTGCTTGCGACGGATAAAACAGCGGAACAGGCATGGAGTACCGTCCGGATTCATTATCAGATGAGAAATGAGGATGGGACAGAAAGTGATGTCCCACATACGATGACATCCACGGTATATGTTCCGGACGGCTCTATGTATACCTTAAGAAAGCCGGCACTGTCCGGTTATACCTGTGTGGGCAGCAGTGTAAGTGAAGATCAGGTGAGAGTGACCGGAGAGGGGATCGATCTTACCTATTATTATCAGGAGAATGTGGCACCGCCGGAGAATACCGATCAGAAAATTGCGGAGTGCAGCACAAGACCGGTACGTGTCACCTATGATGCGAAGCCGCATACGTTTGATATTACCCCCGGAGATGGCGTCACGATGCATTATAGTATGACAGAAGATGGCGCGTATTCCTTGCAGAAGCTTCCATTCTATACAGATGCAGGAAACTATACGGTTTATTATGAAGCGTCGGCTGCATCGGCAAAGCCGTCTTATGGGCAGGCAGAGTTAGAGATTATAAAAGCAGATACCGGTCTGCAATTAACAGCAGCAACACAAAAGACAGAGGGTGGAAAAACAGTCACCTTGCAGCTAAAAAGACAGGGACTTCCGGCAAGTGAACCGGTTGGTATCTCCTGTAATGATGCAGCAATCCGGATAGACAAAACACAGAATGATAAATGGAATGTAACATTTCCCAATATGACGAAGACCTATACATTCATGGCGCAGTATAATGGCAATAACAACTATACGGGAAGTAAAGCCTCCTGTCAGATTGTGGTAACGAAAAAGGTGGCAGAAACACCGGCAGTAACACCAGTTGTGAAGCCGGAAGAGAAGCCGGTGGTAAAGCCGGAAGAGAAGCCGGTAAAAAAGCCGGTGAAGAAAATTTCGGAGATAGTCATTAACGCAAAGCCAAAGGTGAAAAAGGACACGGCGCGGATAGAGAATGCGGATGCTTCCATAAAAAAGCAGGTCAATAAGATCGGAAAGCAGGCAAAAAATGTTTCGGTAAAGATTCGATATAACACAAAAAAGAAAAAGAATCTGATCTTAAAACTGGATCGGTCTACGATAAAGCTGCTTGTAAAAAAGGAAGTAAAGGAACTGCAGTTAGATAACGGAAATGTGCGGGCAGTCTTAGACCTGAAGACCTTAAAAGAATTAAACAAGCGGGTCAATGCAGATATTTACCTGCAGATAAAAAAAGCAGACAAACGGAAGCTTTCTGCCAAGACGAAGAAGATGATTGGCAAACGTCCGGTCTATGAAGTTTCGATTACAACTACCCGGGCAAAGACAAAGCAGTTAAGCAAAGTGAAAAAGGGGAAAATCACGATCGAGACACGTTGTACCTGCTCTAAGACAAAAAGAAAAAAGCACATGTCATCTTATGCGATCGACAAAAAGGGCAATATCATCAAAAAGCAGAAAACTTCTTATGATACGAAGAAAAAAGTGATCCGGTATACAACGAGCCAGCATTCACAGCGCGTGACGGGAGAATAGAAGATAAGAATGGGCAGGATTTCCTGCCCATTTATGATCTTTTCATAACAAAGAAAGGAAACTGTATCATTATGAAAACAGATGAAAAAATC
>URUD01000086.1 GCA_900550935.1 uncultured Roseburia sp.
AACCCGGGATTCCTGTATCAGCAGAATACCATGCGCGATGCCCTGGTAGCAGGTATCAATCTGAATATCTTTAATAAACACAGTGATCGTGTAAAAATGGCAAATATCGCCCAGATGATAAACGTCTTGCAGGCCGTAATCCTGACCGAAGGCAGCAAAATGATCAAGACCCCGACCTATCATGTATTTGATATGTACAAATACCATCAGGACGCAGATCTCTTGGACAGCACCCTGGAGACAGAAATCGTCGGACTGGAAGAAGAAAACATGGTACCAAACCTGTCCGAGTCGGTATCCATCGATGCGGACGGTGTAATGAACATCACCATGACCAACCTGGATCTGGAACACGCCTACCCGATCGAGACAACGATCCTCGGCAAAAAAGTAGAATCCATCAAAGCCCAGATCGTAACCCAGGAAATGCACGCCAAAAACACCTTCGAAGACCCGGAAAACGTAACCGTCCAGTCCTTCGAGGGCGTAGAAAAAGTACACGCCGGAATCAAATTCACCATTCCGGCATGCAGTGTACTGCATATTGCACTGAAATAAAATCCGCGTGAAAATATCGGAGCAATCCCTGCGATACCAAAAGGGTGGCCTGCTATAGAGGCTGCCCTTTTCCGGTTAAAAAACAGAGAAGGAAAAAACAATGGACACATCCACAAGAATCTGCAAAAAATGCCTGCTCCGTGAAATGAGTGAAGCAGACACCTACAAAACCATGTACGAATACATCGCCAACCTGAACCCCGACGACAAAACCCCGGATCAGGAATACGAAACCCGCTTGTCCCAGTGCAAAACCTGCGACCACCTGCTCTCCGGTATGTGCCGCATCTGCGGCTGCTATGTAGAAATGCGCGCCGCCATAACCCACCGCCACTGCCCGGATATTCATCCGAGATGGTGAAAATTGATCCAAATGAAGAAAACCGTTTTGCCGCGCTGCGGACAGTCTGTTTTAAGCAAAATCCAACGAAAGCCAGAAGCGGGAGGGCGGACAGCACCGGGCAGACAGCCGCTGGTAACGCAAATCTGAGCTAAATTCCCATGCGCGCCTCGCGTGCTACACCATGAATAAAACCGGAGTGGCGTCCGGAAGTTTTTCATAAAAAGATATTGTTTCCTATGTAAGTTATGGTACATCGGAAATGATATCTTTTTTGTTTAGAAAAGATTGTAGAACAGATGTGTCATCCGTTATACTAAAAGTAACGGTAAAGATCGTTAGCGGCTTGGGCCTGTAGCCCGTGAGCTAAATTGATTTCCGGTACTCTCATTTGCACCACCATCTGTCCAGCCATTTCTGGCGAAAGGACGTACAGTAAACTGACAAAAGACAGAGTACCGTGCCGTAAATAAGATCCGGAGGTATTGATATGGATAAAATTTACGACATTTGTTGTGGTATTGATGTACACAAAAAACTGATTGTTGCCTGTCTGAACCATAAACGCAAGAAAGAACTCCGGGAATTCGGTGCGACCACCCGGGAACTGATGGAACTGGCAGAATGGCTGCAAAAAAATGAATGTGAGATCGTTGCGATGGAAAGCACCGGCTCTTACTGGAAACCATTGTATAACATCATGGAATCCTATGGTCTTCATGCGATTGTAGTGAATCCGGCACATATGAAAGCCGTACCAGGACGAAAGACAGATGTAAAGGATGCAGAATGGATTGCAGAACTGCTCCAGCACGGATTACTTCAGCCGAGTTATATCCCGAGTAAAGACCAGAGAGAGCTGCGTGAACTGGTACAGTATCGGAAAAGTCTCGTTGGAGAACGTACGCGGGAACTGAACCGACTGCAAAAGATGCTCGAAGGAGCCAATATCAAACTGTCAGGAACCGTGACAAATATCAATGGGAAAAGTGCCAGAAAGATCCTGGAATACATCCTGTCAGGAAATGAGATTGATGAGAAAAAATATGATGAGATGTATGAAGAAAAACTGATCGCCCATAACCTGAAAGCATCGAAAGAGCAGATCCTTGATGATCTGAAGGGATTCATGAGCCCTTTGCAGAGAAGGATGTTAAAGGAGCTGCTCCAGCATCTGGATGAATTAAACGTTCATATTGAAAACCTGAACGATGAGATTGACAACTTTATGAAACCAGAGGAAAAACAGGCATCCCAGGTGATCCAGGATGTTACAGGAATTGGTAACACCAGTGCACAGACAATCATAGCTGTCATCGGAACAGATATGGAAAGATTTCCCAGCGACCGTCATATCTCATCGTGGGCAGGGTTATGTCCGGGGGACAATGTGAGTGCAAAGAAACGGAAAAGTGGAAAGATCCGGAAAGGAAATGCATTGCTGAAATCCACGCTGGTATTATGTGCACATGCAGCGGTAAGACATAAAAGTTCCTATTTCCATGCCCAGTTTAAACGGATCAGTACCCACCGTGGCAAGAAACGTGCATATGTAGCAGTGGCACATTCGATCTTAATAGCGATTTATCATATCCTGAAAGACGGTGTGAAATATCAGGATCTTGGGGCAGAATACTACAATCAGTTTAATGCAGAGCGGAAGATCCATGCATACTTAAAGAAGTTGAAAGCATTAGGATGGGAACCACCAAAAGAGGCAGTTCCCGCATAAATGTAAAATGAATAAATCATTCTTAAAAGATGATAGGGATAGTTTGCGCTTTTTTCCATACGGAAGGTAAGGGGTTTTACAGTAAAAGAACAGAAAATAAAAAGAGAATTTGTTGCTTCTTTACAACTCAAGTTATTTTTCAAGCAACAAACTATAATTGAGCAAATATTGAAAATTGCACAAAATTACCCTACCATTTCGAAAACGGCTTCCAGCGACGATCCATTTTTTATAAAAGCATGACGATTTGTCAACTGCTCTGTTTTCCGTTGTTTCTGAAAATATCGGTAACCTTCTTCAAAGGTACAATATTGCTCAGAATGCATACAACACAGATAATGAACCAACGACATGATTAACCAGTAACGCCGAATCCCTTTTCTGGAGCGGATTTGATATTTATCCAGTGCAAGTTTTCCCTTGCTTTGACGAAAAAATAGTTCAATCGGCCACCGCCTGCTGTACGTATCAAGGATTTCCTGTGTGGACAGCTCCGCATTAGTGGATATAAACACCCTCAGTGCCCTGGGATTTCCAAAAGCTTCCTTCGGATAACTGAGGATCACTGCCGCATTTGGGATATC
>URUD01000087.1 GCA_900550935.1 uncultured Roseburia sp.
AGGTTATCGGTATCAACTCCAACAAGATCGGTGGTACTGCCGTAGAAGGTATGGGATATGCTATCCCGATTACTTCGGCAAGTCCTATCATTGCAGATCTGATGGAGCGTCAGACCAGAACCAAGGTAGCTGAGGATGAAGTCGGTTACATCGGCATCTCCCTGCAGGAAGTAACTTCCCAGATCTCCCAGATGTACAACATGCCGGAAGGTATCTATGTAGTATCTGTAGAGGAAGGCAGCGCAGCAGCCAATGCCGGTATCATGAAAGGTGATATCATTACCAAATTTGACGGCAGCAGTATCTCTTCTTACTCTGATCTGCAGAAAACGTTACAGTATTATGCGGTCGGTGATTCCGTAACCGTAACGGTACAGAGACCTCAGAACGGTGAATATGTATCCATCGAGCTGAATCTGACACTGGGCAGCAGACCTGCAAGCCAGAAATAAAGAAATAACAGGTAAATAAAAGGAAATGGAAAGAGACCCGGGCGAGACATATGGTTTTGCCCGGGTCTTGTAATATTTACCAAAATATGAATAGTTATAAATGGTTTAGAAAAACTTAACTTGTGCCCCGCTACTTCATTGAGTATAATAAGCGTAGGCAATGAGAAGTGTCAGACACGGGTATTATGCAATATGACTGCTTGCAGGCATTATTGCGTAATGGCCGGGGATGATAGGGCGAAGCCCGTATATCGAGGGAACACGAAGTGTTGCCGAGATACACTGCGAAGATGCTTTGGAGCCGGGGATGATAGGGCGAAGCCCGGATATCGAGGGAACACGAAGTGTTACCGAGATACACTGCGGAATAGTGGTAGGAAACAAAGAGGAGAATAACATGACAGATAATTATAATGATGATTATAGAGAAGTGATCCCTAAGGAGGAAAAAACAGAGACCGATGTGAGTGAAACTCAGGATAACGAAAAAAATAACGGAAACACACAGGTGGCGGATACTGCAAAAGAAAATTCCACCGAAAAAAAGTCAGAGGACAAAAAGGACAGCAGCGAATACGAAGATGTCTGCTTTATCTGCCGCAGACCGGAGAGCAAAGCCGGCAGAATGTTCAAGCTGCCCAACCATATCTGCATCTGCGATGATTGCATGCACAAGACCATGGAGACTGTGAGCCAGTTCGATTATCAGGGAATGTTGAACAATCCCAATGATTTCAACCAGTTTAACGGACAGAACGGATTCCCCAACATCAGTTTTGTGAATCTGGCGGATCTTCAGGGAGACGGCGGTATTCCCAACAAGCAGAAACTCAAGAAGAAAAAGAAGGCGGAAGGTCCCAAACCGGTATTCAATATCAAGGACATTCCGGCACCTCATAAGATCAAGGCCAGTCTGGATGAATACGTGGTAGGACAGGAAAAAGCCAAGAAGGTCATCTCCGTAGCAGTATACAACCATTACAAGAGAGTGGCCACTGACACTATGGATGAGATTGAGATCGAAAAGTCCAACATCCTCATGATCGGCCCCACCGGTTCCGGTAAGACCTATCTGGTAAAGACACTGGCAAAACTTCTGGATGTGCCTCTGGCTATTGCTGATGCCACCTCTCTGACTGAGGCCGGTTATATCGGTGATGATATCGAGAGCGTGGTATCCAAATTGCTGGCAGCGGCGGGCAATGACGTAGAAAAGGCGGAAAAAGGTATCATCTTCATCGATGAGATCGACAAGATCGCCAAGAAGAAAAACACCAACTCCCGGGATGTCAGCGGAGAGAGTGTACAGCAGGGTATGTTGAAGCTTCTGGAAGGTGCGGAAGTGGAGGTGCCGGTAGGTGCCAACAGCAAAAATGCCATGGTACCTCTGGCAACGGTGAACACCCGTAACATTCTGTTTATTTGCGGTGGTGCGTTCCCGGATCTGGACGAGATCATCAAGGAGCGCCTGACCAAGACCGCATCCATCGGTTTCAACTCGGAACTGAAGGATAAATACGATAAAGATACCGATATTTTATCCAAGGTGACTGTGGAGGATATCCGCAAGTTTGGTATGATTCCGGAATTTATCGGTCGTCTGCCTGTTGTGGTAACGCTGGATAATCTGGATGAGGATGCCTTTGTGCATATTTTAACAGAACCAAAGAATGCGCTGACAAAGCAGTATGAATATCTTTTTGCACTGGATGATGTTATTCTGGAGTTTAAGGAGGAAGCACTGCGTGCCATCGCAAGAAAGGCAATGGAACGGGAAACCGGCGCGCGTGGGCTACGTTCTATTGTAGAGGAATTCATTAACCCGATTATGTATGAAATCCCGACACAGACAAACGTGGAACGCTGCATTATCACAGAGGATGTTGTAAACGGCAAGGCGGCTCCCGAATATGTTTATAATGAAAACAGAAAGCCCCTGCAGCGGATGCGGAAGCGCAAAAGCAGCAGAGGAAACAGCGGTGTTTCCGCATAAATCAAGAAAAAACGGGAAAATTGAGTATCTCTATCCTAATGATAGGGATACTTTTTTATTGGAAAAACGCACAATAGAAGGGGATTTCATTTTGCAGTGTGCGGAAAAATGTGCATATTTGGCGGATTTGTCGGAATTTTTAACAAAATCGCAAAAAATGTCTAAAAAATCACAAATAGCTGTTGACGGAATCGCATTTGCGTACTATAATTTATGCGTACTTGAGAGAGAGACAAGGACAGAAAAATGTCCTTGACAAAAAGACAAAACATATTATATAAAAGACACTAGGAGGAAGAAAAATGCTTACACTGGAAATGATTCAGGACGCAAAAAAAACACTGGAAGGCGTTGCAAGAGTAACACCTTTGTACGAATCCGCTTTTATCAACCCTAACGCAAACGTATTTATCAAATGCGAAAATATGCAGGTAACAGGCTCCTTCAAGCTGAGAGGTGCTTATGTAAAAACAGCAAGCCTGACAGAAGAAGAAGCTTCCAAGGGTGTAATCGCTTGTTCCGCAGGTAACCATGCACAGGGCGTTGCTCTGGCAGCACAGAAAAAAGGCATCAAGGCTACTATCTGCATGCCCGCAGGCGCTCCTCTGGCTAAGGTAGAAGCTACAA